>JAWPOF010000007.1:0-292839 GCA_033345275.1 Alphaproteobacteria bacterium
TTTGGTGTTTTTTTATTGACCAAAAATATTATTTTTTTATGTCGCTCAGCACATTGCCTCAGTAGTCCGTAAGTTTAAAGGGACTAAAAATGCCACGTGCGTCCCAAGAATCCAGCAAAAGTCATTTGTGCGGTTTTTATATTTTGCTAATCTGTGTAGCACCTGTGTAAAATACTGAACAGTCGGGATGGTATGCGTTTATATCTGTATCCAGATTTATCAGAAAACGTACGCTTTTTTGCACGCATTTGTTCAATGTAGCGATCCATACCAAATTTTGTAAAAAACGCACCACGTTTTTGCTGCACAGAAAGTGCTTTTTATATATTTGATTTACATTTGTGAATCCGGTTGCTAAAATAAGCACAACAGGAATAAGATATGTCAGAAAAACAATATAGATTTACGACAAAAACGCATGATTTTGAATCTGACAATGTTGGATTAGATTATTTGAAAGAAGAAAATGGCTTTTTTTACGCCCGAGAAAATAAAGAAAGTAATTGGTCGAAGTTGACCAAGCTTGAACAACGCTCCAGTATAAGTGAATGGTGTGATAATAATTACGGTTGGGTTCTCTTATTGGGAGGTATGGTTTGGGTTGGGGTTACTTGGATGCTGGCAATGCTAATAAAGGGATTTAATCTCAAGTCAGATGGAGGACTTTTGGGCTTATGGGTGCTTGGGGGACCTTTCCTTATTGGTTATATTTTTGGTTTAATAGGAAAACAATTAGAAAAATTGCCCTCATATTTTAAGACAATCACATCAAAAGAAATCAAGAACATAATTGAACACAACAAACGATTGACTACACTTGGCGACTCTTCTTCTGCTTATAAGGGTATTTCTGGGGAAGGTTCTGTTAGTTCCAGTAGCAGAAGTAGTGGTGAAAGGGGGGCCGGAAGTTCTTCTGTTGGCAGATCTTATGTGTCTCCTTTGCAGTTAGAAACAGCGTTGAACGATTTGGAAGCCAAGGGAATTAACTGGGGTGATTTGGTCAATAATAAAACAGAAACCGAAAGAGAAAAGTTGTTTGTTGAATATTTTGGTAATAAAGACCAAGGCGTATCTGCCAGCGAGAGATTTAATAAGGAAGATGTCTGGCCTTCTCGCAAAGCCCATTTAAAAAAACTTATTGAAGATGGGGATTATGAAAACGAAAGCGACAAGCAGCAATTGTCTGAAAAGTTGAACGCTTGGGGCGAAGAAATGACCAATGATAACTTTCAAAAATTTGCCCGTGAAATAAAAAACTTTACAGAAAAGAAACAGCGCAAAGAAAATCATATAAAATACGAGGGACGTTTAAGTAATAAAGCAATACAGTCAATAAAAGAATATCATGGTTATATTTGCATGGGGTGTGGATTGGATCCTGTTGCAGAATATGGCGAAAGTATGAAAGGTATATTAGAGGCACACCATAAAAAGCCGTGGGCTGAAATTGAAAATGAACAGACAAGAGAAGTTAATGCTAATGACTTCTTTGTACTATGTCCAAATTGTCATAAAATGATTCATAAGTTGGATCAACCAGACAGTTTAGACGAGCTAAAAGAAATACTGAATCCACCACGCAAAATTTCTTGGTGGGATTGAATAAAGATTTGAAAATTAGATTTGTTGTTAAAGCCGAGGTAAAATGTTTTATAAAAGAAAACGTAAAGAGTATAATCTGGATAATTTATTTGTTGTGTCAGATGATATGAATGAGCTTTCTGTTAGTTATTTGCCTATATTCGAAAACTTTTTACGAATTGTATTTAGAATCTCCTTATTTGTTTTATTATTCGCTTTTTTTAATGAAATTGGAGACATGATATCTAGTAAACAATGGTTTTTTGGCGATAAGGGCTTTGACACTAGTTTTTTGTATTCGGTATTTTTGGTTCCGCTACTATATTCTTTACGCGACATTGTAAATTGTTTCGATGCTTGGTGGACTAGAATATACATAGGCTCCAAACATATTGTTGTTAAAGGTGGGTTGTTTTATAAAAAATACGATAAACTTTATGTAAAAGACATCGATAATGCAGAGTTGCATCGTACTTGTATGGGGTCGCTCTTTGGGTATTCTACGCTGACATTATATGCGCCAGGTGGATTGGTGGTAATTCCATTTATAAAGGATAATGAGAGAAACTTTGAACGCTTGAACAAGTTGATAAAGAAGATAGATAAAAACCAATAAAACATGAAACCAACAGTTGTTGGAGTTTGTGGTAGAGCAGATGTTACAAATCTATCCAACGATATCCAAAACAGTACATTGCATACCCTAAAAAACGGTTTTGGGGATTTGCAAAAAAATCGGTGTAAAATGGGGTGCTGTGTAGCGGTTGTGTAAAACACAGATGAATTTGTAGGGTATATGTAGGGTATGTTCGTCAAAAACAGTACCAAAAAAAACTTCAGAAATATCAAGAAAATTGAGAGCGTTATACAGTTTTATCAAGATATAGGAAGATTGAATCTAGAAAGTTAACAGTCCGTTGTTCTACCGACTGAACTATGCCCGAATAGCGAACAGAATAATATATCAATTTTCCGCAGAAGTCAAGGCTTTTTTCAAAAATATGTAAACCGCAGAAATCTGCGGATTTTTTTATGAAATTTCGCCTGTGTGTATGAAATGTGTAAAACATTTTTTTATGCCTTTTTGACCTATTTTTGTCCGTGAGATTGGGAGCTTTTTCGAGAGTAAAACGACAAAACAATTATAAGACGAATTATGTGGCGGAAATCTGCAGTTTTGGTGTTTTTTTATTGACCAAAAATATTATTTTTTTATGTCGCTCAGCACATTGCCTCAGTAGTCCGTAAGTTTAAAGGGACTAAAAATGCCACGTGCGTCCCAAGAATCCAGCAAAAGTCATTTGTGCGGTTTTTGTATTTTGCTAATCTGTGTAGCACCTGTGTAAAATACTGAACAGTCGGGATGGTATGCGTTTATATCTGTATCCAAATCCGTCAGAAAAGCATTCGATTTTTGCTCATTTTTTTTAATAACGAAATTTGTGCAAATTTTTGCAAAAAACGCCCCATTTCTGCTACACAGAATAATGCAATATATTCAATTTACATTTTTAAATGTTATTGCTAGAATAGGAATGAAAGCAAGAGAGATATAATGAAAAGATGTGCATTTTTTACTTGTGTTTTATTGACTGTTATAAGTGCAACAAATGCCAACGCAGAGTGGGGCATAAAACCTTATGCGCAAATTAGTGCTGGCGTTAATCTAGTGCAGAATAAAATAAAAGAACACAACATTCACCATTGGCAAAATTGGGTGTATTCTGCCGCACAGTATTACTTTATATATGACAATAAACATACTGATTCTGATAAGGGTTTTGGAAACAGTTTTGAGATTGGCGGTGATTTTCACTATGAATGGTTTTATGCGGCTTTAGGTCTTAATTATAACACTGGTGGCAATATTGTGAAAAACTGGTCGGCATTAAGTTTGAAACTTGGCGGAACGTATAAATTCGTTACACCGTATGTAAAGTTGGGTGCTTTGCTGCACAATAAAACAAAATTTGGATCAATGGACTCGGGGATTGTCATAGGAGTGGGAACATCTATTAAAATACACAATAATCTGTATATTGACATCAGTTATGATATGAACAAATTAAAACATCATGCTAGACTTGATGGGTATTATATAGCAAATGCAGAATACGCAAATAATTTGTTCCCGGGTGGATCTTTTGGTACAGAGGAAGAAATGAAATATTTCGCTGGTCGTCTGAATTATCGTTTGGACGATATAACGAAGTATAGTTATGATATAAAAAATCATACTATAAGAACAGGTTTAAAGTACGTTTTTTAAGTTAACAAAGTGATTATACCGCCCAATCGGGCGGTTATTTTATCTAATGCAATTTAAGGAGTGAAAAGTGGAACATTTTACTAAGAAAATATCCATACCAGAATTAGGACTAGAAATTTTCCCGGATATAAAGGTCTCTCTAGAAAGACCAGGCCCATCTTTTATATACCATGAACCAAAGTATTTTTATCATCGGATTGTAAAACAGAATCTAAGAGAGTTTTACAAAGAAGAGTCCGATGAACGAACAGCAATAAATGCTTGTATTACACTTTACCATGTAAGGGATTGGTTTTGTAAGACAAAGGCAGAGAAAGAGGTGATTAGTAAAGAAATGCCCTATAGCGAAGTATTGGAAAATATTGCCAATGGTACGAAACACTTTAATTTAAATAAACCGTGTAAAACCGGCAGAAAGTCCGGTACAAATGTACCTGCCAAACTTATAGTAATAAAAGATGATAAAGAAATGGAATTGACAGAGATATTGAAAGCCATAGAGAAGTTTTGGGATGCAAGGCTTGGTGAACGATATATTGCAGTTTATAACGAAGAAACAAAAATATTTGAATAAGAAACAGGTGGGTGAGCAAGTAAAACTAACCGCCCAATCGGGCGGTTGTTATTCTAAATTAGAATTTTAAGCATTTACTCTTCGTTTGTTTGTGTGTTTTCTTGCTTGTCTCCAATATTTTTTGTGTTTTTTATTTTTTCTAATTTATAAATACCTTTCTTGCCTCCAACCGATACAATTGGGGCAGAGATATCTTTACTAAGTTTATAGACTTTATTTTGTATTTGTGTTTTTGTTTTTACTGCGCGGTTTTCGCCAAGAGTGAAATGTCTATAATATCCCACCGTTATTTCATCTACGCTTAATTCTCTACCTGCCAATTCAAACAATTGTAACAATTCTTTGGAAAACTCATCGTTTTTGATGTCGCCAAGGTCTTTTGGTATGTCAGATAAATCGAATAAATCAAATATGTTTTTGTTGTCCATGATTTGCCCTCTTGTCTGTATAAAAGACATTTTAGTTAAAAACCAAAAAAAATCAAGAAAAAACTTGGTTTGGCGGACAGGCGAAGAAATATTGCAAAAAAAATGAAGAGCAACTACAGTTTTAACTTGATTTTTAAATAAGTTTTCGCTAAGATAACTACTGTTATGAGTGACAAATACTTGTAACAATAAAAAAAGCCCGAGATAAAATAAAAAAATCTCGGGCGGCCAGAAATAACTGACCTACTTCAAACGCAATTATAAACCATATAATCGCACCTTGCAAGTTGTTTCTGGCTATAAGTAGCCGACGCAACCGTAGCGAATAAAGGAGGTGATTTATATGGAAGCGACGTCAAAAATTTTGAATTATATCGGACATGACCCAAAGCAAAATTGGTATGTCGGAATTGCAACGGATCCAAGGTCACGTTTGTTTCATGATCATAATGTAAGTGAAACACAAGGGCATTGGATTTATATCCCTGTTGGTTCAGAACAGGCAGCCCGTGCAATTGAAAAGTATTTGCTGACGAGTTTTCCCTTCAGGGGTGGTACTGGAGGGGGAATAAATCCGCGGTACGTTTATGCGTACAGGATGACTTGGAGTACAGTCCAGTAAAAAGAAGCACCCAACGGGGTGCTTCCTTTTAATAAAAACGGTTTTGGGGATTTGCAAAAAAATCGGTGTAAAACGATATGCTGTGTAGCGGCTGTGTAAAACACAGATGAATTTGTAGGGTATATGTAGGGTATGTTCGTCAAAAACAGTACCAAAAAAAACTTCAGAAATATCAAGAAAATTGAGAGCTTTATACAGGTTTATCAAGATATAGGAAGATTGAATCTAGAAAGTTAACAGTCCGTTGTTCTACCGACTGAACTATGCCCGAATAGCGTTGCTTATAATATACCTATTTAATTTTTATTTCAAGTGTTTTTTTATCTAAATCACATTTTTTCAGAAATTTACTACACTGTTTTTCCAAAAGTTCCAAATTATGTGACCTTTCGGAAATGACTTTCTGCCACGGTCTGCCTATGCTTCAAGCATATCAAAGGAGTAAAATATGGAAAAACTGATGAACACAAACGAGCTGGCAGAATACCTTGGAATCGCTGCTTCAACCATTGTTGATTACCGCTTGAAAGGCATTGGACCGGTATATGTAAAGATTGGCCATCTGGTTCGTTACAGAAAGGCTGACGTGGACAACTGGGTAGCTAATAAAGCCGTTGTAATTTCTTGATTCTTTCTGCTGGATATTCATTTTTTTATCGGCATTGTTGTGTAAAAAGCAAGAGGCAAAAAAATGACAAAATGGTTATGTGAAAAGCGATAGCTCAGAGAATCCTGGATTCAAGGACTGAGATCAAAAGAACATATGCAGATAAGCGATGGAACTATTCCAGGGCTGTATCTGAGATATTCACCAGGGACAAACTACATCCGGTTCTACCTGGGATGCAGGATAGAGTTCAAACACAGAAATATTCTGATTGGAAAATATGGCGAAATCACTGTGCCGCAAGCCAAGGATAAAGCCAGAGAAATGCGCTGCCAAATGACCAAGGGATTAAACCCAATCTACATTATGGAACAAGAACGCATAAAGTTGGAAGAAGAACACGCAAGACATGTGTCGTGATTCATGGAATTACCAGTCTAAAAATCTTGATTAATGTTCCCACCTTCTTTTAACTTCGCAGGTTTTATGCCCATGTCTATCCCCCTTGATTTTATCTTATAATCGTATGCTTGAACCACTGTTCTTGGAAAGCGGTTTTTTGTTCTATGTATTCGTCCGGGAAATCAAAGCCATCTGGCACAACAACCAGTTTATCATCATTGTCATTTGTTCGATGAATGATTGCAATACACCGCCCCAGAAAATTCTGAATTGGATAATCGGGTCCCAACACATATGCGTCTAATTCTTCGCCATCGCCCGATATTGTGTTTGGTATAAATCCATAATTCACTTCGTATGTAAAACCGTGTTTTGGATGTTTGCTGCCCAGCGGTCTGTCCATTTGTACATTGACGATTTTACCCAGAAAATCACGTGCATTGACTGGCGTGGGATTTACCATTTTCTGATAATTCAAAACCATATTAAACCCCGGAACAATAGACGGAATAAATTCGCCTGTGTTTTGCAAATGCATAATATCAGACAACGTCGCCCATTTGACGGCCTGTACCTCGCCCGCCTGTGATTTTAAATCAGAAATTTTAGCATTGCTGTGTACCAGCCATATATCAACAAAATCCATCGATCGCTTAATTGTGCCAACCAGTACAGATTTTTCAGGCGCTGGTTTAATGCCCAATTCTTCCATAGTTTCACGCACACATGCATTCCAACTGGATTCGCCTGCGATTGCCCCGCCACCAGTCTGGCCCCACATGTTCGGGAATTTTTTCGCTGTTGGCATTCGTTGCTGCAACAGATATTCGCCGGCATCATTTACAATCCATACATGCACAGACAGCTTGTTCAATCCGCTGGGGATTTGTTGCCCGCGTTCAATTGTTGAAACTGGATTGCGCAAATTATCATACAGGGTGTTTTTTTCGGACATTTTATATCCTTATGGCTGGGGTTATAGAATCAGTATAGATTACAATATTTATGTTGTCAAAGTTTATGTATGCAAATATTCTAATCTGTTTTCTTTTAAGTCATCTTTAATCCTTTTAGTAAAAAAAACACCCGCATGTGCGGGCAATAAAAAAGACGACCAAATGTCGTACGCTGAATGTACCTATTATATCATAAAACGCACAGAAAATCAATAGAAAACCGTTGCTATTTGATGCGCGAATGTCTATTCTTATATTGATATGACAAAGGTATTCACAATTGGTTTCAGCGGTAATAAGCCCGAAGTATTTCTGGAGGTTTTAGACGCTGCACGTATTCGTTGTGTATGGGATATTCGTCTGTGGCGGGTCAGCAAATATGTCCCGTATTACAGCGGTGATAATCTGGCATCAGTTCTTGGCGAAAGATATGAGTATCACCCAGAATTTGCACCGACATTTGAAATGTTGACATCGTTCAAAGACAAACATATGACATGGTCAGATGCCGAACCGATTTATCGCAAAACGATTGCAGAACGCGGGCCATTGGCAAACGTATCGCCAAGCGACCTGGACCGCATATGTTTGTTATGTACAGAAAAGACCGCAGATATGTGTCATCGACGTCTGGCTGCTGAATACATTGCCGATATAATTCCAAATGTGGAAATTATTCACTTATAAGTTCGAACCTTTTTCTGGACAATAAAAATGCGAGTTTATCAATAAGATACCCCTTCGTAGACATGGTCCAGAAGGGGTGTCGTCAAATATGGGGCGGATAACCGGACTCGAACCGGCGACATTTGGTACCACAAACCAACGCTCTAACCAACTGAGCTATATCCGCCATACTCTGGGCCTTGCGACCTGAATTTTTGGTGGAGCTGATCGGACTCGAACCGACGAGATGCGTGTTGCATGCCATCAAGTGTCCAACCCGTTCCATCACCTAAACTTATTGGTGGAGCTGATCGGACTCGAACCGACGACCCCTTGCATGCCATGCAAGTGCTCTACCAACTGAGCTACAACCCCATGCGCTGGATTATTTTATATTTCTTCTTGCCAAATGTCAAATCAATTTGCTAATCTTTTTTTGTATCAAGGAGATTTAGTATGGATTATCAATCATTAAAGGCTGAAGTAGAGCAGAAAACAGCACAAACACTGGAAGTTTTGAAAAATGAATATGCTGGTTTGCGCACTGGGCGTGCGTCTGTGCATTTATTGGACGGGGTGCGTGTCCCAGCTTATGGCTCTGAAATGCCGCTTAATCAGTTGGCAACTGTTGCCACCCCCGACAACCAGACTCTAAGTGTAACCGTATGGGACATCACAAATGCTGCCGTTGTTGAAAAAGCTATTCGCGATTCGGGGTTGGGATTGAATCCAATGACCGCGGGCGGGGTAATTCGTCTGAATATGCCACCATTGACCGAAGAACGTCGCCGCGAATTGACCAAGGTTGCCGGTAAATATGCAGAAGAGGCGAAAATTTCCATGCGCAATATCCGCCAAGATGTAATGGGTAAAATCAAGCGCGCTGTTACTGATAAAGAAATATCCGAGGATGAACAACGCAAATACGAGGACGATATTCAAAAGGTGTTTGATAAACGCGGGGCCGAAGTTGATGCCCTGGCGCGCGAAAAAGAAGCGGACATTATGTCGGTGTAATTGCAATTAATGGAGGAATATATGTTAAAATTATTCAAAAAGAAACCTGCACCAGCAGCTGTGCCCAACAAAGTTCCGCGTCATATCGCATTTATTTGTGATGGTAATCGCCGCTGGGCCGAGATGCAGGGCCTGCCACCTTTGATGGGGCATCAGGCGGGTATTTCCAATTTTGAAAATCTGGTTGATTGGTTTTTTTCGCGTGGCGTGACGACAATCACATTCTTTTGTTTTTCCACTGAAAACTGGAATCGTTCCGAAGACGAGGTTAATTTCCTTATGGATTTATTTTATACAGAATTGACCAAGAATATGGAACATGCGCTGGAAAAAAACATTCGTTGTCGCGTAATCGGTTCGCGCGACAGATTGCCAAAAAAACTGGCCGCTTTGTGTGACGAGCTGGAAGAAAAGACCGCCGAAAACACTGGTGGTACGGTTGCGTTTGCGGTCAATTATGGCGGGCAACAAGAAATTGTTGACGCAGTGAACATGGCAATTTCTGCGGGCAAGCCTGTGACATTGGAAACGTTTGAAACATATTTGGATACAGGCGATTTGTTGCCAATTGATTTGATGGTCCGCACCAGTAATGAAAATCGCATTTCAAACTTTTTGTTATGGAAATTGGCGTATGCAGAATTGCTGTTTGTGCCCGAGCATTGGCCAGATTTAGTCAGAAACGAACGCGGCTGGCAAAATGTTTTGGATGAATTTGCAAAACGTAATCGTCGCTTTGGTGGTGGTAAAAAAGCAAATTATCTTGGTAAAAAATAAGTCGGGGGTAAAACTATGTCAAACACAACACAAAGAATCCTGGCAGGTGTCATCATGGCGGTTGTCGCAGGATTGGCAGCGCTGGGCGAATATTTGGGTTGGCCGGCGGTGCGCGTTTTGGGAATCATCATTGTCTTGGCGATGATTGTTGAATATTGCATATGTCTTCGTCGTGCATCAATTGACACCATTCGGGGCAACTTATGGTCTTTGGGCGGATTTTTGATTTGGTTGTTTGTTTTATTGGCTGCAATCAATGAGATAGGAACCCGTCCTTGGATTATATTACTGATATTGATGATAGTGTGTTCGGCGGATATTGGCGCTTGGTTGTTTGGGCGTCTGATTGGCGGTGATAAAATGTGGGAACGTCTGTCGTCTATGAAGACATGGTCGGGGCAGATTGCGGGCATTATCTGTGGTACGTTTGGTGGCGTGTTGTATGGTCTGCTGGGGGCGGACACATTCATGCCACAGTTGATGTGGATTGGAATCAGTTTATCATTGTTATCCCAGTACGGGGATTTAACAGCCAGTTGGATAAAACGCAAATTGGGCATCAAGGATTTTGGCACAATATTACCAGGTCATGGCGGTGTCTTGGACAGATTTGATGGATGGATTTATGTATTGCCATTGGTATGGCTAGTAATGTTATAGGCGTCCTGTGTTAAAGAAAGGGTATAAGCATGCAAATACTGTTAACGATTTTTGCGTTGTTAGTTGTTCTGGGAATCGTTGTTTTTGTGCACGAGTTGGGGCATTTCCTGGCTGCGCGCTGGGCTGGGGTGCGCGTTGACACATTTTCCATTGGTTTTGGACCCGCTTTGATAAAATGGCACGACAAACGTGGCACGATGTGGAAAATTGCATGTCTGCCATTGGGGGGCTATGTGTCCATTTATGGCCAAGAAGACATGTTCAACCGCAAAAAATACAAAGAACTGCCTGCGGATAAAAAGGCAGGGCATTATTTATCTGCGCCAGCATGGAAACAGTTTGTTATTATTGGTGCTGGTGTGTTTATGAACTTTGTTTTGGCATGGTTGATTTATACATCTCTGTTCATGTTTCAGCCACGTTTGGTTGGTAATTCTCAGTTACCGGTCATCGGCCAGGTTATCCAGGAATCGGTTGCTTTTAATGCTGGGGTAAAACCTGGCGATACAATTGTCAGCATTGACAATGCAAAGATTGCCAATTGGGGTGATGTTATCTTGGCCAAAGAATTAGCATCCAATCGTGATGCGGATGTTTTGATTGTTCGTGATGATGAATTGATAAACGTTAAATTGTCACCAGCCGATCGTTGGGGAATGGTCGCAGATGGCGCGCGTCGTGCAGCCCCCCAGCCCCAAGGATTATTCCGCGCTATGTATTCTGGTGCACGCAAAACATATTACGAGTCCAAGACCTTGATTGTTGTGCTGAAACAGATTATCACCGGCGAGCGATCATCCAAACAGTTGGGGTCATTCATAACAATTGCCCAATATTCAGGGCTTGCGCTGGCTGCTGGATTCTTTAGTTTGCTGTCATTGATTGCGTTGCTGTCTGTTAATTTGGGTGTATTGAACCTGTTGCCGTTACCGGTACTGGATGGCGGGTATTTGCTAATTCTGATTATCGAGGGCATCACGCGTCGCAAATTACAGGGGCGCGGCATGGAAATTGCGATTATGTGCGGCTGGGTGTTGATTTTTGGGCTGTTCATATTAACAATGTGGAATGATCTAGCACGTGTATTTGGGTTATAAAAGATGAAGAAAGTATCATATATTGCATTACTGTTATCTGTCGTCACACAAAGTTCTTTTGGTGCAACTGTTTCACGTATTGATGTGTCGGGCAATGCGCGTATGGACGCGGAATCCATTCGTATTTTGTCTGATGTGAAAATTGGCGACAATGTTGGGGAATCTCGGACTAACGTAATTGCGAAAAAATTACAAGAAAGTGGTTATTTTTCCGAAATAAATGTTCGCATGTTGGGTAATGTGTTGAAAATTGATGTTACGGAATCTCCGATTATCAACATGGTCACTGTCGAGGGTAACGACGAAGTGTCCACCGATGATTTGAAAAAGGAAATCAAAACTGCCGAACGAGCATCGTATGATGCGGCAATAATTGGTGCTGATGTTCAGCGTATGTTGACAGTATACCAACGCCAGGGTTTTTACGGCACAAAGATCGAGCCTAAAAAAATCGAATTGTCCGACAATCGCGTAAATATTGTTTATGAAATTTCCGAGGGGCATCCAACTTGGATTACCGATATAAAATTCGAAGGCAATAAAAAGTTTTCTGATCGCACCCTGCGTGGTGAAATTTTGTCGCGCGAACATGCCTGGTGGCGTTTTATGACGCAATTTGATACTTTTGACGAAGACCGCATCCAATATGACGGTCAAATGTTGCGTCAGTTTTATTTGCGTAATGGTTATGTTGATTTTAATGTTACAGATACGTCCGGCACATTCACTCCGGATCGCCAGTATTATTCGGTTGTATTCACCGTGGACGAAGGAAAACAGTATGATTACGGCAAAATAACAGTGGACAATCCGTTCCCGGATGTGCCCACTGACGAACTGATGGATGTGATTGTGACAAAAACTGGCGACACATACAATGTTGACCAGGTCGATGAAACATTATCTGCTTTGCGCAGCGCAATTGCAGATTATGGCTATGCATTTATAAATGTAGAGCCTGTTCCAACCAAAAATGATGACAATAGGACAATCGATTTAGTGTTCAAGATTCAAAAAACAAACCGTATCTATTTGAATTCAATCAATATCTTGGGCAATGTTCGTACTTTTGATTCTGTGATAAATCAGTCATTACCAATGCGTGCGGGCGATCCTTTTTCATTACAAACAATTGAGATGGGGCGTCAAAAACTGATGCGCACACGTTTTTTCAAAGATGTTCAAATTGTTCCCACACGTATGGCAGATTCCAATATGATGAACCTGGACATTCGCGTCGAGGAACAGCCCACAGGCGAATTATCTGGTGGGTTTGGTTGGTCGAATATCAACGGATTTATGATTGATGCGGGGATAACCGAAAACAATTTTATGGGCCGTGGTCAGATTGTTCAGATTCGCGGTTCCATTGCGGAATATCAGAAGCAGGCGTTATTCAGTTTTACCGAACCATATTTGTTTGGGCGCGCGCTGTCGGCGGGGTTTGACGTGTCTTATACTATGTATGATTATTCAAACTTGGGTGGTTTTGGCTATGATCGTGATTCTTTGACGGTTGCCGGTCGCATGGGGTGGCGTTTGACAGATCATTGGACCCAAAGTGTCCGTCTGTCCGCCGCGTTTGACCAGAACTATGATATTCAGGCTGACGATGGCTGGCAGGATGCAAAGTTGTACACACTGGGAACTAATTTCAGATACCACAATTTGGATACAAACTTTGCTCAGAACACACACACTGGTATTGTTGCGAATCTAGGGATTGCCTACACTGGTTTTGGTGGCACAGAATCCTATATGCGATACAATGGTGACATTGTCGGCATGGTAAAGTTCTGGAACGACCGGTGGCAGTTGCGTTCATCACTGGATTTTGGTTATATCCAGCCATTGGATGGCGACTATGTTTCCCGTGTTTATCGTTATTTCTTGGGTGGCGAATCCCTGCGTGGATTTGATGTGGCGGGCATTGGTTCTCGTAACAGAATATATTCCACCTATGCATTGGGCGGATTGTGGAAGCTTAATGGTTCGACCCAGTTGAATTTCCCAATATTTATCCCCGATGAATACCAGGTCAAGGGTTTTGTATTCTGCGACTATGGTGTATTGGGCAAGCCACCAAAACAAGAAAATACATATAAGGGGTTTGAAAATTACATTGACGATACCTGGCGCACATCTGCGGGGCTGGGCATTTATTGGAACACGCCAATGGGGCCAATGAATTTCAGCTGGGGCTGGCCATTAAAGATGACAAAATACGATCGAGAACAGCGATTCCTGTTGTCGTTTGAAACTCAGTTTTAGTCTTGACGTGGATTGCAGAAATTTTTTATAATTTCAAATGAAAAGAAAGGGGGCTTTTTATGAAGAAAGTTTTTATAGGGTTGACTGTTGCGTTATGCCTTGCTGGTTGCGGTCAGATTTATGACCGGGAACCGGTTGGTGTTGGTTATGACAACAATGAATTAAAACTAAGCCCATGCGCCTGTATAATGGTATATCAGGCATAGTTAAACAGCTGCGTATCTGGGGCGGGGGGACGGAATTTGAGATATCCAGACGAATTTAACACACCAACATTTCCGGCGGGGCCACGTATTGCGTTGTCTCGCACGTTGTCGATTGCAACAATGGTTGCGTCTTTTCTGATTGTTTGCACCTGCTGTCTGATATTGTGGTTACAACATTCGGTTCGGGTTCATCCATTTTTGGTTTCAATTAACAAGATAACAGGCGATTGGGAGATTGTCGGGCATCAACATGGGGCCGAGCTTGAAATATCAACCTTTCAAACATTACAGGAATCTGTCTTGGGCAAGTTTGTTCGCAATTGGTTTTGGATTGCAGAAAATCAAGATGTCAATACTGGGCGCTGGGAAAGGTGTAACCGTGTGTCTGCTTGTTCGCCTGAAAATAAAACTGGGGTAGAAACGGGCGCTTGTGGGATATATTGTCTGACGGGGGACGATTTATTTTCTCGTTTCAGTGCGCATGTAAAGCCTGGACATCAGTCGCGCGTATTAAATGGCGAGACGTGGTACATCAACATGTCCACTATTCGTATGATTCCAATTGACAAAGTGTCATCGAATGGTGGCGCATGGCAGATACATGCAGAAATCATGTCAAACAAAACCGAACCGATACAGATTCTAGCATATGCGACGATTGGGCGCAATATGGACTCGTATCCACAAACGCTGGGGTATTATGTGGTTGACTTTAACGCGTACAAGATGAACTGATGAAAAGCATTATAAGATTTTTATCTGGATTTCTATTATTGGCGATGATGTGTGGCGCGCTGGTTTTTGCGGGGTTTATTTATGATACAGGCAACACATTTAACGAAAATACAAATTCAGCCCAGGATGTGTATTTCTTTCAGCCTGATGATAATGCAACGCGTCGCCCCGGCGTCCCGGTAATGGACACTGTCTTAGGCGCTTCGAAAATGCGCGATCGTTTGATTGCTAAATATATTACCGAGTATTTTTATGTCACGCCCGATATGACCGAGGTAACACGTCGTAAAGAAGGGGACACAGCACTGAAGCGTATGTCTGTTTCAGGTGTGTTTGATACATGGTTGAAAAATATAGCCCCTGAAATCGAGGCGTTGGCAAAATCTCGTGCGTTGCGAATTGTATCACTATTATCAGTCACTGCTGACACGAACGATGGGTATTGGGTTGTCGAATATGAACTTAAGACATGGCATACGCCGAATAATTTTGATGTTGCCCCTGAAATTACGCGTGGCACTATATATCTTAGCATATTTTATGAGCCTGGCATGCGTGATACTGTGGGGGGCGAATCGGTCACAGAATGGCTGGAAACGGGCGGGGACCCTGCGGTTGCGTTCAGGTTTGGTGTAATAGATGTTGCATCATATCAATAAAATGGACATAATATATGGGACAAATGTTGAAACTTTTTATAATTTTATGCATCGTGTTTGGTGTACCCGCATATGCGGAGACTGATGCGTTTGATTTTAACAGTTTTGCCATAGTGGACAGCGCGGATTCCGACATGACAATGGATAATAACAGCCTAAATCCCGGTGCACAGGTTGTTTCTGTTTCCATGTTTGATATCGCGGACATTATGCTGGGTATGTCATTTGATGATGTATATTCATTATTCTTTCACGGCAATGGTTTGTATGCGCCTCGTGAACAGAACGGCATAATTTATACAATTAATCCTGATTGGAAATATAACCTGGACTATGAATGCCGGGGGCAGGGGATTGTTGCCCCATCAGAATTGGAAAAATGTATCAACAGCCTGGCGCGAAATCGCGGCTTGCTATATGCGTCCGAGGTTCATCTGGTTCGCGAAAACACGGGCGAAACCATAGTTGTTTATTTCACCAGCAATGCAACCGATAACATGGTATACCGTGTCGTTTATAATAACGATGCAAACGAAATAGAAGGCGATGCTGAAAAATTCATCAAACAGCGCGAAAACAAAATTTTGGCATTTTGGCAAAACGTCCTTGACAAGTACGGGGAACCAAATTCTGGGACCAACCGTTGGATATCCAGCACCAATTCATATGAACCGATGTTGACTGCGTATTATGGCGAACTGGATTTGATTGACAAAGGGCTCGAGGCATCGGACCTAGTTAAAAACGCTCAAATCGCGCGTGAAAATTTCCGGGCAAAACCATATGCTTTCTAGAACTTCTTATTCCAAGGGACTGTGGGCCGAGTTTTTGGCACGAAATTATTTGCGATTGCATGGTTTTCGCATTGTTCAATCGCGTTATATTACCGGGCGCAATACGCATCGTGCAGAAATAGATATTATTGCCCGCCGTCGCAATTTATTAATTTTTATCGAAGTAAAGCATCGTCCAGATTTGCATGCTGTATTTGATGCAATTGCATCGCATCAGTCTGCGCGCCTGCGCCGTGCGGCTGAAACGTATATTGCGCGCACAGGTTGGGCTGGCGACGCGCGATTTGATGTCATTGCTGTTTGTGGGTTGCGTATCCATTGGATAAAAAATGCTATATAATTATTGAAAATATGAATATATTCATATATAATTTACCTGCTGAATAAAAGCATAAAAGGAGAACTTATGAAAAAAGCATTATTGGCATTGTTTGCTGTTATGACATTGGCTGCCTGCACTGGTGCATATAAATCTGGCAATTGTGAATATCATTTCTTGTTGCACAAGGATATCTCGGTTTCGAAAATTGTGGGCAACCTGACAGGCGGTTGTTAATAAAATCCCCCGTTTCTGGGGGTTTTATATTAAACAAATTTTGTGTTTTGAATACTTGCGTGGCGCGACAAAAAATGATAAAATAAAACAGGAAGGATATAGGAAAGGCATGAAAAAAACGAACATTTCTGCCCTGTTTGCGGGTATTTTGACATATGCGCCATTGGCGGCGGTTGCTGTGTATCCTGCGTATCCTACATATCAGGTGACTGGTGCGGGCGGTCAAATGATGCCCGGTAATGTTGCGCCGGTTGGTAACTATAATTACATGCCTGGCTATAATTCGGTTGCTGCGGCCCAGCCTACACGTGTAACGGGTGCGTTGCCTCGCGTTGGTTCGTCGCAAACGGTTGCAGGACGTCAGTATTATCAGCCCGCTGATTATGATCGTCTTGCGGACAGTGGTTTGTATGTTGGTTTGTCGGCGGGTTATACTACATCCCTGATGGGAACGGTCAAGGCTGACTACATAGGCGAAGCGGACGCCTATACTGTTCCTGGTGCATTTGTTGCAGCAGATTTTGAATCGGACAGTGTTATCCCATTGCAAATTTCCGTTGGTGCGGCATTGAATAATGATGTTCGTGTCGACTTTTCGTATTTGCGTTATTCTAATATCAGTTATCCAAAAACAGTTCAGACAGACGACGGCAACGGCAGTTTAGTAGAAGCTCAGGTTGATGGTGGCGCGATAACTGTTAATGCAACTATGTTGAATTTATATTACAATATCGATTCCTATACGGGGTATTTGGCGGGTGGCTCTTTGCGTCCATATATTGGCGCTGGCATTGGTGTGTCATTGAATACGATTGCGGATTATGTTGTGTATGACAATTCGTTCTATGCCATTGTTGATGATTTGGGTGGTGCCAGCGCGGGGCAGTTAACGGGGATTTCTGATATTTATGCGTATCACAATGGTGGCACGAACGAGCAGTTGGCATTCATGTTCGAAGGGGGCGTGACCACTGAAATGGAGGGGGGTATAAAACTGGACTTTTTTGTTCGTTATGCCAACCTGGGCAAGGTTAAAAATTCAGGCAGCATAGTCCTTAGTCAAATTGAATGGTTGGGCGATGGCGCCGGGGGCGAGTATGAGGCCCCATACGACAGCGTATATCATTACACTAATTGGTATGAAAGTGGCCGTCTGGGAATGGTTGACCTGGGGGTTCGTCTAAGATTACAGTTCTAGTGCATATTTTGATGTGTGTGGGGGGGGTATGAAATTAAAATATTTACTATTATCTATGCCGTGCGCTTTGTATTTTATGCCATATACATCAATGGCGGGGCTTCGTGTTGGAAATTTATCGCGCAGTAATGCAGCAGCATATCAACAGGTGAATGAAATGCGCAATACTGCCATGAATACGGCAAATCCAATTCCGACAAATGGCGCAACCGCCCAGGCTGCCGAAACCGTCTCAGATGAAATGCAACAATGCCCGATGATATATCCAGGGGGCGAATTTGTTTGGGCACGTCCAACCGTGGGACGCGGTGTTGGTGGTGCGGCAACATGTACTGCGGTTGTTGAAATGCGTGCGGTTGGGGCGGGCTTGAACGGTTCCGATGCGGTTGTTGCGCGTGCCAATTTGGCGGCGGGCGATTCGGTTTTATGTAATATATCGCATTTTCCAAAAGCTACTTATTTGCCGGCTGCGGGTGATTTTGAATTCCCAGCGGATACAGAACCTACCCCAGAAGATGTTGTCGCCGTCCTGAATGCCGAGCAGAAGCAAAACGCGGGGCTTAAGATAGCCGCCGCGACAATCCTGGGTGGATTGAGTGGAAATATTGCTGGAAAGAATGAACCTGGCAATGATGGTTTGTTGGGCGGGGGTAAATCAAAAACCAGCGGCACAATTATCGGCGCGCTGGGTGGTGCCGCATTGATGACAGGAAGTGTCTATGGGGGCAAGGTTGCAGGCGACATGATTCTATCAGCCGGGGTAAATGCCGCTGCTGGCGCGGTTGTGGGTAACATAAGCCCAGGCGGCGATTCTGTTTTGCGTATTGAACCATGTACGGTTGATGGCAGACAGGTTAAATGTTTATGGGGTTATATTGAAGAATATGAAACCGCGACAGACAAAACAACAGCATATGTTTCCAAAAATAACCCAAAGCGTTTCATGGTTTGTTCGCCGACTGAAAATAAAGCAGGAGCCGAAAGTGAAGAAAAATGCGAATATAAGAATTTAAATACCACCGGCGCTACTATAAAAGGGTGTGATTTTTATGAACCAAAACGTTCAGACAAGGGGGATATTGATTTAGAAGACATCTTTGCTAGCGACAAGTTTGAGTGTGCAAATGCTGAAAGCAAACATTGTTATAAAGAAGGCAAGATGGAGGAGTTAATGTCCGATTACTGCGAAGATTCCGCGGACATCTGGATTAAATTAGAAGGTGACATCGCAATAATCAGCAGTAAAAAAGCTGCGATGGTTGTCGATGTCAAGGATAAACCATTAGGTTGGAAAAAATCCGAGTGGAGCAAATTTGTCGAAAGCTTTGGTTCGAACGAAGTTGTGGGGCGTACTGGTAAAGGCACAGCGACTTATTTAGATGTTGACTTTTTAAACAATTCTACTGGCGATAAGAAGGACAATAAACAAATCTTATTACAAGACGTAGAAGACTTTTTCTCGCCTGATGACCAAGATTCCGATGAAGGTTCGTTCATTGAACTGGGGAACAAGGCTCGTATGAAGGGCACACTAACAGGCGCGGGCGTTGGCGGTACTTTGGGTGCGTTCTCGGCATATCAGGGCGCGCAACGGGAAATAGAAGCACGTTGGGTGTCGGCGGTTCAAGAATACAAGGATTCATTGCAGAAAGTATATTGCGTAACTGGCACCAGATTCTTATCACAATATAATGATGCTGTAATAATACCAAGCATCGGTACAGAATAAACATTATCCTGAAAAAATCCCCCACAAATGGGGGATTTTTTTATTGGTTCATTGAACTGAAAAAGTCCGAATTTGTTTTCGTCAGACGCAATTTATCCAACAGGAATTCCATCGCTTCTAATGTGCCCATTGGGTTGATAATGCGGCGCAAGACATACATTTTTGACAGGATGTCTTTGCCCACCAACAGGTCTTCTTTGCGTGTGCCAGATTTGGTAATATCAATCGCAGGATATACGCGTTTGTCGGACAGTTTGCGGTCCAGGATGATTTCGCTGTTGCCGGTTCCCTTGAACTCTTCAAAGATGACTTCGTCCATTTTAGAACCGGTATCAACCAATGCGGTTGCGATAATTGTCAATGAACCGCCACCTTCGATATTACGGGCGGCACCAAAGAAACGTTTGGGACGCTGTAATGCATATGCGTCAACACCACCGGTTAAAACCTTGCCGCTGGATGGGACACAGGTATTGTACGCACGACCCAGACGCGTGATAGAATCTAACAGAATAACCACATCCTGACCCGCTTCGACCAGGCGTTTGGCCTTTTCAATAACCATTTCTGCAACCTGGATATGGCGTGCGGCCGGCTCGTCAAATGTGGACGATATAACTTCGCCCTTGACACTGCGTTGCATGTCGGTCACTTCTTCGGGGCGTTCGTCAATCAACAGAACAATCAATTTTACGTCCGGGTAATTCGTTGCAATAGAATGTGCGATATTTTGCAACATAACCGTTTTACCGGTGCGTGGTGGCGCAACAATCAGCGAACGTTGCCCCTTGCCCGTCGGGGAAATCAGGTCGATAACACGTGCGGACAGATTGCGACCCTTGTCCTTGTCATCGGGGACCTCCATCTTTAACTGTTCATCTGGGTACAGTGGTGTCATGTCATCAAATGACACACGGTGTTTTAATTTTTCAGGATTGTCGCCGTTGACACGTTCGATTGTTTCCAATGCGAAATAACGTTCCGTTTCGGCGGCAGGGGCCTGAATCTGTCCCTCGACATAATCACCAGTTTTCAGACCGTATTTTTTAATCAACTGGGGTGACACATACAAATCGTCGGGACCGGCCAGATAATTTGATTCCGGTGCGCGCAAGAAGCCAAAACCATCCTGCATGCGTTCAAGCACACCATCACCAATCAATGTGACCTTTTTATCCGCAGCATAGACGCGCATAACCGCAAAGCGCAGTTGTTGAACGTTTAACTGGGACGGATTTTCAATTCCCATATCTTCTGCCATTTTCAGCAGTTGCTTGGGCGTTTTCGCCTTTAACTCATTAATATGCATAAATAATCCTTTTGTGGAGATTTGGGCAACGGAACCGCGCCCCATTACCCACTAATTCTAGTGCAAATCATGCAAAAGTCAAGGATTTTCAATAAAAACACCCGCCAAACGGCGGGTGCCACCCTTCCACAAACGCGATTAACGTTTGCTGAACTGTGTTGAACGACGTGCCTTGCGGAAACCATAGTGCTTGCGTTCCACCACGCGACTGTCGCGTGTCAAGAAGCCCGCAGATTTCAACGCAGCGCGCAATTCTGGTTCGACCTTTTCCAACGCTTTGGAAATACCATGCTTAACCGCACCGGCCTGACCAGATAAACCACCACCTTCGACCATCGCAACGATGTCGTATGATGTTTCGCGTTTTGTTACGCCGAATGGTTGGGCGATAATCATCTGCAACACTGCGCGACGGAAATATTCAGCCGCAGGTTTGCCATTAACGATGATGTTGCCTTTGCCAGGCATCAAATATACGCGCGCAACGGAATCTTTACGTTTACCGGTTGCATATGTTGCATCATTTAATTTTGGTGCAACAACTGGTGCCTTTTTGGCAGCAGTCTTTTTAACAGTCGCAGCTTTTTTAACTGTCTTGGTCGCTGTTTTCTTTGCTTCTGCCATTATTCGCCCCTTTTGTTTTTACGATTCAAGCCCGCGAAATCAATAACGACTGGATTCTGAGCCTGGTGTTTATGTTCTGCACCCGCATAAACGTGCAGTTTTGTTAAACGCTGGTTCGCCAGAGCAACCGCAGTACGACGACCCATCATGCGTTTTACAGCGTTGAAAACCAATTTTTCTGGTTTTTCGCTGCGCATCTGACCCAATGTGCGGGATTTCAAGGAACCTGTCCACAAAGAGTGCCAGAAGAAACGGTCTTTGTCAGCCTTGTGACCAGACAAAGCAACCTTGTCCGCATTGATGATGATAACATGATCACCGCAATCCATGTTTGGTGTCCATGTTGGCTTATGCTTGCCACGCAGGATGTTCGCGGTATATGCCGCCAAACGACCCAATGTGCAATCAGTTGCGTCAATCAGATACCATTTGGCTTCTAATTCGCACTTTTTTAACGATTTTGTCGCTGCCATTTTTATTTTATCCTTGTTTTTGTAAATTAAAGCGGAACCATTATGAAGCAACCCCGCAGAAAAGTCAAGAAAAAACTGTATGGTATTATTGTACCATAATATTTCATTCTTGGATAAATCCCCCAGATTGCATTTTCCACAGGCGCGCGTATTCGCCACCACGACGAAGCAGTGCGGAATGAGTTCCTTGCTCTATTACATGACCGTCTTTTAAGACAACAATTCTGTCCATATTGCGCAACGTTGACAGACGATGCGCAATTGCTAATGTCGTGCGACCATCCGCCAGTTCGTCAAATGATTTCTGGATACAAACCTCGGTTTCAGAATCCAGGGCGGATGTGGCCTCGTCTAATATCAGGATTGGTGCATTTTTCAAGAATGCGCGCGCGATTGCGACACGTTGTCGTTGCCCGCCAGACAATTTGATTCCGCGGTCGCCAACCATTGAATCATATTTTTTATCCGTCCCCATAATGAAATCGTGCGCCATGGCGCGTTTTGACGCGCGACGAATTTCGGCATCCGTTGCCCCCGGTTTACCATATTCAATATTTTCACGCAGGGTGCGGTTAAACATTGTCGGTTCCTGGGGGATGAATGCGATTGATTCACGCAGAGAATCCTGGGAAACATTGCGGATGTTTTGCCCGTCAATCAAGATTTCCCCATGCGTTGGGTCATAGAAACGCATTAACAGGTTCACTAATGTGGTCTTGCCCGCCCCAGATGGCCCAACCACCCCCACACGTTCTCCGCACTTGATTTTCAAATTAAAATTTCGCAACACCCATTTGTGTTTGTATTTAAATGACACATTGCGAAATTCGATTTCACCACAAGACACCTGCAAAGCCGGCGCGTTTGGCGCATCCATAACATCCACAGGAACAACCAATTCTTCATACGCGCGCGAAGCCGAACCCAAAGTATCTGTAATATTTGGAATCTGATTTACAATTGCGCCGATTGTGCCCATAACTGTAAAAAATACAGAATTAGTAAACACAATTTCCGCAACCGTTATTTTGTTGTTCATGTACAGCCACACACACAGCAACAATGTTACGCCATAACAGATGTCCCATACAACCATAGGAAATCCCCAGAACCAGCGCTGGATATAATATTTATGTTTGTGCGCACGAACCGCCTTTTGGCGCGAGGGTTCTAGATACGCACGTTCGCGCGAAACGCCTGCAAACAGCTTAACAATGGAAAAGTTGGAAATACTGTCTACGCTTTTCCCAGAAACTTCGCTGTTTGCGCTGCTGTAATCTTTGGCTGATTTGTTCATAGGCTTTACCATCGCCCAACTGTATGCGGCACGAAAAATAAAAACAATCCCGAACATTATCGCAACATAAGTATTTATCGAAAAAATCAACCCCATATTGACGATAATCACTGCAAACAGACAAACAATACGCCAGAAATCAACGATGGCATCAAATCCCTTGGTGACATACAGAATCTGAGTATGAACCTTGCCCGCCATACGACCTGTCCAAAACGATATAGACTGGCTATGAACATAATCGCTGAGGTCTGTCCAAATTCGATTTGAAATTATTGGCGACCAGCGCGCATAAAAAATGCCACGTAATAAGGCGCTGATATCTATTGCCAACAACAAAGCAACTATTAATCCAATCGTCCACAACGCATGCGACATAAAGGTTGTTCCAGCAGGCACAGGGTTTTCAAATAACGCGATGAACCAACGCTGAAAATTGGGGAACAAAACCCCATCCATAGATACAATGAAAAAGAATATCGCCCATGCAATCAACGCACCCCAAGAGCCCGGCACAGCGTATTTGAAATAAAATTTCCATAAAGATTTCGGTAAAACCGCATTTGTGTTAATAAACTTAGACATAGAACACTTCCCCCACTTAGAGCAGTATCGTTTATTTTAATAAATTTTTCAACTTATTTCCCGACAATAATTTTCCGGAATATTTCAGCGGGGATTGTGCCACCCGTAATAGATGAATCCATGGGGGAAAAATCGTCGTTCCCCATCCATACACCGATTACCAAATCACGTGTTGCGCCAACAAACCAGGCATCACGATTTTCATTACTGGTGCCTGTTTTTCCGCCCAACACTCCGTCTGTATATGCGCGACCACCTGTCCCGCCGGGGGCAACTACATCTGTCAACATCCTGGTCATAGATTCTACGGTTGCGGGCTGTAATATCATAATTGAGTCTGATGGATTCCGTTCATAAATCACATTTCCCGACATGTCTGTTATTTTTGTAATAGAATAGGGACGTACCGATTGCCCATTATTCCAAATAACCGCATAAATATTGGTCAGGTCCAGCAAACTCATTTCCGATGCGCCCAGAACAGTTGAATATTCGCGACGCAACTTGGTACCGACGCCCAATCTGCCCGCCATGGACAGTACAGAATCTATGCCATATTGTTCGGTTAATTTCAAAGGCACCGAATTTACGCTTTTTGCAAATGCCGTTGCCAATGTAATATCTCCATAATATTTTCCGTTATAGTTTGTCGGGTTATAATCGCCAATTGCAAAGGGTGAATCATTTACTGCGCTGTCGGGCAACAAGCCATTTTCCAATGCCACCAGATACACCACAGGTTTAAAAGCACTGCCCGGTTGTCGGTCGGCTGTGACACGATTAAATTGACTGGCTTGATAATTTGTTCCGCCAGACATGGCGCGTATCGCCCCGTCAGATTCCAGTGCGACCACTGCCCCCTGGTATGGGGCGACGCTGTCAGATAAAGTTGCGGCAACATGGTCCTGTAATTGCATATCCAATGTGGTATACACGTACATATCTGACTCAAACGTACCGATTGTGGATTTTAATTCATCCATTACATAGTCTGTCCAATATCGATACAGATTTGTATTTGTTGGTCCTGTGGCTGCTTGTAATGACTGCGCAGCCAGTCGTGCTTGATTAATTGTTATATACCCTTGTCGCACCATCTGGGTCAAAACAGTGCGCGCGCGCGTGATATTTTTATTTGGATTCCTCAAAGGGCTGTATGTCGTTGGTGCTTTTAACATAGCGGCAATTTGCGCTGCCTGACCAATCGATAACTTTTCGGCGGGTACATTAAACAGTGTGCGCGCCGCGGCATCAATACCGCGCAATCCGCCAACCAGCGACACTCGGTTCATATACAAATCCAGAATTTGATTTTTATCAAAACGATTTTCCAACCAATACGACAAAATCAGTTCTTGGACCTTGCGTGAAATCTTTTTTTCACGCGATAAAAATATATTTTTTGCCGTTTGCTGAGTAATGGTGGAACCGCCCGACGCCACGCGACCAGACACCAGATTGCCAAAGACCGCCCGTGTTATACCACGCATATCAATCGGACCGTGTTGGAAAAATCGTTTGTCTTCGATGGCAACAATTGCCTGCCATACATGGGGTGGCAAAGTTTCAACAGACACAGGCGTGCCCATAATGCGGTTCGTGCTGCGGATTTCGTTGCCGTCCCGGTCCAGAAACACAACCGCTGCATCGCGCGTTTCATTCAAAATTGCATCCAATGACGGCATACGCAGGTAAATTACCGCAACATAACCCGCAACTGCAACACAGGCCAATAAAAACAAATTAAAACACCACACCAACAACCGCCGCCTTAGTGACGGCTTGGGCGTATCGTTTTCAAGATTTTTATTTGCACGTTTTTGCGCCACGTTCCCTCCTCGATACAGGAATTTTAGCATAAACAACTTGCGTTTTGCAAAAGATTATATTTATAATCTTAACACATAACAAGGGATATAAAATATGAAAAAATTAGCATTTGTTCTGGCGATAACTATGGCTGCCCCAGCGGTCGCAAATGACTATTGGGATGAATACGACTATGACTATGATTCTGATGCAGCGACACAAATGAATATCAGACGCGATACATATGTTGGTTTTCGGTTGCATAAAAACGAAAGTCTTGCGTTTGAATACGATGTACATGGTGGCAACGACACAAATGTCAGCAAAGACAACTGGGGCTTTGGTGTGGTTGTTGGTAATCGGCTCAGCGACCATGTAAAAATTGAATATGAAACAATGTACACAGGGATAAGCCAAACAAAATATGCTACTTCGTATGATTTTGATATATGGGCAAATATGCTGAACACCTATTTGTTTTACGAATTTGACAAAGCGATTGCCCCGTATGCAGGGTTGGGTATCGGTTTTTCCAGTATTTGGGGCGCTGTCTCAGTCCCAGGCACATCAGATTATGCATTTGATTTATCGTACAGCGCAATGCTGGGTGTAAACTTTGCATTAAACGACAGGGTGGATTTGAATCTGGGGGTCAAGTATCAATATTATGGTCGGGTTGCTCACAAATTTAATGACGAAGAATTTGCGGTCACAGACATCGATTCCACAGAATTCTACTTTGGTGCGGTATATAAATTTGGATTGTAATCGGATTCTTTTTCCGTTGAGTTAGATTTGTTAATTTTCTATAATTCGGGTATGAAAAACGTACCCGATTTATTTATTTTATCTGAACACGCAGAACTGTTAAAAAAATTGGCCCAATGGGACATAGCGTACCATCAAAACGATGCGCCCATTGTTGACGATGCAACATACGATGCGGTCAAAAGACGTGCGCTGGAAATTGAAAAAATATATCCATCCCTGGCGGTCAATGGTGCATCTGCGCATGTCGGGGCAGCTGTTTCCAACAGGTTTCAGTCACATCGACACAGTGTGCCCATGCTGTCAATATCAGATGTGTTCAACATGGGCGAGGTGGGCGACTGGTTCAACAAACTATCAAACAAAGACATTATCATAGAATTAAAGGTTGACGGCGTTTCTTATTCTGCGCGATATGAAAACGGTGTACTGGTGCGTGGTTTAACCCGTGGCAGTGGGGTTCAGGGCGAAGACATAACCGAAAATCTGAAAACTATACCCGACATTCCACAAAAACTGTCGGGAACATTTCCAGACGTGGTCGAAGTGCGTGGCGAAGTTTATATGAAGCGGGCGGATTTTATCGCACTGAACGCGGAATCGAACAGGCAATTTGCCAATCCGCGAAATGCCGCTGCGGGTTCGCTAAGACAGCTGAATCCTGCGATAACTGCGACACGAAAACTCAGCGCATTCGCATATACATACGGGGAAATTTCCAATCGTGATTTTGCAACCCAGTCGGAATATTTTGACCGTTTGGAATCCTGGGGGTTCAAAACAACTCGACAATGGGTAAATCGTGCAGATAATCTGGACGAAATCCAGAATATTTATAATCGTATTATGCTTATCAGACCAGAAATCCCGTTTGATATAGACGGCCTGGTGTTAAAGGTAAACGATATCGCAACCCAAGAACGAATGGGCAGTCGTGCAAACAGCCCCCGGTGGGAGGTTGCGTACAAATTCCCTGCGGCCCGCGCAATTACGACCCTGCGGGATATATCAATCCAGGTCGGACGAACCGGGGTTTTAACGCCTGTTGCGGAATTAGAACCGATTAATATCGGTGGTGTGGTTGTTTCGCGTGCGACACTGCATAACGCAGATGAAATCACACGACTGGGGGTACGTATCGGGGACAAGGTTGTTGTCCAACGCGCGGGTGATGTTATCCCCCAGATTGTCGCAGTGGCCGAGCACGCACCAGGTGCAACTGATTTTCATTTTCCTGACACGTGTCCTGTCTGTGGTGGTAATGTGGTCCAAGAATCAGGAATGGTTGCACGTCGTTGTATAAATACATTGGGATGTCCCGCGCAACTAATTGGCGAGCTGGAACATTTTGTAGGGCGGAAACGATTCGATATTGACGGTTTGGGGGCGAAACAGCTGGAAAGTTTTGTTGGGCGTGGCTGGATAAAAACGCCTGCTGATATATTCACATTGATTCGTAATCATGGTGACGAAATAAGAAAATTGGACGGGTTTGGTGAAAAATCTGTTGCAAATTTAAACAAATCCATCGAGGGTGCGCGCAACATAGAACTGCATAAATTCCTGTTTGCTATTGGCATTCCCGAAGTAGGCGAGGTAACGGCAAAAATCCTGGCGCGTGCGTTTGGTTCGTTATCAGCAATACGCAACGCGCCGGCATGGAAATTGAAAAGCATAGACGGAATTGGCGATGTCATGGCGGACGAGATTGTGTCGTTTTTCGCGGACTCGCATAATACAGACGCATTGGATAAATTGCTGGAACAGGTCACTGTACGCGATGCGGATATGGTCACATCGGCAAACGATGGCCCGCTGGCGGGCAAGCGTGTTGTTCTGACCGGGACTTTGGCAAATTACACTCGTGACGAAGCCAAAGATATTCTGGAACGCATGGGCGCGCGCGTATCGGGCAGCGTATCGGCAAAAACCGACATCGTTCTGGCAGGTGCAGATGCGGGCAGCAAACTTGCCCGCGCCCAAGAATTGGGTGTCACCATTTGGGGCGAAGAAGACTTTATACGGGCAACAGAAAATTAAAAATCCCGCAAATGCGGGATTTTTTGTCTTGCTAAATTATTTGCTGCCAGTTTTAGCTCAGGATTTTTGTTTTTGTGCAAAACTGTAATCCATCATTAAATGATTTGGATTGTATTTTTTATTCATGATTGCCAAAGTATCTTCAACGATTACCAATTCTTCGTTTGTTGGAATCATAAACAGTTTAACAGGACTGTCAGGTGTGCTGATGACGGTTTCACCTGCACCCTTTCTCGCAAGGGTTTCATTGTTCTTTTTAGTATCCAGCTTAATACCGATGTTTTCCAATCCTTCGCAGAATTTACCACGCAGATATTCATCGTTTTCACCAACGCCAGCGGTGAATACAACTGCGTCAACACGTCCCAGTTCCGCCATGAATGCACCAATATATTTTTTTACATTGTGCACTTCCATATCAATGGCCAGACGGCAAGAATCATTTGTTGTTTTGTTTTCTTCTACATCACGACGGTCGGCAAAACATTCGGTTACCCCCTTCAGCCCTGAATCCTTGCTTAGATGTGTTTGCATTTGAGCTGGTGACAGTTTCAATTGTTCCATTACGTACAGAACAACCCCAGGGTCTAAATCCCCTGGACGTGTACCCATCGTCAAACCTGCCAACGGTGTCATCCCCAACGAAGTATCAACCGATACACCATTGCGTATCGCAGTTGCAGATGCGCCCGAACCAATATGCATTGTAATCAAATTACACTGGTCAGCCGGTTTGCCTAACATTGCGGCCGCACGTTTTGACACGTACAGGTGACTGGTGCCATGAAAACCATATTTGCGTACACCCAATTCTGTATACCAGGCACGTGGCACCGCATAGCGATACGCATAGTCTGGCATTGTCTGGTGGAACGCGGTGTCAAATACAGCAACCTGTTTCGCGTTTGGTAACAACTGTTTTGCGGTCATAATCCCACGCAATGCAGGTGGGTTATGCAACGGTGCCAGGGGCGATAATTTATCAATTGTCTTGATAACTTCGTCTGTGATTTCAACAGACGAGGCAAATTTATCGCCGCCCATAACGACACGATGACCGACACCGCCGATTTCATTCAGATCAATTGAAGCATCGCGCAACATGAACAAGACCACGTTTAATGCCTCGTCATGATTTTTCATGGATGTTTCTTTTTTTTGTTTAGTGCCGTCTGGGTATTTCTGGGTAACGAAAGAATCTGGCAAACCAATCTTTTCAACGTTACCGCCAACAATCGCCGTTTTGGAATCTGCGTCAAAGACCTGATATTTCAGGGACGAAGAACCACAATTCAGTGCAAGTATATACATAATAAAATCCTTTTTTTCTTCTTCGGCGGTCAGCATAGCAATGTTTTTTATATATTTCAATAATAAACTCGGAATAAAATGCGCCAATTTTCATCCGTCAATTCAGTCTTGTTCCCTGTATCGCGGTGCGCCGTCCAGTATGTTTGTGTTCCAACCATCAGGCGCACATTTAATTCATTGATATTAAAGAAATAATTTACCAACGGGGACGCGTATTCGCCGATTCCAAACGCGCAGACTTCATCGCCGGCAACATATCCCGCTTCGTCATTTTGGCAAACCAATGTCACGCGCACCATAGTTGGCATTTTGTCGCCACTAAATGCGCAGTTCACATATGCGGTTTCGCTGTTCATTGGTACCATGTCCGATTCAACAATTGTAAATGGCGCAGGTGCGTGTTTAGCAAATAAATCCGTCCAAAATTCATCAGAAACCTCTGTTATATCAAATGTACCGGCGTTGGTTGCCGCGTCGTCTGCGCGTTGCAGGGCAAATCCGCCCAGTGTTTGCCCGTCGTGAACGCGCAACGTCTTGGCGTCTATATCCATTGTGATTTCGCCGGGCATACCGGTGAAACCGTCGTTTTGCGCGGTGGTGCCGCGACGCAATTGTAAAACACGTGTCATAACTAATCCTTTTGATTTTCATGAAAATAAAAAATCCCCACCACACAGGGCAGGGCACAAAAAACAAACGCCATCGTTCCCGATGACGCATGTTTACATTATATCACAAATCGCAGAAAAAATCAAGCTGCATATGAATAGCCCGACAAATAATCAGAAATGATTGTTTGCTTTTGCCCATCAAATTTTTCCTGGGCATTACCAGCCTTAATCGGTTTCCAGTTATACATTTTACCCATGTGCGTGTTGCGACCTGTTTCCAGCATGTCCCAATATGCCATCAGTTCCATGAATTTATCTTTGTGGTCTTCGTCCCACTTGTCCATAACCTCGTTGCGTTTTGATATACGTTCGTTGATTTCTTCGATACTTTTGGTCGCGTTTTCCCACTTATTTATTCGATCTGTTTGTGCATTATTTCGATCAACCGTGTCATTATAGTTTTGCAATTCTTGTTCATATTGTTGCCCCATCTGTTGATCGGTTGCCCAATTTGGATTGCGCGTTATTTGTGCCAATTCGTTTGGAATCGCCTGTAATCTTTGTTGAATTTGCGCCAATTGATTCGCGTATTGGATTTTTTCATTAATCAATTCATGATTGCGCATATCTATTTCCTGCTGGGAAGCACCAGGAATGTTTTGATTTTGTTGAATCTGAGCATCTAAATTTGCGATTTGTTGACTGATAGCCAGAACATTTTGATTAAGTGAATTCTGTTCCTGAATTAATTTATGATGGTTGTTATAGCGCTGAATCGCAGGATCTTTGGCGCGCTGGTCCAGGCGGGCTTTTTCTGCGCTCTCGGCGGTTCTGGCGTTCTCTAAATTTGTTTTTTGCTGTTTAAAGTTCACATCGGTAATAACCTGTTGACCGGGTTGCAAATTCTGATTTACATCATTTTTATTTTGGTTTTCTTGTTGAATTAATGTTTGGTCCTGGGCATTCATTGCGTTACGTCGCGCGTCCGCCGCCGCCCTGTCGGCTGAGTTTTGTGTTTCCCATTCGGACTGTTTCTTTCCCAAGCGACCGCGGTGCCCCTTAAACTTGCTGCCCGACAGGTTGATTGCATTACCAACCATTGTGATACCATATCCGATACCCATAAACGCGGTTTTAATACTTTTGTCCAGCGCCTTGGTAACAACTGCCATCCCCTCGTTTTTATTCCATGATAATTTGCCGTCTGAAAAGATGCTTAACTTTTCCTTGCCCATGGCATCCATGATCTTGCTGGTGGTATATCCGTATTTAATGACAGACAAAACCTCCATCGCAGTTTTAGCTTCATCCACCTTGCCATCACGGACGGCAATCATAATCATCTCTTCGATAATTGCATGCATTTGGCGACCGTTGCGCAAGGCACCTTCGAACGCCTTGGGCATCGTGTTGGACAGCTCCCCCATGGTCTTTGCGAACCATTTGAAATGGTCGGTCGCCTTGGGCGATTTATACAATAACCCCTTTTCTATATCGCTCGCCTTGTCCAGAACGCCCTTAATCCCGTCAGTTGGTTTTACCTTAGCCTTGTGTATTGCGGCGACGATATTTTTTGCATTAGGCGAAAAATACAGCCGATCGCCCTTGAACTTTACATACTTTTCAAATACATCTGCATATGTTTCATCCGCCCACTTGGAAACCTGTTGCCATGGGGTCAGTTTATCATCACGCTTTGGCGGGATATAATCTTTGCTGTTTTGGTCATCATAGCCTGTCAGTTCTTTGGCGCGATCAAACGCAGTTCTTATCTTGTCGCTGGGGAATGCATCACGTGTTTTTTCTTCGCTGTACAGCCTGCGCAAGATAATATCATACTCGCCATTTTTGAAATTAAGAAATTCCGCACTGCTTGCCAGATTAGTATCATCGTCTTCAAACCCAGATGAAATCTTGTCAAAATCACAACCCTTAAAATCAATGGACACTAGCTCGGTTGTACTGGTACGGTAATAATCAAGATATTCAACCAGGTCTTTGAGTTGTTTTTGCAGTGTGGGATCGCTGTCGTATTTATATTTGCCGTCTTTTTCAGTAATTCCGCTTACCAGATTATCATAATCAATCAAGTTGTTTCTTGTCAAAAACACCCTGAAAAATCTTTCATTATTTACGATAACGTCGCGCAACTTGGCAATTTCTAGTTTAGCATCTGGCTTTGCTTTTGTTGAATTGAATAATTTGCCCGCACCAAAATAATCATCCAAGAAATTTAGTGCCTTGTCGTTCTTGCCACCAAAATCAATTAAGCCTTCTAATTTCTTTTTATTCGCAGCCAATGCACGGAATGCACTGCGGAACTCTTTAAAGAATTTAATCCATTCTTCTTCCGTCAGATGAAAATCTGGACCATTTGGGTCCGGTAATGGCTTGGATTCCCAGTTGCCTTTAACCTGATGCATCAGGCTGTTGCGCCAGTCCTTCATGTGTCCACGAAAATCATCCTTGCCCAGATATTCCTGGTATTTTGCCATAACTTCAGCAGGCATCTTTTTTATACGCAACTGCATAAAGTATTGTAATAAAAAATTTTCCATTGACACATCGGCCATATTTGCACCTTTATCTATCCCATTTATTATAGTGCAAATTGCGGGGAATTTCAATATTTACTGTACTTTTTTATGAGATTTTGCTTATAATTTCCTCCAAAGGATGGGATTATGAAAAGATTGCTGATTTCTCTGTATGGATTTGCGTTTTTTAACAAGTTTTTATTGCTGACCCCCGTCTATTCTATTTTTATGTTGGAAAACGGTTTAACTGATTTGCAACTGTCCACAATGTTTATAATTTCGGCACTGGGGACAATTCTGGGCCAGGCACCGATTACATATATAACAAACCGTGTGGGACAACGATGGTCTATGATTTGTGGACAAATTCTAAAGGCGATTGCGATTTTATTATGGCTGGTGCTGCCAACATATGTGGGATTTGTTGTCGGGATGTTTCTGTGGGGCGTTCAGGCCGGGTTTCGCAGTGTCGCGTTTGAAGGTCTGGTATACGATTCTGTATCAGAATACGGTAAAAAACGCGAATATTCACGTATTCTTGGGCGCAAGGCCACGTTCGAGTCCATCGGTACAGCATTGTCTGCGTTTGGCTCGTTGTTGATGTTTATGGGATATGATTGGGTGACCTGGGCATCGGTAATTGCGATTTTGATTTCTATGGCTTGTTTGCTGTTGGTTCCTTATCACAAAAATCTTGCCACACAACAGATGAAATCTGTACCTATGCGTAAACTTATGCGCATAGGTGTCAAGGTGTGCCTTAAAACCCCATGTCTATTGTCGATAATGTTGTTGACTTTGTTGGCGGCCAATATCCCATATCTGGACGATTTTTTAAGTCCCATAGGGTTGCAAATTGGAATACCGACTGAATATGTTGGGATTGTATCTTTGTTCTTGTTGGGGTGCGCAACAATTGGTCAGCGATTTGCGTACAAGTTTGCAAACATATCTGAAAACTTGATATATTCGCTTATCGGTGTGGTCGGGCTGCTGTTCATTGGTTTTGGCGTTGCATATAATGTTGGCATGTTGTGGCTGATGGGAATCGCGTACATGTTGTTTTATGGGCTGTATACGTTATTATACTCTCAGTTTCAGCACATGGTGCCGTCGCGCCATCGTTCTGTTGTATTGTCTTTTTATACGACCATAAACTATGTAATATATATGATTGTTTGTGGCATTGTTGGGCTGGGCGCAACTTTTGGCAGTTGGCGTTTCAGCATAGTCATTCTGGGCAGCATGATGTTAGTGCTGTGCCTGTGGGCGTTTTTATTCCTGCGTGGCCGTTGTCAGATTCATCGCCTGGATTAACTTCCTGTACATATTCATACCAATAGGTTGTAATATGCATGTATGAAAATAAATATTCGCACAATACTTTTAAAGTCATTACCATATTTGCTGTCAATTGCAGGTGGAATTATTTTGTATACGGGTGCCATAGATAATGCCCCAAATGACAATATTCGTGACCTGGTGATAAATGTGTCGGCATCACTGCTGTCGATTCCATTGGTTTTTTTGCTGTATGACTATACGAATTCGCGTGTTGCAAATCAGATGAAGCGTACGATGATTAACAGCATGACGGACAAGTTAAATGTATTGATGATGAATATTATTGGGTTGTTGCGGGACTCGATGGGTGTGCACAGCAAACTAACGACTGAAAACTTGAACAGAATGTTGATTTTACACACAACAGAAATTTCAAAACGACTGAAAATAACGCCGCGAATTTTGGAAAAATTGCACGAATATCATAACGATTTGGATACATTGTTGTTTCGCAACAGTCAAAATTCTGTGCTGAATGCCGAACAGGTACAAATTCTGTCAGGACTAGTACGCGATATGACCCACCTTATAAACGAAAATAAATTTCGCCGTAATCGGCACCTGTCTGCAAAATACACAGAATCAATGATGGGGCGAATTTTAGATTGGATGGAATCTGATAATGTTGCGGCGATGAACTTGGCGCAGCATATATCAGAAACGACCGAGACAACGGACAAAAAATAAAATGCATTTTTTATTATTTTTGCTTGATTTTTAATTTTATATATGTCAAAATTGCCCCTGTACCTTGGAAACAGAACCTTGTGTTCTCCCTTTCCAGGTCCGGTTTTGGGGACATAGCTCAGTTGGTAGAGCAAATGACTTTTAATCATTGGGTCCAGGGTTCGAGTCCCTGTGTCCCCACCAAAAATTCAACGACCGCTTGCCGGTCGTTTAATTTTTGTATGGGGCGCGGACGAGAACCCAAAAAGGGTTCGGAACGTTAGTTGCTGAAAACAAGCGTATGCGCCGTTTGAACCTTACGAAGTGAATGGGGATTTACAGTCCCTGTGTCCCCACCACAATAACCTGCTGAAATCAGCATGTTTTTTGTTTGTTTGCCCCCACCGCCCGGCGGGCAATATCTTCTATCTTATGGGTGTGTGCAATCGCCTGGTGTGTGAACTTGAACTGTCGGCACAACTAAAACGAGAATACGAAACGGAAATCAACTATACGGACAACTATCAATCCCGCCTGACCGTCATGCAAAAATGGTTCGGTATTGTGTTTGTGGAGTAAGAAATATTGCTTGATTTGTTTTTTTTATATATTACGCTAAAAAGAAACGGCTCAAAAATGCTTCTTGTAAAAAATCTTGAGAAGTCTTTTGATAGTAATGTAATTTTCAAAAACTTGAATTTTTCTGTTCAGGACGGTGAAAAAGTCGCTGTTGTCGGTTTAAATGGTGCCGGAAAATCCACCTTGTTTAGAATTTTATTGAATCAAATTGATAGTGATGCAGGCGAATTCTATATGGGTAAAAGTCCACGTATTGGTTGGATGCCACAAACAATAGATGAATTGAATCTGCCGGATGATGTTATTGTTTATGATTTCTTGCGTTCGGGGCGACCTTTGGCCGAAATAGAACGACGTATGACGGAAATATACACCAAAATGGCCGAAGGTGATGATTCAGAAGAATTGTTACAGCAATTGGGGGTGTGTCAATCTGAATTTGAATACTGGGATGGATATACTGCGGAATCTGAATTAGAAACTATGATAGACCAGATGGGTATCGATCGTCAAAATCTGAACAAAAAGTTGGGCGAATTATCAGGCGGTCAAAAATCCAAGATTTCATTTATCCGAACATTATATTCACGCCCCAGCATTTTATTTTTAGACGAGCCGACAAACCACCTAGATGCCACCAGTCGTGAATGGATGACGGATTATTTGGTTGCAACAGATGCGTCGGTAATATTTATATCGCACGATGAAGAATTCATAGACAAGGTCGCGGATAAGACTCTGTATTTAGATGCTATGATGCATACCGGGACATTATATGGGTTTGGGTACAAACGTTTCTTGCGTACATTGGCGGAAACAAACGAGAGTTTGGAACGGCAATTACAAAAGCAAATGCGTGAAATAAATCGTATCCAGGCATTTGTTGACAGCCAACGTGGCAAATCGGGTAAGGCAAAAAGACAGGCGCAAAGTCGTGAAAAAATGTTAGATAAAATGCGTCAGAATCTGGTGGTTGCACCCATGGAAAAGAAAGATATTGATTTGGAGCTAAGTCCAAATCGTGAAGCGGATATTTTGCCAATCACGGTGGAAAATTTAAACTTTTCATACGTTGCCAATAAGAAAGTAATTAAAAATCTTACATTTTCATTAAATCAGGGCGAGAAGTTTTTAATTGTTGGGGAAAATGGCGCAGGTAAATCGACCTTGTTAAAATTATTACACAAAATATTAAAACCTGATTCTGGTATTGTTCGTATTGGCAAAAAAACCGACTTGGGATACTATGCCCAGGAATACGAGACATTAAACCCAAATATAACAATTCTGGAAAACGCATCAAGTGTAACAAATATCAGTACATCAAAACTGCGTTCTGTTTTAAATCACTTTAATTTTGTTGGGGACAAGGTAAAACAAAGCGTAAAAACAATGTCGCCAGGCGAACGCAGCCGTTTAGAGCTGGCCAAATTATGTCTTGGTGGTGCCAATGTTTTATTATTAGACGAACCAACAAATCATCTGGATGTAGCAACCAAGAAAACCATCGCACAAAGTTTTTCAGAATACGGTGGTACACTGATTATAGTCAGCCATGATTTAGAATTTTTGAAACACCTGGGCATAGATAGAATGCTAATGTTGCCCAGTGGGCGATTACAGTTTTTTGATGAAAACGTTGTTCGTAGATACATGGAACAAGAAAAACTAAAAGGACATTGATACGCAAGGATTTGGCTTACAAATAAAACCCGCAGGCAATAATTGTAATCTAAGGTGTAAATATTGTTATGCGGCCCCTTTCGCCAAATCATGTATCAAAATAATGCCCCTGGATATTCTTGAAACTGCAATAAGAAAAAATTTAGCTTTTCAAGGCAGTGTATTTTTCTCTTGGCATGGTGGTGAACCGTTACTTGCGGGTATAGACTTTTTCAAAAAGGCAGTTGAATTTATAGATAAATATAAAAACAGTGAACATATTGTAACAAATATGGTGCAAACAAATGCTACACTAATAACCCCAGAATTTGCTCGGTTCTTCAAGGATAATGGTATCACTGTTAGTGTCAGCATTGATGGGCCAGAATTTTTACATAATTTGAACCGTGTTGACCATGCAGGGATTGGTAGTTTTTCGAATGTAATGCGTGTAAGGGATGTTGGACTGCAACCACCGGTGATTGCAACAATTACGCAAGACAGCATAAAATACGGCAAAGAAATATTTGATTTTTTGGTTGTCAATGGGTTTACCGATATCAAATTTAGTCCAGTTTACGATTCTTGTTCTGATAATTTTAGTGTTAGTTCGGATGATTGGTTTTACTTTTTAAAAGATGTATTACACGCATGGTTTGAACATGGTGACACATCTGTCAAGGTTCGCGAAATAGATGAAGTTGTTGCGTGGTTGTCAAATAAAACGATGAACCTGTGTGCAAGCAAACATTCTTGCTTAAGTTGGATATCTATAGACCCAGATGGGAATATTTATCCATGTGAATATCTGCGCAGTGAAATGCCATACGGAAACATATTAGACATGGATTTGGCTGATGTTTACAAGACTGCTTCTTATGCAAGATTTAAAAAACTATTTTTACACAAACCAGAAAAATGCCAGAAGTGTCGTTTTTGGGATTTGTGTGGAAATGGCTGTCCTGCGACTCGTGTCAAGGACGGTCTAATGACCCATGACGGTGTCTATGTTTATTGCGAGGAAAGAATCAAACTGTTTAACGAACTAAAAATTATTCTTGAATCCTGAGCATAAATATCTTCATGTACAAAGATAGACAGGAGAACAAACATGAAAAAACAAATGTTGTTGGCCGCTATCCATAGAATAGAAGAGCAATCTGCTATGAAATGGCGTGGCATCATGGTCAACTGGATGAAATGTTAATATTCCCCCGTAATGGGGGGATTTTTTACCTATACATCCCCCACAAATACTCAAATTGTTTGCTGTATTCTTGTGCTGGGTAGGTCAGGAAGATACAGTTTTCGTTGTTGTACTTGGTGGCGGCGGTGGTCCAGTTATAGGAACCCGTCACCATACTCATATTATCAAAGACGGCAAATTTATTATGTTCAATCTTGTGCTGGCGGTTGGTGCGGACGGGAATGCCGGCGGCGACCAACTCCCCAATCATGGACGATTTATGCCCAGCCATAGTTCGGTCTGTGACAATTCGCACCCTTCCGCCCCGACGGTGGGCGGCAATAATGGCGTTCGCAATTTTCGGATTGGTTATGGAATATACGGCAACGTCGATTTTATCGGCCCGACCCAGCTCGGCAATTATGCGGTCTTCGCATTCGGTGCCGGGGGTGAAATATGATTCTATGTGTGCGGGTATGCTGGGTGGTGCGACCGTCCGTGTGGGCAATTGCGCCCCAACGCCAACCCCAATGGCAAACGCAATCCCAATAACAAAAGTCCATTGTCTGACAACCATACAACCCCAAACAAAAGACCACTCAAATAAAGAGTGGTCGGGAGTTGATCGATTCAAGAACAGAACTCTGCGCCTTCAGGATAAACCTTATTATATAGCAACAGCATCCCGACCATTGTCGGGACATTAGAAGTTGTGGTTCTCGGGCGATCAAACCCGTTCTCACTTTTAATGTCGCTTGTACAATTACTTGCACACACATATTGTACAACATTTCCCACAAAAATCAAGGGCGGTGTGTTTTACATCACGATCTGTAATACTTTATTTACATTTCTGTCGGGTGATTTTCCCATTTCTAAATCTTCTTTGATATCATATAACAGATTTACTACAGATTGAAAACGCTGTCTTTCTGGGAAATATACGTCTCCAGTGTCGCCATATCCTGCCAGCAATTCTTTTGCACCATTGCCATAGTAATAGTGCATGTCGCGTGATGGTTCGGCATATCCCGCTTCGCCAAAGTCAATAAGCCCCACGATTTTTTTTGTGTTTGTATCGAACATCATGTTGCCAAAATGCAAATCACAGTGTGTCAAAACTGGTTTTACAGGATATTGTTCAGATAAGTATTTATATCTGTCGCGCACGGCGTTGATGTGCTGAATCTGCTCATCTGTGAATTGTTTTTTTACTATGTCAGGAAAGTATTCGTCAAACACTTCTAAGCTGTCTGTGTAATGTAATGGTGCATCTTGCAACCAACTGTAATCATTCTCCAGATTATGTAATTCGCGTGCAATTTTACCGATTTGACGTAATATATCGGATTTTGTTTCTTCGTCAAAAGAATCGTGCATTTCCTGGGTGTATGTCGTGCCGTGTACCAATGTTTCGCCAATGATGTTTCGACCTGACTTGTCCTTTTTGTGATATAAAATTTCTGGAACCTCAAAGCTCAACTTGCCTTTTAGAAAGTTTAATACTTTGATTTCTTTGTCAGGATTGTTAAATGGCGCGTCTTCTTTTTTAGGTATTCTGAATACAACGCTGTCATTAACCAATACAGCGATGACATTTCGTCCCGAACCTATTTTTTTTATACTTTTTATTTCTATTTCAGGAAACGTTTCGATGATGGTTTCCTGGATTTGTTCAGTTGTCATTTTTTTATTCCTGTGTTTTTAATTGCCAAAACACCCCAGAAATTCGTATGAATTTACTGGCTGTTTCGCAACAAATTATTGCGTGATTATATTTTTTTGAGATTTTGCGGCGGGTCAGTGCAATTGCACTATATTGACACATGCATTATAAGGTATGATATTGCAAAAGTCAAGATATGTGTTTCGGGGGACAAAAATCGTTTTTTACAAATGCACAACTTCTATGTAAGGAAATTGTGATGCGATGTATTCGGCGGCCAGTCTTCGGTGGCATTGGTGTGCGGTCTTTTCTGTGCACATCAGGCATATGCGGTCCAGTTCGTCCGGATTGCGCCCCGTCAATGGCGCACGCCCCGCAATCAGGCGTCTGTAAATCGGTTCGGTGTCGGCCCAGGTTGCCCCGGACAGAAATGTTGATACACGTGATGTAGAATGGTTAAAAAAATCACTGACCCAGTTAGATTGTTATGAACCCGATACCCGTGCCAGCGAAAGTGCCGACAATCCAAACCCGTATCCGAACCAGAAGCTGTTTGATGCGATTGAAAAGTTCAGAAAGTTACAAAAAATCAAAGAGCGTGGCGCTGTCAAACCCGGCTACTGGACAGAAGTAAAAATAAATCAAGAACTGGAAAAGAAACAAAGCGAGAAAAAAGATATGAAAGATATTGATACAAACAAAGTGTCCGATATGAAATTTGAACAAGCATACAATAAATTACAATAACCCGAAGGTGGCTATACAGACGGTAAAGACCAAGTTGATGATGAACCAACCAACATGGGAATTAAACAAAGCACGCTGGACAGATACGCTAACACGCATCCAGACAAAAATTTCCCAGCAGATGTAAAATATTTAACAGCCGCACAGGCCAAAGAAATTTATAAAAACGAATATTGGGACAATACAAGAATCCCAGAAATCAAAAACGACAGAATACCTGATGCAGTTTTTGATATGAATGTGATGGGAGGTGCTGGGAAGACAGTTCAACGTGCACTAAATTCTTTCTTGGACGCAAACTTGGTTGTTGATGGCGCAATAGGCAGCGAAACAATTAAATCCATAAATGCTATTCCCGATAACGCGGTCAACAAATTTATGGTCGCACTAAAATCTGAAAGAATAGATTACTTAAAACGCACAAAAAACTGGGTAACGGCAAAAAACGGTTGGTTGAAAAGAGTAAATAAATACTAATTACTGTCTAAGCCATATTCCTTCAAGTGTTGCTTGCATGCCACAAAATGCACTAAATGAATCTGTATTGATAAAATGCAGATTCATTTTATCTTCTGACTCCATGTGAAACAATATACCAACAGGAATAAAATATTCCGTATCTGTCTCTCTGTCATATTGATATTTTTTGCTGTTGTATTCTGCCTTATCCCAGCTGATTTATATTTTACCTTCAACATCACAGAGTCGCCGAACAATATACGCAAAGTTTTTACCATGTTCGCTATTATTTAAATTTGGCGTATTGTTGTATTTGTGACAACGTAATCAATCATAGGTTGTATATTGCGTTTGCGTTTAATTTTTGCTGGATTTTGGCGACGGTATAAGAAATAATTCAACCTGGATTTGAAAGATATTTATTAAACAACCGAATAAAAGGAGGGATGAATTGGAACATAAAATATTATGGGCGCAATTGAAAAGCTGGCACAGGCTCATGGGTTAACCTGCTCAGGCTTAGCAAGGCTCAGTGGCTTGGATGCCAGTACCTTTAACAAAAGCAAGCAGTTTTCACCGGACGGTACACCGCGTTGGCCATCATGTTGTACGATTGCAAAAATTATACGCGCAACAAACACTACATTAGTAGAATTTGCCCAATTATGCATGTCGGGGCAGGGGGAAGAATAAATGAAAAACAAGAATCATTTTATAATATCTCCGGACTTGATATATTCCGCATCTGTTTTTTGCAAATGTTTCTGTGCGCGTTTGGCATATATTTTAGCTTCGTCTTTTTTTCCAATCATATTATTGTATTCAGCCATTGCCCATGCTGCGCGCCCTGGGTCGTCGTCGCCATATGCACGCGCTATCACCCAGTACGTCAGTGGCGCGGGCTCGATTAATATCGCGCGTTTACATAATTCGATTGCGCGCGCCGTATCGCCTGTTTTTTTTCTTTCGCCCAGCACCAGTGCCAACGCCGTCTGAATCTGGGGGGCTTCCCCCGCTAAAACCAATGATTTTTCATATGCTTCAACACTGTTGTCATAGTGTCCAAATTGATATTCTATATCCCCCAGCAACTCGTAAAAATACGGATTTTTTGGATGACGTGCTATTAATGTCCCAGTCCCCACACGCGCCCCGTCCAGATTGCCCTGACGCATATTTGCAATTGCGCGCGCATAGATGGCAGCATCTGATTTATCTGAACTGGGATATTTTTCACGCACTTGGTTTGGTGTATCCAAATATCCTATCAGCTTTGCCCGCACCAGTTCATATTCTGCCCTATTTATTTTGTTCCATTTTTTAGCAGTGTTTATTTGTGCAATCTGTTCTCGTACATTATTCAGTCTTTCTGTGGTCAGTGGGTGATTTACGCGATTTGGGTTGATTCTGGACTCCATAACCCCTGTCAGTTCTTGCATTTGTTCAAATACTGTGACAAATCCATCAGGGTTCTGATTGGCACGCACCATCAAATCCACACCCAGATTATCCGCAATTCGTTCCTCGTCGCGCGTAAATGCCAGCATAGATTGTTGCGCAACCCCAGACGAACCCGCTAAAACTCCGGCCCCCAGTGTCGGATTGCCCCCCGCCACCATCAGACCAACGCCCAACGCCTGAATCAACATAGTGCGCTTTATTTCCGCCGCCATGCGGTCGGACATCTGGGCCATATGTCCGCCAAGTGTGTGTCCAAATTCATGCGCAATTACGGCCTGTAATGCATTTGGTGTTTTTATTTGTTTTAATAAACCGGTATAAACATAAATATCTTCGCCCCCCATAACAAATGCGTTAAAGTCATCATCTTTGACAATATGAATTTTCATCCGATTTTCAGGGATGTTTGCCGCTTGTGCCAATGGCATCATCAGTTTGGTTAATACGCGTTCCGTTTCTGTGTCGTTAATCAATGATGCACCCCACACAGGAACAGCGCATAATGTTATCAGCAAAGATACAAAAAATTTACGCACCCAGCACCACCCCACGGTCAAAGAAATACATTAAATCATGCGCCCACGAATCTATATCGTTATCACGTGCCGCTGTTGATGCCAATTTGAACAAATCCCGATGTTCGCGATAGTCAACAAAATAATATCGCATCCAACCGCTTTGTCGCGTGCCCAATAATTCGCCCACGCCACGCATCATCAAATCTTGTTCCGCAATAGCAAATCCATCATCTGTTTCACACAGTACATCTAATCGTTTTAATCCATCGTCTGATACGTTTCGTCCAAATACCAGTACACAGTACGATTGTGTGTTGCCACGTCCGACGCGCCCACGTAATTGGTGCAACGCCGCCAATCCGAACCGTTCTGCGTTTTCGATTACAATGATAGACGCCTGTGGCACGTCAATTCCAACCTCGATAACAGTTGTGGCGACCAGTATTGGCATATTGGAATCTGGTGCGGCAAATTCAGCCATAACCGCATCGCGTTCTTTCTTGTCCATTTTTCCATGAACCAGTCCCGCATTTGGGAAATATTCTGCCAGCATTTTATGCCGTTCTTCGGCAGCGGTCATGGCATTATCGTTTTCTGATTCTTCAACCAGCGGACAAACCCAGAACACCTTGGCGCCTGCGTTAACTTGCATATCTATGCGTTCTAATAAATCCATAATACGTCCGCATGACAGTTTTGTTGTTTTAATAGGCTTTCTTCCTGCGGGCTTTTCGTTAATAATTGATACATCCATATCGCCGTAAATCGTCATGGATAATGTACGCGGAATTGGTGTTGCAGACAATGCCAGCAAATCGGGGTTATTGCCCTTGTTGCGTAATGCTTCGCGCTGGGCAACGCCAAATCTGTGCTGTTCATCAATTATCACCAGTCCTAAATCTTTATACTCAACATCCGCCGAGAACAATGCGTGCGTTCCCACAACAACGCGTGTTCGTCCCGAACGCAATGATATTAATTTTTCACGGCGTGCCACGCCTTTGTCCCGTCCGGTCAGAATATCGCATACAATACCAATTTTATCGCACATTGGTTTTAATTTTGCAAAGTGCTGTTGCGCCAACGTGTCCGTCGGGGCCAGTATGGCTGTCTGCGCGCCCATTTCCGCCATGCGTATGGCAGCGGCCAATGCGACAATGGTTTTTCCGCTGCCTACATCCCCCTGAACCAGTCGCATCATAGGTACATCGCGCATCATGTCGGCAAATATTTCGTCGCAGGTGCGTTTTTGCGCGCCTGTCATTTCAAAAGGTAATGTTGCCCAAAACCGTTCCATTAAATTATGTTTTTGCGCCCGCACGCTTCGCTGGTTCCGTACGTCCATTCGATTGCGCCGACTGATAACAATCGCCACCTGGTGCGCCAACAATTCACAATACGCCAGTTTTGCCATATATATGTTGTTCGGCGCCAAATCAGAATCTGACTTTGGAAAATGCACATGTTCCAGCGCATCAAAGAATTCCAATACCCGTTCATCACTTTCGCCGCGCAGTTTATCTGGCAGGGCGGCAAAAATCTGGTCGCGAATATTTGCGAATACTTTCTGGGTTAAACCTTCGCCCGCCGGGTAAATTGCCTGGGCGGATGGTATTTTTGCTGCGTTTTGTAATTCTTCGATAAAGTCCGGGTGGTTAATTGTCGGTTTGGCTGTCTTTTCCAGTTTGCCCGATACCATACGCCACGTCCCCACCGGCATTTTATTCAGCCAATAATCCAGATATTTTGCGTTAAAGAATTGAATAATAACCGTATTTCCCAATTTATCGTTGCATGTAATCTGGGTCGGGCTGCGTCGTCCACGAAATGCGCGCCCCGCCCGATGGGATTTGATTAGCAATGGAATTGTAATTGTGTCTCCGGGATTTGCGTCCATAACATTTTCGGTTATTCCGCGTGCCCGCACATACGACGGGCGATGGCGCAGAAAATCCAATACTCGTCGTCCCCCCAAAACTTCGTCCAGACGCGCCGCCAACGCGGGTCCCACCCCGCGAATAAATTGCAGGTCAGTATTTAAAAAATCTATTACCTCGCGCCTCATCAGATATAAATTTAATGAAAAATGCGCAAATATTCAATAACAAAAAGAAAAGTTGAAAACCCACAAAAAACTGCTAGAATCATCCACTGTAAGATGCACAGGGCATGGCTGGCCAGAAATGGTCAGAGGAAAGTCCGGACTGCACGGGACAGCGTACCGGCTAATATACCGGGCGGGGCAACCCGACGATCAGAGCAACAGTGACGTAAACGATTAAATTCGAGTGAAACGGGCAATCTCTGCGCGCAGCAACTTCAAATAGGCCCCCTATATGTGTCCCGCATCGGGGGCGGGTAGAAGGCTTGACATATCGCAGTAATGCAATATGCAGATTAATCATGCCCACTACCGTGGGGTGGTATGCGAAACATACTGGCCTGCGGCATGACAGAATCCGGCTTATATGTTCATCTGCACCATGCGCCCACGGGCGCATGTTTTTTATCTTGTATATTTGTTTGCTTTTTTATGATAGAATATATCAAAACGGAGAGAGTACATGAAAATATCTATCATTGGAATTGGTTCTGTTGGTTCAGCGGTTGCAACCGCGGTTGCAAACACGGGGCTGGCACATGAAATTGTTTTATTTGACCGTGATGGCATTCGCGCCCGCGCCGCCGCCGAAGATTTGGGTCATGCCGCCGCATTTTCATATGATATAAAAATAACGGCGGTAAATACATATCGTGCGATTCGTGGGTCTGAAATCGTAATAATTGCCGCCGGCGCAAATCAGAAGCCGGGTCAAACCCGTACTGATTTATTACATGCGAATGCGGCGGTAATATCAGACATTGTTCCACGTGTTATGGCAAATGTTGATGCAAAAAATGTAAAATTGATAATTGTCACTAATCCATTGGATGTCATGGTTATGCTGGCCCAGAAAATATCTAAATTGCCTGCGTCGCGTGTTATTGGAACCGGAACAATGCTGGATTCTGCGCGATTGCGTACGATTTTATCGCGCCAATTGTCCGTGTCAACCCAGTCTATTAATGCATACGTCCTGGGCGAACATGGCGACAGCAGCATGATTGTTTGGTCGTCTGCATGTGTGGGCGGTATTGATTTGAATTCATTCTGTCGCCAGACGAAAATCAGTCTGCCCCAGACGACGCGAAAAACCATTGAACACCGTGTCCACAATGCCGCATACGAAATCATCCAGGGCCGTGGTGCGACCTGGGACGGTATTGCGGGCGCAGTTGCGGATTTGGTGCGTTGCATAGTGAATGACGAACGCAGAATTTTAACCGTGTCCACCGTTGACGGGCCGGGTGATAAAGCGTTGTCTATATCTTTGCCACGTATTGTGGGGCGGGATGGTGTTATTGCGACCCTGACCCCCAAAATGGACGGATCAGAATCAACGGCGCTTCGTCGCAGTTCTCGAATAATTCGCAAAAACTTTGACTTGTTATAACAGCATCCCGCAATGCGGGATTTTTTTTGAATACAGTCCGATACAAAAAACGCCTTGGCTGTGTTATATTAAAAACATGTCAGATGTTGTTCAATATTTTATGTCAGAAACTCGCAATGGATTTGATGCGATTGTATCTGGGCGCAAGATTGGCGAGATTACATTCGTTCGTATTGGTGCGGACAAATTAATTATTGATTACACTGGCGTTGCCCCCGAATATCGCAATCGTCACATTGGTTTATCCTTGGTTCGTAATGTTGCCAGCATGGCGCGCACACAGCATCGTCGTGTGATAACCCTGTGTCCATTTGCCCAGGCCATGTTCAATCGTTTTCCTGAATTTGATGATATTCGTTTAGTAAATGCGCACTAAAAATGAGTTGCGTCCATTAGCATTTTTTTTCTAGACTATGTTGTATATATATTCGGGGGAAAGTTATGCATAAACTATCACGTGCTACGTCGGTGTTTTTAATCTTTTTAAATGGTTATGTCAGTTTATCTTTGGAATTGGTTGTTCTGCGACAACTGTCTTTTTATGTTGGGTCCAGTGCCGTTATAACCAGTATTATTATGGCTATATTTTTAGGTTTTATGTCATTTGGGTATTTTATTGGCGAGACTCAAAAGATAAACAATGAAAAAATTCGCAAAGTTTTACACGCCAGTTTTCTGATAATCGCGATTTTATCTGTTTGCGCGGCCAGTTTCCCGCTTATCACAAATTATTTTGAACTAATGTACGCATGTGGTATTCAGTCAGGGGTTGTCCAGACATTTGTTTATTCTATGATGTTTTTGTCTGTGGGGCCATTTTTGTTTGGGCTTAACACGACTTTGCTGTCGCGCCAGTTGCGCGCATACAACAAAAATTGCATGGGTAACATTATGGCGTGGGATACAATAGGGTCGGTTTTTGGTTCAATTGCCACAACATTGTTATTAATGCCATTCATAGGTGTTAATTATACAGTTATTTTGGTTACATTATTATCAGCTGTGGGCGCTTTGATGTTATGTCGTCGGTGGCATGCGTGGCTTGTATGTTCGGTTGTGTTATGTGGCTCTTTGTATATCAACAGCAATATGTATCAACGTAAATGGCATGGTATATTGGTTAACAATGCAAATTCTACCATCTCTGTATATAAATTAGGTGATGAAACACATGTACTGTACATGAACGGTTTACCTATGTCGTTATATAACAAGAACGGTTATATGGCGGGATACATAGACTATCTGAATACAAACTTCATATATAATATGCCATCAGACAAGATATACAAAATTTTAGTTCTGGGGGCAGGGGGCTTTACACTAGGACTGAATGATACGCGCAATGATTATACTTTTGTTGATATAGAACACACGTTAAAAGACGTGTCGGAAAAACACTTTCTGAATCAAAAGTTGTCGCCCAATAAAAAATTCATAGTCGCCGACGCCAGCCAGTTTTTAAAGAACACCACGGAACAATATGACTTTATATTGCTGGACGTTTATTCAAATTCGTATCAGGTCCCAGAATCCTTAATTACGGCGGAATTTATGGAACGATTAAAATCGCGTATTGCGCCAAATGGCACAGTTGCGATGAATATGATTGTATCACCTGAATATGATGACAAATATTCGCGTGTATTTGATAACACTTTCCACACGATTTTTCCACACAATACCACGCGCCAGGTAATTGGGTATTTTAACCCCTGGACTGAAATAGACGGTCCAGCAAACGTGTTATACATATATCATAACATTGAAAATGACGGGCGTATTTATACAATAAACAAAACCCCCGTCATATATGACAGATAAAAAACCGGGATTATCCCCGGTTTTTTATTATGCAGCATTCTGTTTGAATTGCCCAATTTGCCACATCTGTATTTGTTGTTGGAATTTCAACTGCAATTGTGCACGTTGTTCCGCGCGGATTTCCAGACGCTGTTGCGCGACCTGAAATTCCTTGACCTTTTCTTCGCTTTTAACAATATTCTGCTGTTTAACATTGTCGCGAACCGCGGGCAGGGCGCCTGATTGCTTGACCGGTGCCGCGACCGCCTTGGGCATATGATGAACGATTGGTTTTTGTTTCTGTGCAACCACGGGCTTGACCGCGGGGTGTTCTTGCTTTTTCTCGATTGGCTTTGCCACGGCGGGCTTTGCAACCACCGTCGGCACTTCGACCGGTTTATCGGCAATCGCGGTATTTGGGCGTTTTACCGCGTCGCGCACCATCGCAAACGCGCCCGATTGCTGTGCCGGCTGTGCAACCGATTTTACAGAATTTTGTGCCACTTGTTGTGGCGCCTGTGGCAATGCGTGCATTGGTGCCTGGGCTGGTGCTGACCCCGGTTGATGTGTGGGTTGTGCCTGTTCTGGGGTGTTTTGCGCCATCGCCATCACGGGTTGTGATTGCGTCTGTGCCATCGCCTGTGGCATCGCAGATGTATGCATTTGCGCTTTTTCCTTTGATTGCGTGGCAACCAGTTCTTCGACCCGTTCATTATATCGCGCCAGTATCAGATTAATCTTGTCCATGCTTTCGCGAATCATGCGTTCGCCATGTGCGCGTAATTTTTTGATTTCTTGGTCATCCGGGTTAATTACATTATCGCGCGCGCCATGCGTCATAATAACGCGAGACCAGTATTTTTTATGCGCATCACATACATTTTTCAAATATTTTGCCGCGGGGTTCTTTTTATTTTTAGTATCACAAAACGCGCCACATTGTGCCAATGCGGTCTGCCATGCCCGCCCCAGTGAATGTTTATTAGTCCAATTTCGCCATGCGAACCCTGTGAACATTTGTAGATACGCCGCCGCTAATTCTTTGCGGTCAAATGGCGATACGATTTTTGCGATTTGTGGGTCAACGTGGATAATAAACTTTTCTTGGTTTTCAGCGATATTTTGTTGTGTATTCATGATAGAACCTCTTGATTAAAGTACTGCGGTTCCCCCACAGCAATTTTATATAGGTCGCCCGTCATAACTTTTCAAGCCCCCCATGTCAAGAAAATTTATTTTTTGACAAAGTTCCTATATTGCGCAAAAATAAGTTCGTTCATATCGCAAAAACATACTGTTGCCAATAATGGGCGGTGTGGATATGAACCCACATCTTGCCAATAATGGGGGTGTGGCATTTCATCGAAAACTAAGGAGTTAAACAGATGAAAAAAACTATCAGTGCAGCAGTTGCATTGTCGATATTCGCGGCACCTGCGATTGCGGCCAACCTGGAACACCCATTGTATATGCCATACAAGGGCGCGGTGTATTCCAAAACATCTGCGGGTGTTATGTACAAAATCGCAGATGATTCAGACGCACATGTTAAAAAGAATCATGATGGCGCAACAGAATTTCCAATCTGGCGTGTTCACGAAGAATTGGGATACGGTATCTTGGACAACCTGGAAGCGTACGCGAAATTCGGTTATACCCACGACGGCGACATTGATCGCAAGGGTATGCACCTGGGGCGTGCGGGTTTGAAATACCGTGCAATTAACACATATTCTGGTTGGGTATGGGATTTGTATGCAGACGCGCAATTGGGCGGAATCAGTGAAATGTCTGGTTCATTTGCGGCAAATGGTTTCACATACGATAACTATTCAAATGGTCGCTGGGGATTCCACGTTGGGACCCAGGTGGGCAAGGTGTGGAATAAATTCAGCACTGCTGGATTCATAGAAGTCCTGCGCACATTCGGCAATGACAACAACAGCATTGAACTGATTGCTATTGACACAGAAAGCCCATTGGGCATCCTAGGGCGTACTCAGTTGACTGACTTGGGTTTCCCAGATGAAATCTCGGTTGACTTGAAATCTACAACCGAAGTTAATGCCGGTTTGAAAATGTTCTATCAATTGGATAATCGTTGGTCATTCGGTGGTGGTTTAACATATAAACACCATGCAGACAATGGCGTAGAAGGTTTAGCATCAGAATTAAAAACATTGCCTTCACCATATGCCGAGCAACAGGCGATGTTAGTAAACGGTTTATTAGACAAAGTTGCCGACATGAACGACGGGTTTGATGAATATATCATTAACCTGACTGCGGCATATCAGTTGACCGATATGATCCAGGGTGTCATCTATGGCGAGTACACATTCGATACGGCGCATGAACAATCCCAGAATGGCACAGATGTCAAGGCTGAAGCGGGTGTTCGCTTGAATGTTCAGTTCTAATTAAACGGAACTAAAAAACAAAAAATAAAACTAACATATATTGGACAAAATCCCGCCATCCAGCGGGATTTTTATTTAATATATTTGGTAAATTTTTGCTAGAATGTTAAATTCAATCGAATTCCCAGTTCTGCTTGAACATCAGCATTGTTCCGGAATATATTGAACGTGCATTCACTATAGGCCCCAATTTGTACAATGTCCGTTAATTGATATGCGGCCGCCATACTAAAAGTATATGTATCATACCAACCAAAATTGCTTATATATGACAATATTTTATTTTTGGTATTTATTTGCATTCCAGCTGTTGGCCAGCCATCTAAAAACTGTTGGGATGGAACCTTTGGGGGTGGGGTTACAGATAAGATAACACCCTTTTGCTTGTGCATAAATTTAAACCCGCTGCCAAATGACCAGCGATTATCATTCTGATAAAATATATTAAACCCCAGGTTATAATTTGTTCTGTCATCAAGTCTAACAGAAATCTCGTTTGGGAAGCCAAGTATATCCAATTTAGGTCGTATCATAACGTTATATACTGGGCGCATATCAACCTGTATCAGTTTTATTTTGTAGTCGTCATTGCTGAAATTTCGCTCAACCCCAACAAAAGCCGAAACACTGAACTTTGACCAAGTCTTGCCCAATTGTGTCCCAACATGAAGTCCCCGACTGCCATCGTAACAATTGTCCGGGATCAGCCCATGTGATGTTATTGAGCCACGCATTGCGCCAAATCCATTAGAATGGGCATCTGCATATAAATCCAATGTCCACCCAGACATTGTATCAATCGCGCGAAAATTCAAGCCAGCCAAAGCAAATTGAATGCCAGATTTCTGGGTATTGTCATCGCGCATATAGTCGATTTTTCCGTAGAGTTTCAGTGCGTTTAAAATGCCGATCCCCAGTTCTTCTCGTGCACGCCAGCTGGTTTTATTACGGGGGGTATCATCAGATAAAACGAACGTCGGTCCCAGTGACGTCTTGGAATATATTGTTCCTGGTTTAGGCATATAAAGCGGACTTTCCGCATTGGCGCTATGATCCATTTTGTTCTGGGGGGTATTAGATTTTTCTGTCTGTACGGTTCGATCTGTATTGCCTGACAAACCATATCTTGGTTGCTTATATACTTTGTTGCGTTGCACATATGCCCAATCATCGTCTGTGGATGTATTATAGGGGGCGGCCGCGACCATGTGGGGGACAAATAAACACAATACAGCAGGTACAAAGAAATTTTTTTTCATCTTTTATTGCCTCGTTGTTAACAGAATATTCCAAATGCTTTTTGATATACTATATTATCACTTATTTCAGGAAAAAAATCAAAGCATCTTTTTGCTGTTAACGCCCAAATTTCAGCATAGCCCCGATTAAAAATCAAACAAAGTAATTATAAGACTATAAATAAACCCGCCACTCGGCGGGTTTTGGACATTATTTTATAAACTTGCCCATCTCGACAGCGGTGTCATTCATGCGGTTTGAAAAACCCCATTCGTTATCATACCATGCGGTCACGTGCGCCAATTTTTTGTCCAAGACTTTGGTCAGGCCCGCATCAAAAACCGAACTGTGTGCATCATGAGTAAAATCAATTGATACCAATGGCAATTCGTTATATCCAAATGTTTCTGATTGCGCCGCACGCATAGCTGCATTTATCTCTTCGACTGTTGCGTCATGTTCCATATTTACAACCAGTTCCACAACAGACACATCTGGTGTTGGAACACGAATGGCCATACCATCCAGTTTCCCTGCCAGTTCTGGCAATACCAATCCAATTGCCTTGGCTGCGCCCGTACTGGTTGGAATCATAGACAAGCTTGCCGCCCGTGCACGACGGAAATCTTTGTGATTTTTATCCAGCAACTGTTGGTCGCCTGTATATGCATGCACAGTTGTCATCCAACCCGACACAATACCGAATTTTTCATTCAATACTTTGACCACCGGTGCTAAACAGTTTGTTGTACAAGATGCATTTGAAACAATAATATCATCAGCGGTCAACGTGTCCTGATTTACTCCGAACACAATTGTTTTGTCAGCTCCGGCTGATGGGGCAGACACTAACACGCGTTTTGCGCCTGCGTCAATATGTACACGGGCCTTGTCAGCGGCGGTAAAAATACCAGTACATTCCATAACCACATCGATATTTAATTCGCGCCATGGCAATTTTGCCGGGTCACGTTCCGCGATACATTTAATGCGCTGATTGCCGACAACAATGTATTCGCCGTCCAGTTTCACATCCAACGGCATATTTCCATGCACAGAATCATATTTCAGCAAATAGGCATTTTGTTCCGCAGGCGCCAAATCATTAACCGCCACAAACTCAATATCATCGCGCTTTGATTCCAGTGCAGCCCGCAACACTAAACGACCAATGCGCCCGAAACCATTAATAGCTACTCTTAATTTTGACATACTTATTTCCTTTCGTTTATTTAATTGGACTTGGTTATAATACCCCCGGCGGGAAAAAAATACAATATTTTATTTACATTTTGAACTTGTTGTCTATAATTCAGTTCAATGAAACCAGTCGCATATATCATCACAGGACCAACTGCTTCGGGCAAATCGGACTTTGCTCACCAGTTGGCATGTCGTACAAATGGCACTGTTATAAATTGTGACAGTGTCCAAATATATCGTGGTATTGAATCCATTTCGGCCAGTCCTTTTGTCAACCGTGATAATTTTGATGACATTGACGGCATTCCGTATCGCCTGTTTTCCATATTGCCATTAACAGACCAGATTTCTGTATCAGAATATTTGGAAATGGCGACAAGGGAATATGACGCAGCTGTCGCATCAGGGCGCACACCAATCTTTGTTGGTGGGACCGGATATTATATAAACGCATTGATAAACGGGATTTCGCCAATGCCGGACATTTCAGACGAGATTCGTCAACGTGCGCGTGAATTAGTCGCCACCGATTTGGATGGGGCGCGTCGCATGTTGCCACCCGAATTTGCTGCAACCGACCCGCAACGCGTTGCCCGCGCGGTCGAGGTTTTTTTTGCAACTGGTCGCCACATTACAGAATTTCAAAGCGCCCCCCGGGTTGGCGCAGTTGTACCATCTGCAAAACGCATTTTAATAAATCCAGATTCTGAATTGTTACGCGAACGCATTGCCGCGCGCATACCGTTGATGTTGAACGCAGGCGCCATGGCCGAGGCTCACAGAATTTTGGAATCAGGCTGGGATGAAAATCGTGCGATTGGCGCATCGCAGTTGTGCAGACTTATTCGTGGCGAAATATCACAATCAGAATGTATTGAAAATTGGATAACTCGCACAAACCAGTATGCTAAACGTCAACGCACTTGGTTCCGCACCCAGTACAATCCGGACATTGTTTTATCGCATGTTCCAACGACGAACGATATTGCAATTTTATTAGATAATATTTAAAATACAAAAAACAAAGGAGAAAACATATGTGGACAGCAGTCGCAATAATCGCAGTTGTATTATTATATTTCATTGCCGTATATAACGGCCTGATAGCTCGTCGCAACCAAGTACGCGAGGCATGGGCAACCGTCGACACTCAGTTAAAGCGCAGATATGATTTAATTCCTAATTTGGTTGAAACTGTTCGTGGCGCAGCCAAGCATGAATCTGAAACATTGGCGGCGGTGACAAATGCCCGTAATGCGGCAATGGCGGCGAACGGCCCCGCATCAGGAGATGCGCAGAATAAATTAACCCAGACATTGAAAAGTTTGTTCGCGGTCGCTGAATCTTATCCAGATTTAAAAGCGAACCAGAATTTTCTGGAATTACAGCGCGAACTGACGGATACAGAAACAAAAATCCAGGCGTCTCGGCAGTTTTATAATACGGTTGTCATGGGGTTGAATACTCAGATTGAACAGTTCCCATCCAGCATAGTTGCGAACATTTGCAAAATCACACCGGAAAAAATGTTTGAAATTGACGAAGCGGAACGCGTCGCCCCCCAGGTAAAATTCTAAGTCCAAGACATTTGAACCGATATATTCGTTAAAATAAACGATGCTTGAAACGGTCGCCCCAATCTTAAACGCAACGCAGTTATCTGCATTTGATGCGATTGAACGCACTAATTCAAATATTTTAATATTGGGGCCGGCTGGAACTGGCAAATCGACATTTATAAATTATCTTAAAAGCGCGTCGAAAAAGCGGATTATATGTGCCTGCCCAACGGCTGTATCAGCGCTGAATGTTGGGGGACAGACGATTCACTCTTTGTTTCAAATACAGCCGCGCGATTTCATATTGCCAGAATTTTTGAAATTAAAGGCCAAGCCTCGCAATATTCTGAACGCCACAGATGTTTTAGTTATCGATGAAATTTCGATGGTTGCACCTGATTTGTTGGACGCAATTGACATTTTGGCTCGAATGGCCCGTCGCAACAATGAACCCTTTGGCGGAATCCAGATTGTGGCCATTGGCGATTTATTCCAGTTGCCACCTGTAATAACGCGCGAAGCAACCCAGTATTACACATCTGAATACGGTCATCCCAACGCATACTTTTTTGACAGCAATGTTTACCATCGGGCAAATTTTACAAAGTATAATTTTGATTTTGTATATCGTCAAAATGATTTGCCCTTACTAGAAAATTTGGTACAACTGCGCAACAACGATACCGCCAGTCTGGATTTTTTTAACGCATGCCGTATTGACGATGTCACTCGTCGTGCGAATGCGGTTTTAATCACGCCTTTTCGTGCTGTGGCCGAGCGTATAAATGCGACTCGCCTGGCCCAGATAAATGAAACGCCTGTTGTGTACAATGGTGTACTGACTGGCAGTTTTTCCGAACGTGATGTGCCGGCACCATTGGCATTGGAATTAAAGGTTGGCGCATTGGTTGTTTTTGTGAAAAATGGCGACAAATGGCATAACGGTTCTATGGGATTGGTGCGCAGTTTATCTGCCCGTGAAATCACGGTTCAGTTATTGTCGGATTCGCGTGACACGGTATCTGTCAAGCCTGACAAATGGGAAAAGATTGAATACACTCGTGATGAAAACGACCGTTTGATTGAAAACGAGATAGGCGCATATAAACAGTTTCCGCTAACATTGGGATACGCCATGACAATCCATCGAGCCCAGGGCAAAACCTTGGATGCGGTTGTGGTTGATATTTCGCGTGGCGCATTTGCACACGGCCAAACCTATGTTGCATTATCTCGCACTCGGCGCAGTACCGACATGCATATTGCAACCCCACTTCGTCCACGTGATGTTATTTTTGATGAACGTGTTTTGGACTTTGTTTTGCGCGATTAACTTTACCAAATAATTGTTTGCCCGTTGCCCGCATTCGTTGGACGTCGATATCGTTACCAGATACCAGTTGTTCGGGGCATGGGACCTCGGCGCCAGCTATTGCAGCATTGATGGCGTTATTTATTGCGTTTTGTTCCGCAGTAAAAATTATTTTTCCATTTTGTGTCAATTGTTCAGAATTGTTTTTATAGCCATAGCTAAATCCATGTTCTGCGCCATTTGTGGTATTTAATTTTCCTGCAATAAAAACATTTGCATAGTCTTTGCCCATAAAAGCAGGTGCCAAATTATCCTGATGCAAAGCAATCTGTGAAAATTTATCATAAAAATTCAATGTGTCATCAGACGCAGACATAAAATTTACAGTAGTGAACATAGCGTTTTCCAGCGGTGCTGTTGGATTGTGCTGAATTGCCACCACTGCGGCCAGACATCGTTTAATTGTCGCGTCATCAAAGCCCGCATTTTGCATATTCAATGCAGCCATTCGGGCCAGTTCATTTGTCACCACCGCTCCATGGCAGTGCGAATAAATAATTAAATTACGCATATTTTGCATGGTTGCGCCCGCGTCCCCATATACAATGCGAGGTTCAATCAGTTCATCATACACATCTTCGATATAGCCTGGGGTCGGTTCGTTTTCGTTTATATTGGCCAACTGTTGTTCTTTGCGTCGAGCTGCAACCTGATCTGTATCCAATGCAACCCTGCGCCCAGCGCGTCGAAAAATATCAGCCTTGACCAACATTGGGTCCAGTGATTCAAATTTATACACCGCCGCATACATGTTAATTTCAGACCTGGCTTGAATAATGCTGTCCAGGCGTTCCATGTACCCCAGCGCCTTAGCCTCGCTTACGGTCAGCGCCCCACCCAGCACCAGCAGTGCCGGTTTGTCTGTCGGGATATTTCCTGCATACACAAAGTGTTTGCCATTTGTGCTGGGCAAATATTTTATGATCTGTGCGCTGCTGCCAACATATTGTGTCATATATCCTTCCTCATTATAATGGCATCAATACCATCGTAATATTTCGGGCGTATCCCAATTTGTACAAAGTTGTTTTGCTTGTACAACGCGCGTGCTGGGGTATTATCCGCCGCCACCTCTAAAAATATATGTTTTACACCACGTTTTTTCAAGTCTACTTCCATAATCCCAATCATCGCTGCGGCAATACCGGTACGTCGTGCCTCGGGCGCAACCCCAACAGTGATAATTTCTGCCTCGTCGCATGTTGCGCGATAAACAATAAATCCATTTTGACTAGAGATAATTTCACATCCCGATTTTTTTAAATCGGCAAAATCGTCCGCAGACCATGGTTTGTGCGGAAAGCATTTTTGATGAAGGTTTGCCAATTCATTTAACATTTTGTTTAAGGAGCTTCAGCTTTAACTGTTCGAATATTTGTTTTGCAAATTCAGTATTTGTTTCTTGAATTTTTACATTTGTTTCGTCTATTTGCATAATAAAATGTAAATCAATACTTTGTTTGCTGTTATAGTCCCGGATGTGATAAACATCTAAAAATTCATTACTTTTCCATATGCGATATGTATCTATATATTTATATGATTGTTTGCAAAATGGGGCATGCTGTAAAAAACAAACCTTTTCATTATCTGCAAGGCATTCAATACGACTGTGTATTTGGTTTTTTAATAAAGATTTGATATTTTCTTGCATATATTATTTGCCCTTGTTTTCTTCTGCATAGCTGGGACGCAGGTACATCGGCACCACAGGTTTAAAGTCTTTGGCGGCAATTTTATGTTGCACAAATTGCACCCCTAGTTTCAAATCAAATGGTTTATGTCCAACAGTGCGCGCCCATTCCATCTGTTTTGTTTCAATTTCATCTATTGTCATTGTTTGTGGTTCTAAACTGTCCGCTGCGACAAAGAAATCCCCCCGTCCAGAATCGATCGCAACAAATGCATCTGGTGCCGCCGCCAGATATAAATCAAACGCACTGATTCCAACAACTGGTATTTCTAAGCCCAACGCAATCCCTTTTGCGTATGCGATGCCCAGTCGAATACCTGTAAAACTGCCTGGCCCTACAACGACACCAATTGCAGATATATCGCGCCATGATGCCCCAGATTCTGTGATAAATTTTTCGCATTCAACGGGCAGGGCGCTTGATTGCTTTTCCGCCATCACAGATTTGTATTTGTTATCTAACACAAATTCCAGTCCTGCCCCAGATGTGTTAATAATCAATATCATACACGCACCCCAAATCCAATTTTTTTACCGCTGTTCAAGGTTCTTCTGATTGCCAGCAACTCGTCGATTTTTTCTGGCGTAAATTCCGTCTTAGTATCCACGCAGTTGTTTTCCAACAAAGAACGGCGCAATACTGCGGTCAATTCACGTTGCGCCTGGCGCACACCTTGTTCCGAAGTATATTTTTGAATCAAATGACGAATTGCATCATCATTCATGATAATATCATCAATATTCCAGCCTGTGTCATGCGCCGCCCGTCCAATCAGATGTTCACGTGCGATTTTAACTTTGTCGTCCATTGAATAGCCTGGAATTTCAATGATTTCCATACGGTCTTTCAGCGCATTGGACATATTCAAACTGTTCGCAGTTGCGATAAACATAACATTTGACAGGTCAAAGTCCACCTCTAAATAATGGTCACGGAAAGCCTTGTTCTGTTCTGGGTCCAGTATTTCCAGCAACGCAGATTCTGGATCGCCGCGCCAATCTCGTCCCATCTTATCAATTTCGTCCAGCACGATAACCGGATTGTTTGCTTTGCACCGTTTCAGCGCATCCATAATTCGTCCTGTTTGTGCACCGATATATGTCTTGCGATGACCACGGAAATGAGCTTCGTCTGAAATTCCGCCCAGGGAAATGCGTTGATATTTGCGCCCCAATGCGGCTGCAATTGATTTGCACAGCGAAGTTTTACCAACGCCTGGCGCGCCAACAAAGCACAAAATTGAACCCAGATTAGATTTAGTTTTTTTCATTACAGCAATATGTTCCAGAATGCGTTCTTTGACTGCGTCCATACCCGAATGTTCTCTGTCCAACACATCGCGCGCATGTTTCAAATCAATTTCTGTTTTGTCTGATTTGTCCCACGGCATAGCCAACAGTTCGTCCAGATATGTTTTCAACAGGGCTCCTTCATTAGACGCAGGCGACATCGAACGCATGCGTTTCCATTCGGTCATTGCTTTTTCTTTGGCATCTGCTGGCATTGACGACATCAGGATTTTTTTACGAATATTGGCGGTATCTACTTCGCCATCATCTTCGCCCATTTCTTTTTGCAGTGCGCGCATTTTTTCTTGTAATATAGCCTCTCGCCTGCCAGTTTCCATCTGCTGATGTATGCGTCGATTAATGGATTCTTCGATTTTGGCTGTTTCAAGCATCAGTTTGACTGCCTCAAGCAATATAGTCAGCTTATCCCTCCAACTGGTCGCCCTTAGAACACGCACAGCAACATCAGTACTAACATCAGCGGTCTGGATTACCGCATCGACAAACGCGGGCAGGGGATAGTTTTCAATCACATTACGCAATTTATCCATTTTGAATTTGTGTGTAGAAAACGCCAGCGAACGCATATTATCCGCCAGCACATCGCGCAAAGCCAAGGTCTGCTCGGCATTCATATCATCTTGGACAACGATTGGCGTTGCCTGGCCAGAAAATATTCCATCATTAACTTCAATATCAGATATCGATACGGCATCGGTCGTCCGAACCAACAGGTGGACTGCCCCATCTGGCATAGACAACACCTGGACAACCTCTCCGATTGTGCCAACGTCATAAATATCATCGACGCTGGACGGATATGCCCAACTGCGCTGAGGCACCAGTATTAATTGTTGATGTCCCGTATTTGCAGCGGTTTTGATACAATTAACAGACATGTGATTGTCAACTAACACCGGCACAGGCTGCCCCGGAGAAACGACCAAATCACGAAATGGTAAAATATAGTTTTTCATGGCCAACTAAATATAATACATTTTATAGACTTTGCAAGATGAATAAAATGCTTGATTTTTCAAACAAAAGCGTATAGACTGTGCCTCGCTGGGTAATCAGAACTGATTAAACGGCGGTGGATTTTGGTCCCGCCCGCGATAAGGATTCTGTAAAATATCCGGCACCGTAAAACCAAAAATAAAAGGACAAAAATTATGGCAAGAGCAGGCGCAAAGCGCAGCACACGCAAATTAAAGATTGGACGCTCGTTGGGTGTCAATCTGTGGGGCCAGGCTAAATCCCCATTTAACAAACGTAAATACAAACCGGGTCAGCATGGGCCAACATCTCGTGGTGGCAACTCATCTGATTATGCAAAACAGATGCGTGCCAAGCAGACATTAAAGGGCTACTATGGCAACATCGGTGAAAAGAAATTCCGTAAATATTATATCGAAGCCGACAATATGAAGGGCGACACACCAGAAAACTTGATTGGTTTGTTGGAACGTCGTTTGGATGCGGTTGTATATCGTGCGAAATTGGCACCAACTGTATTCTCTTCACGTCAGTTAATCAGCCACGGCCACATCAATGTTAATGGCAAACGCGTAAAGATTGCATCGTACCAGGTTAAACCAGGTGATGTCATCACAGTCAGCGAAAAAGCCAAACAGATGCCATTGGTCGTATTGGCGTTGGAATCTGCTGAACGCAACTTTGCGGACTATGTATCTGTTGACAGTGCGAACTTCACAGCGACATTTGTACGCGTACCTGCGTTCGAAGACGTACCATATCCTGTTCAGATGTTCCCAGAATTGGTCGTCGAATTCTATTCACGTTAATTTACAACGAATACGAAGCCCCCCCCTGCACAAGGGGGGGATTTTTTATTGCCAGCCTTATTAAAAAACTTCTAATATGCGGATTTGCAAGGTTTTTTGTTTACTTTTCAAAATGCTGTGTTATCATTTTGCTTATGACAGAAAAAACATATTCCGGCTTTGTTGCTATTATTGGCCCCACCAATGCGGGCAAAAGTACTTTGTTAAATCAAATCATGGGACGCAAGGTTTCCATTGTCTCGCACAAGGTTCAGACCACAAGAACCCGCCTGCGCGCCGTTAAAATGGTGGGTGATAAACAGTTGATTTTTGTTGATACGCCCGGCGTTTTCAAGCCTTCGCGCCGTCTGGATCGGGCAATGGTTGCGGCCGCAATGGATGCGGTGTCTGACGCAGATGCGGTGCTGCTGCTGATTGATGCGCAAAAGGGGATAACCGAAACAATTCGCGCACTGGTGGAAAAAATTGCCGAGTGTCCAAACATCTTTGTCGCCTTGAACAAGGTTGATGCAGTTCCCAAGCTGGATTTATTGCCAATGGTCGCAGAAATATCATCCATGGCGCCATGGCGTGAAATCTTTATGATTTCCGCGTTGAAAAACGATGGCGTTGAAAAAATGCTGAACGCATTGGCGGACGTAATGCCGGCAGGCCCATATCTGTTTGACACTGTTGACGCCCCCGATGTGCCCGATGAATTGTATCTGGCGGAATTAACTCGTGAAAAGATTTACAAATATATCCACCAGGAATTACCTTATCATATTAATGTTGTCACCGAACGTGTTGATGTCGCAGATGATGGCGTTCTGGACATATATCAGAAAATTGCTGTGCGCAGTGACGCACACAAGAAAATTGTGGTAGGCAAGGGCGGCGAGCAGTTAAAACGCATTGGTACCGCCGCGCGCCATGACATTCAGGACCAGTGGGGTGTAAATGCCCGTCTGCATCTGTTTGTTCGTGTCGAGCCAGATTGGGAAGAAAAGGCCGAAAACTACATCGACCAAGGATTGGAATACAAGAAATAAAATGCTGACCACGTCCGATTTTGATTTTGAATTACCGACTGAATTAATTGCTTCACGGCCATTGGCGCAGCGCGATGCGTCACGTATGTTGATTGTTGATGGTGATAATGTTGCCGACAAACATGTGCGCGATTTTCTGGAATATTTGCGTGCAGGTGATGTTGTGGTGTTTAATAATTCCCGTGTAATTCCGGCGCGTTTTATGGCGGACGGCAAACATGAAATCACATTGCATACTGCGGTTAATAACAAGACCTGGTGGGGGCTGTGTAAAAAATTCAACAAGATTCCAGACGGTGCGATTTTGTCGCTGGACAACGGGGCGCAGATTCGCGTCCTGGCGCATGATGATGACAGTGGTTTGAAACTGGAATTTTTATGCGATGATGTTTTTGAAACGCTGGACGCGGTTGGGAAGATACCATTACCGCCATATATGAAGCGCGACGCCGAAGAATCCGACCGTGACCGTTATCAAACTGTATATTCCCAGCCCCTGGGGTCAATGGCGGCACCGACGGCGGGCCTGCACTTTACTTCGGAACTACTGGATGAAATTCGCGCACGCGGCGCGCAGATTGTAAACATAACATTGCATGTCGGGGCTGGCACTTGGTTGCCTGTTAAAACCGAAGATTTGTCCCAACACAAAATGCACAGCGAATGGGGTTGTATCACAGAAGCCCAGGCGGAAATTATCAACAAAGCGACGCGCGTTATCGCGGTGGGTACGACGTCTTTGCGCTTGCTGGAAAGTGCCGCGATGAAGAAACCAGCCTTATCCGAATATCGTCGTGTTGCGCCATTCTGTCAAACAACAGATATATTTATTACACCGGGCTATCAATTTCGCGCGGTGGATGTGCTGTTGACCAATTTTCATTTGCCAAAATCAACATTGTTCATGTTGGTGTCGGCATTTGCGGGAATGCGCGAAATGAAAAAAGCTTATTCACACGCAGTATCTGAAAAATACCGCTTTTTCAGTTACGGCGATTGTTGTTTGTTATTCAAAAAGGGAACCGAATGGCATTAAAATTTAATTTGATTGCGACCGATGGTAACGCCCGCCGTGGTGCGGTTGAAACGGCACACGGTACTTTTCAGACGCCCGCCTTTATGGCGGTGGGCACGGCTGCCACGGTCAAGGCCCTGACCATGGAACAAGTTGCCGCGACTGGCACCGAAGTAATTTTGGGCAATACTTACCATTTGATGATGCGCCCCGGTGGTGATTTGGTTGAGCAGATGGGCGGTCTGCACAAATTTGGTGGCTGGCACGGTCCAATTTTGACCGACAGTGGCGGTTTTCAGGTAATGTCCCTGTCAACTCTGACGAAAATGAGTGAAGATGGCGTTCAATTCACATCACACTTTGACGGGGGAAAAAAACATTTATTGCGCCCCGAAGATTCTGTCCATATCCAGCATCAGTTGGATTCAAATATCACGATGGTGTTGGACGAATGTCTTAAATTGCCCGCCGACCGCGCACGTGTTGAAAAAAATGTTGATATGGTCACCCGCTGGGCCCGGCGCAGCAAAGACGCGTTCATTGACCGTCCTGGATATGGAATTTTTGGAATCGTCCAGGGGGCTGATTTTCCAGACTTGCGCGAAAAATCCGCACGCGCATTGACCGAAATTGGTTTTGATGGCTATGCAATTGGCGGACTTGCTGTGGGCGAACCGCAAAATGTTATGTTTGATATGATTGCGGCCACAACACCGCTGTTGCCAACGGACAAGCCGCGCTATTTAATGGGGGTTGGTACACCATTGGATATACTTGGGGCGGTTGAACGCGGAATCGATATGTTCGACTGTGTAATGCCAACGCGTGCCGGTCGTACCGCCCAGGCTTTTACACGCCATGGCACCATGAACATGCGCAACGCAAAATTCCGCGACGACGCAAGTCCATTGGATGACAAATGTGGATGTCCCGCATGTAAATTATCGCGCGCCTATATTCATCACTTGATTAAGTGCAATGAAATTTTGGGTGCAACATTATTAACCCAACACAACCTGTGGTTCTATCAAGACCTGATGCGCGACATCCGCCAAGCGATTGAGCAGGGACGCTTTGCTCAATTTAAATCCGAATTTATTAAAAACTATGCAGGTACAGCAGATGAATAAAAATACAAATAAAGAACCCCCCCACAATTAACGTAGCAACAACAAACATGCCGGCCCCCAGTGGCATGCCATTATTAAACCTGTCAATGACTGACAAGATTTACCTAGCTGTATCGCGTCAGTATGCAGACAATTTGCATTATATCTATACACTGTTTTGTCGTGAAAATCGCCCCAATAATTATAACATGATTCCAGAAACAGAAATTGCCACATTCCAAGATGCCACACAGGCAGATGTTTATTACAACACTGTGTTGAAAATCAAAGAATTTCAATCACGTGGCGAAGTGCACAAGGCCCTGTCGGGGTTCGCAGACATTTCTATTGCGGATTTTCAGAAAAGAACGCGCTAAAAAAATATTGCAATATCACACGATAATCGATTAAACTTCTTGTATTACAGCAAAGGAGTTTTTTATGGCACGTGCAAAAAAACAAATAGAAGTTATCGATATGGGGGGCGTAAAAACCGTTGCGAAAAAGAAATCGCTTATAAACGGCGTCAAACGCGCGATGTTAATATTTACAGTCATATGGTTTGCCTTGATAATTTGGCTGCCTTTGCACATAAAGAATACTTATTCCCAACCGATTAAGAAATCAATTGTTGTGTCAATGTTTTTTGATTTGCAAAAGGGAATTGTAAAACAGTACGAAGCGTTATTAGATGGCGTTGCAGATTCCATCAATTTGGAAAAACCGATTGCTGTCGCCATAGATGGTGTCAAGATGGTAGAACAGGGGGTCGATAAAGTCTCGGAAACTACTGCCTCGGCCAAGGAAACAACGACCAAAGCATCAGATGCTACTGCCGATGCACGCGAAAAAACATCTGGTGTAAAAAAACTGACCGGATTTGCAAAAATGCTGGGGGTTAAAACAGACACTGTTGATAATGCCGTTGATGAAGTGAACAAAGGGCTGGATAAGGCAGACAGTGCCATAGACAAGGCCAACACAACAATCGCCAAAGTTGATGCTACTGCCGCCAAGGTAAATCAGCAACTAGACAAAATAAAAACAGATTTGACACGCGTTGCCCAGACCGAGGTTGATAAAATGCTGGACGCAGCGATAAAAAAATCATTGGATAAACAGACTGGTGGTCTGGGGACAACATTTTTAACAAACTATGGTATTGAACATGTTTATCCGTGGCGTCCATCTTCTTGGCCTGTGGCAACCAAGATTTATAACGACCTGTCACAGTCAGACGTCACAACGATTACAGTCATCACCAATACAGTTGATAAATACTTTGGCTATGTTGCGTGGGGATTGGTAATAGCCACATGGGCTGTTGGCGCTTATTTGTGGCTGTTGGTATTCAAAAAGGCCAAAGCCGTCATAAGACCGTTTAATGTGTGCCCACGCTGTGGCCATACTTATGCTGACAAGCGTACTGCGCTGGGGTTGTTAAAGGTATTCCAACCCTGGACATGGTTCTGATTTTTAATATGGCCCAACACAAACCCCGCACGCCAAGAAGGTTTGCGGGGTTATAATCTGGTTTAATAAAAGGCAATATGTTCCTGTAATAGGGCGGTATTCTTATTCAGGTACCTTTTCCTAAATGCTGTATTGCGATTGCGTGTTCTAAACGAAAGGTGTATAATATCAGTGTCTTATTTACAAGACATGTATAACACCTTGAAAAGGAGAAAAAATAGATGAGAGGACTTACAAACTATGTTCTTATACCATTGACATTTATTGGGGCCCTGAACTGGGGTCTGGTTGGTATCTTTGGTTTTGACTTGGTAGCATTTTTATTTGGCCCCGCAACTTTGGCCAGCAATATTGTATATGCTATTATCGGTATTGCAGCGTTGATATGGTTGATTTGGATGTTTATTAACCGTCCTATGTCACGCGACGAGCGCTAATTATGTCACCAAAAGTTTCATGGCAGCGCCCCGCACAGGGGCGTTTTTTATATTAATAAAACCTGCATTTTGCAGGTTTGTATTTATTATAGCATTGGAACGCCGGCTGTTGCTTCGCCCATGATTTTATCTATCACGGAATCCACTTTATTTTTTGCATCTGTATATGCTGCCGTAACAGCCTGCTCGACAGCAGGCACCCCACCCGCAAAAACATCTGGATTGATTGTCAATTTAACCAAATCGTATTTGCCGGTCATATCTACAATGCATACACCATTCGGAGCAATGCCTTTAACAATGGTTTTTCCCAATTGTTCTTGGGCGGCACTTACTTTTGATTGCAGTTCGGTGGCTTGTGCCATCAAAGATTCCATGTCCATTTTATCCCCCTTTGGCTTTATTTTTTGTTTTTCATTTATATGCAACATCTAAATTGCGCGTGTCCGAACAGCAATAAGCGCCACATAAGAATCAGAGAAAGCCGTACGCGGCAAAACCCTTCCATTGGCACAGCAGGTTACATGTTCGGATGATTCAAATTCTTTGTCCGATGACACAAATGACTGAACACGTTTCGCACCAGATGGCGCAACACTCAGTTTGGTCATTTGAAATGAATGCTTGCCCGTTTTCATATCGCGGGTAATGCCCGGAAAATAATTTCCCGTCACCCATTGGCGTAATGCTGGGACGTCCCGGGCAACACACCTGGGGTGTGATGCCCATTGTTTGTCCGCCCAGGCTAATTGTTCAGGTCTTTATTCCTTTACAATTTCTTGACCTGTTTTCTGGTCAATACCAACCATAGACATGCGTGTTTTACCACGTTTGTCGGCACCCAGATAACGGACGTAAACCGTATCGCCTTCCTTGATTTTTGTATCTTCGATTTTTGCGATACGTTCGCCAGTGATTTCAGAAATATGAACCATGGCTTCAAACCCATTCATAATTTTTACAAACAGACCGAAATCTTTCATGCCCGATACGGTGCCTTTGTAAATCTGGCCAACTTCTGGTTCTGCAACAATGTCTTTTATGCGACGGATTGCTTCGTCAGCTTCTTCTTTGGTTGTTGCCATTATTTTGATAGTGCCGTCATCTTCCAGATCAATAATTGTGTTTGTTTCGCGAACCAGTGCCTGGATAACAGAACCACCTTTGCCAATTACTTCACGAACTTTGTCAGGATTGATTTTCATCATATATGCCTGTGGGGCATATTCAGATACTTTTTCGCGTGGCTTTTTAATCGCCTTTTCAATCTTGCCCAAGATATGCATACGGCCATCTTTTGCCTGGGCCAGGGCACGTTCCATAATTTCAAACGTAATGGATGTGATTTTGATATCCATCTGCAGGGCGGTGATACCTTGGTCAGTCCCTGTCACCTTAAAGTCCATATCGCCCAGGTGATCTTCGTCACCCAAGATGTCTGTCAGAATTGCGTAATCATCGCCTTCTTTAATCAGGCCCATTGCAATACCCGCAACCGGACGTTTCATTGGGACGCCACCATCCATCATTGCCAACGTTGCGCCACATGTTGTTGCCATTGATGATGAACCATTGGATTCCAAAATATCTGACACAATACGAATGACATAGTCAAATTCGGCGCGTGTTGGCACCATCGGATGAACCGCGCGCCATGCCAAATTTCCGTGACCGATTTCACGACGACCAGGCGACTTTAACCCCTTGGCTTCGCCAACAGAATAGCCCGGGAAATTATAGTTCAAAATGAAATCGCGTTCTTCGGACCCATCCAAAGATTCGATTGGCAATGCATCTTTGCCACCACCCAATGTCAAAGACACCAGGGCCTGGGTTTCACCGCGTGTAAACAATGCAGAACCGTGTGCACGTGGCATAACACCCAATTCGATTTCAATTGGACGAACTGTTTTATTGTCGCGACCGTCAATACGTGGTTTCCCTGCCAAGATATTTCCACGCATAATACGTGCTGTCAGGTTTTCAATCACTTCATCCGCCCATGATTCCAGTGTAGATGTGGCACGCGTCGATTCTGGGAACAATTCTGGGATGCGTGCCTTGGCATCGGCATGGATAGACGCCAATGTTTCCAGACGAACCAATTTTTCTTTGATTTGCAGGGCTGCCTCAATCGCAGGTGCAAACTGTTCAAAATCAGATTCCATCGTTAATTGTTCTGGGGTCTTTTCAGGTATAGCCCAGCGTTCTTTGCCTGCTTTCTGGGCCAATTCGTTAATTGCGTTGATAACTGCCTGTTGTGCGTCAAATCCGAATTTAACCGCCCCTAAAACGGTCTTCTCATCCAGTTCGCCAATTTCAGATTCAACCATCAGCACACCGTCCTTGGTTGCGGCGACAACCAAGTCCATTTCGGATTCTTCAACGAATTTTTTAGATGGATTTAAAATATATTTACCATCGGCAAAGCTAACACGTGCAGCGCCGATTGGGCCCTGGAATGGGACGCCAGATAATGCCAACGCCGCAGACGATGCAATCATCGCCAAAATGTCAGGCTGGTTCACTTTGTCATATGAAAATACCTGGGCGATAATCTGAACTTTGTTTTTAAATGTTTCTGGGAACAGCGGACGGATTGGACGGTCAATCAAACGTGCAGTCAATGTTTCAGCAGTTGACGCTTTGCCTTCACGGCGATCGCGCGAACCTGGGATGCGTCCAGCAGACGCAAATTTTTCCTGATAATCAACCGTCAGTGGAAAGAAATCCTGACCTTCGACTGCGGCCTTTTCTGCGCAAACAGTTGCCAATACCATTGTTTCGCCCAATGTCGCCAGCACAGAACCGTTTGCCTGTTTTGCCATTCGACCGGTTTCCAAACGCAGTGCTGTATCTCCGTATGGGATTTCCACAACGATTGGGTTATTTAATGTGGTTTTTTCAAAACCAATTGCCATTTGTTTTCTCCTAGTTTTTTATTTGGTTTTCAATTATGCGAAGAAAAATCATTCGTTTCTGCATTTTCTAACAAATGCACAAAAGAATAATTTAATCTTCGCCTCATAAAATTATAAGAAATATTTAATGTATTGCAAGTTTAATTCTTACTCGCTTGCACGTGGATGTGCATGTGTATATATGTTGGAAATTTCGGTCATGTTAACCTTGGTGTACAATTGGGTTGTAGACAACGAAGAGTGCCCCAACAGTTCTTGCAGACTGCGCAAATCCGCGCCGTCTGACAACAGTGCTGTTGCAAATGTATGTCTTAATGCATGCGGTGTCACATAATCTGGCAATTGCAAATAACTGCGCAATTGTTCGACTGTCTTTTCTGCCATGCGCGGCGACATAGGCAATCCGCGTACACTGCGAAACAACTTGTCGTCCGGCATATTTCCGAATGGGCGCACAGATACGTATTTATCAATTGCGTTCCAAACCGCTGGCAACACAGGCACCAGCCGTTCTTTATTGCCTTTACCAACAATACGCAAAACATTTGGTTGTCCCTGAATATCTCGGTTGCGCAGGGCCAGGGCCTCGGATATGCGCAGCCCGCATCCAAATAACAACACCACCAACGCCCAATCTCGTGCCGCAATCCACGGTTTATTCATATCTATTTCACGAATTGCATCATGCATATTTTCTACATCAATTGGTTCTATTGCTTTGGACAGTTTGCGGGGCACGCGCGGCGAAGAAATCAGACCAATCGCATCGTTGTTTACCCCGTAATTTTTGGTCAAGAATTTATAAAATCCACGCAATGACGACAAGGCGCGCGCTGTTGATTTTGCGGACATGCCACGCTTTTGTCGATCTGCCAGGAACGAACGAAAACATATGGTATCCACTTGTGACAAATCAGACAGATGTGCCACCCCGCCATTAAATTTTTCATAAAAGGTCAAAAAATCCCGAACATCTCTTTCGTATGCGATTGCAGTACAAGGCGAATAATTTTTTACCCTTGTTAAGTATTCCAGAAAGTCTGTAACAGCATTTTTCATATATGATTATTTTATTTCGAATACGGCGTGGACTGACACAAACACATCAGTGTCGCGCGACATAATTGTGCCTGACGCATCCCCCATGGCAGCGGTCGCGACCATTTTTGTGCGCAATAAACCGTTAGTGGGTTGTGCGATGTTATCAGAATTTGCACCATACGAAACGGATAACAATTTTCCAACCTTGTCCCCATCGGCCATAACCAGAGCGTTTGCGCGCTCACGTGCATTTTCAACTGCAATTGACAAACACTTTTCTATTGCGGGTTGCAGTTTTTGGGGACTGGTGTACATACGCAGATTTTCAGAATAGATATTTGGTATCCCCGCAAAATCAGACAAAATCCTCTCGATTACATCAATACTGTCAGCGGAAACTTCAACGGCAATCACAGTTTCGATTCCCAGCACCACAGATTTTTGTTTGTCGTGATTCCATTCAGTTTTTTCATACGAGCTGAACTGGGTGGTTTGCATCTCGACAGGCAAATCCTTTAGATATTGCGTTAATTCCGCCATTTGTGTTGTCGCTGTACGTACAGACTCAATCGCCGTTGGGGCCAATGTTGCGACGCGCAAAGTAATTGCCGTTTTGTCGCGTGGTGCAGTTGTCAGACATTCTCCATTTGTTGCAACTGTGCGTGGCGTCGAGCGTCGTTCAAACGCGCCAAATGCCAAAGCCATCACCGCGGCCACACCAATAACAGTCCCAATCCAAATAAATGCTTTTTTCATATTTGCTCCCTCGTTGTTTTTAGTTAACCCAACATAGCATGTTTAACCCGCACAATTGTCTCTTGTGCGACGGCGCGCGCACGCGTCGCACCCGATGCCAGAATTTTATCAATTTCGTCTGGGTTAGCCATCAAACGTTCATATTCCGCACGCGGTGCGGACAGAACAGAATTGATTTGTTCAAACAATATTTTTTTTGCGTCGCCATAGCCCATACCACCCACACGGAATTTTTCGGCAAATTTTGCGGTTTGGTCTGGGGTTGCAAAATGTTTATACAGCTGATAAATCGTGGATTCATCTGGGTCTTTTTTGTCCGCAGGTAATTTTGAATCCGTGATAATGCGCATAATTTTTTTCTTTAATTCAGATTCAGGCGCAAACAACGGGATGATGTTATCATAAGATTTGCTCATCTTACGACCATCTAATCCTGGGATTAAACCGGTGTCTGCCCCAATCACAGGTTCAGGCAACTTGAACGTATTTCCGTATATACGATTAAAATATTCCGCAATATCACGTGCAAATTCAACATGTTGCTTTTGATCTGCGCCAACGGGAACAATGTCTGAATTATACAACAATATATCGGCACTCATCAAAACAGGATATGTGTACAGCCCCATATTAATACCCGCATCAACATCCAATCCAGCAGCTATGTTTTTATCCATGGCAGCCTTGTACGAATGTGCGCGGTTCATCAGGCCCTTTGGTGTAATGTTCATCAGTAATGTGTTCAACTGATAGATTTCATCAATATCAGATTGGCGGAACAATGCCGCATTTTCTAGATTCAGCCCCAACGCCACCAACAGCGCTGTGATTTCGTATGTGTGTTGCCGTATCTGTGAAGCGTCGCGGATTGTGTTCAATGCATGTAAATCCGCAATAAAAACAAATGCCTTATGTGTCTTTGATTGTTCTATCAACGGTTTCAGCGCACCAACATAATTGCCAAAATGTGGCATGCCAGTTGGCTTAATCCCAGTTAAAACAATTTTATCTGCGTTTGACATAGTAAATACCCCTTTCAGCGCACAATTTTAATAATTATCCCAATAAATTAAAAGCCTAAAATTGCATCCCACCCAGTGATAACAGTGCAAACTTATGTGCTTTTAATTTTTTTGTTTCTCTGCTTCTTTTTTTCCTGCAAAACATGATATTCCAGTTGTATTGCAACGCCTATGCCAGATTCTTGCATTTTTTTTGAAAAAGCGGTGCAATTTCTGAATTCCGTTTCCAATGGCCCCCATCCAGAATATTCCCAGTCAATCAGTCCAACAATATTCATTGTCTTTGTATCAACAATTATGTTGTTGCAAATATCATGATGGTTCCAACCATCCCCGTCAGATGTTTTTAAATCTGCCAGTTCCACCGGGTTCGCATTATGCATTGCGTCAATAAATTCTGCCAGTTGTTTTCCCCATTTCCATCCATTTTTTTCAATTGTTCGCAAGGGCATACGATTCAAATTTTTCCCTGGAATGAATTCATATTTATAAAAAATATATCCGTTTGATTTAACGATTTCTATTCTGGGTATGCGTACAGGCACGATTGGTGCGAACGCATCAGTTATCCTTTTTTCCCGCATAATCTTATCTGTTGGAACATCTTTGTTGCAGAACTTTCGAATTTTGCAAACATATTTATTGTCAATTATAAATCCGATATTCCAGCCACCTTTTATGACACGTACATGTTTGAAGTCGCCACGGGGTAACGAAGTTTTTAAAGCGTTAAATTTTTTACGATAGTCGTACAGTTTATTGCGTCTAATTTTTTCACGCCAGGCCTGATTCGGCACCAGCCCCACCAAGAAATCACAAATCTCAAAATATAAGCGCCACAAGTTCATAGAATCTCTCGCAAATTTTATGCCATAAATGGTATTGAAAAAAAAGAAAAAAACAAGTACTTTATAAACATGTTTGATTCTGGTACCGTTGTAAAAGTTTTAATATCCAATATTCCAAGCGCTGGCTATGATTATCGGCTGACGGCGCCTGCGGATATTGGAACATTTGTATCAGTGCATGTTATGAACAGGCCATGCATAGGTGTCATTTGGGGAATTGGGGACAGTAATCTACCCCGGGAAAAAATACGCGATATATCAGCGGTGCATAACGCGCGCCTGAACATCACAGATTTACAATGGATAAAACGTATGTCCGATTGGACTTTGATGGCCCCTGGTACGGTTTTACGTTTGATTGTAAATATTCCCGATGCATTTTCTGCCCCCCGTATGGAACCACTTTATTCATTCAATTTTGCATCTGAAGCTCGTGTAACTGAAAATCGTATGGCGGTTATGGATGCTTTTTCATCTAATGACAACGAACCAATGACGGTATCGGACATCCAGAATATCGCCCATGTGTCATCAGCGGTTGTGCGTACTATGATAAAGAATGGCACATTAATCCCATCTGGTGCCCAGGATAAATTGCGCCAATTTATTCCAGATACCTATTGCGATTCGGGAAACATACGATTAAATGCCCAGCAACAATTGGCGGCAGACACAATTGCTGCTGCCATCAACCGGGGTGGCTTTTCGGTCCATTTGTTGGATGGTATCACAGGCAGCGGAAAAACCCAGGTCTATTTTGATTCTGCCTGGCGTGCCTATAAAAGTGGTAAATCGGTATTATTGATGATGCCAGAAATCGCCTTGACAGCCCAGTTTATGTCGCGTTTCGAAGCGCGATTTGGTGCACCGCCTGTTGTCTGGCACAGCAATTTAACTGCGGCTCGTCGCCGTGAAATTTGGCATGGTGTCCTGGATGGTCGGGTCAAGATGGTGGTCGGTACACGCAGTGCATTGTTTCTGCCCTGGCAGGATTTGGGGCTGATTGTCATAGACGAAGAACATGACACATCGTATAAACAGGAAGATATGGGTAACTATCACGCCCGTGACATGGCAATTTTACGTGCAAAAATTGCCGGGTTCTCAGTCGTTTTGGCCAGTGCCACCCCAGCAGCTGAAACATTAGAAAATGTGAACAATGGCAAATACAGCCGCTTGCAGTTAACATCACGATTTGGCGGCGCTCACTTGCCAACGATTACAACGATTGATTTGCGCCAGAATCGTCCTGCTTCATATACGGCAAATGCAGTCGAACAAACCGGATTTTTATCAGAACCATTATGCGCAGCGATATCAGAAACCTTGGCTGTCGGGCATCAGACAATGTTGTTTATAAATCGTCGCGGTTTTGCCCCTATTATTCAATGCAAAAAATGTGGATGGACGGCAACCTGTCCTGATTGCAGTGTTGGTATGACTTATCACAAACGCATCAGTAAATTACAGTGTCACATGTGTGGTCGTGTTTCGCCATTGAATGTACGTTGCCCAGATTGCGGAACTGATGTTTCTATGCGTGGTACAGGTATTGAAAAAATCCAGCAAGAGGTTAATGTTCGATTCCCGTCTGCCCGCACCGCATTGGTGTCCAGCGATATAATTACATCGCGTCAGGCACTAGAGCGTTTGGTGCGCAAAATGGAAAACGGTGAAATAGATATAGTTATAGGAACGCAAATCCTGGCCAAAGGTCACCACTTTCCAAACCTGACTCTGGTCGGGGTCGTTGATGCGGATATGGGATTGTTTGGCACGGATTTTCGTGCTGCCGAACATACTTTTCAACAGTTGTTCCAGGTTGCGGGGCGGGCAGGGCGGGGTGCTAACCCAGGCCGCGTTCTTATGCAAACCTACCAGCCCGAGCATCCGGTTTTCGCGGCAATTTGTTCGGGGACTCGCGATGAATTTATGTCGACAGATATGGCAGGACGTCGTGCCGCGCAAATGCCCCCATATGGCCAGTTAATCGCCATTATTGTCGAGGCTGAACGAGAAAACGTTCTGCAAAAATACTGTGCAGATTTGGCTGCCGCAGCACCTGTGTTGACGGGCGCAAAAATAATGGGGCCAATTGTTGCTCAGGTTTATCAAATACGCAACTGGTATCGCATGCGTTTTTTGGTCACAGGCGCTCAACATGCCGCCCTGCAACCGGCAGTATCCCATTGGTTAGCCAAGATAAAACAACCTGCCAACGTTCGTGTTAAAATTGATGTAAATCCGATAAATTTCATGTAAAAATCACAACAAAAAATAACCCCCGCAGATATGGCGGGGCGGTTATTAGTCTTCCAAGAAGCTGCGTAATTTGCGTGCACGCGTTGGATGTTTTAACTTATTCAATGCCTTTTGCTCAATCTGACGGATACGTTCGCGTGTCACCCCGATATATTCGCCAACTTCTTCCAGGGTACTAGTCTTATTGGTGGACATGCCAAAACGTTGACGCAAAACGGTTTCTTCTTTTGGATCCAGTTCGGACAGAATGCGGGTAACAATTTCACGCAGATTCTTTTGTGCTGCTGATGTGAACGGATTTTTCGCAGTTTCGTCCGCGATAATTTCGATACGAGAACTATCATCTTCTGTTCCAACGGGCGCTTCTAATGAAATAGGCTTTAAATTCACCTTCATGGCTTTGTGAATCTTGTCCACAGGCAAATAGATAATTCTGGACAATTCTTCGGCAGTTGGCTGACGACCGTATTTATGCATAAATTGACGTGTTGCACGCTGAATCTTGTGAATATTGTCAATCATATGTACAGGAATACGAATTGTTCGCGCCTGATCGGCAATACTGCGCGAAATACCCTGTTGAATCCAATTTGTTGCATATGTAGAAAATTTATTTCCCAAACGATAGTCAAATTTATCAACAGCCTTCATCAAACCGATATTGCCATCCTGAACCAAGTCCGAGAAATCCAACCCCAATCCGCGATTACTGGATTTTTTTGCAAATTTAATAACCAGACGCAAATTAGCCTCGATCATTTCGCGTTTTGCACGTGCGGCTTCGGTCTGACCACGACGCACCAATTCAACAACTTTTTTATATTCCGATGTGGGTTGCCCTGTTTCATTGGCGATTGCGGTAATATCCGCCTGGATTTTCAGAATATCTGCTTCGTGTTTTTTTGCGAAACTTGCCCAAACTGGATTTTTATGTTTTAATAATCGTTTAACCCAATTACGGTTTAATTCATTTCCTGCATATTCAACCAAGAAATCTTCGCGTTTAATTTTGTTTGCCAATGCCAGACGCAACAATTTCCCTTCAAGTCCCATCAACAACTGGTCGCGTTTGGTTAATTGTTCCAAAATTTCCGCAATTCTGTCGTCATTCAGACGGATTTTGCTGACGTGTTCAAACAGCTCCAAGCGCAGTTTCGTGTACTTTTTTTCCAAAGCAGCATCGGGCGTGTCAGACGACAGCAGATTTTCCAGACGTTTGACTTGTAATTTTTGCATACTGTTAAATATGCGTTTGATTTTTGTGAATAAATCTAAGACTGTCGGCATCAAGGCTTCTTCCATAACAGGAATTGGAACGCCGGATGTACTGCGTGGTGTGTCTTCTTTTTTTATTCCGTCTTCTTCATCCTCGTCGTTTAATTCATCTTCTTCCTCGGCACTGACCGAAGCGCTGGCCAAATCATCCAGTTCGTCATCATCCAGTTCGTCGACATGCTCGACACCCTTGGATTTCAAAGCCTCGGACAGCGCAGCCAATGATTTTTGTTCAGAATCACTGGAATACATAACCTCCAAATTTATGATATAGCGCAGACGAATATCTTCGTTTAATAATTGCTGATACCAATCCAGCATGGCTTGAATCGTCATTGGGCTTTCGCACAGGCCATACACCATCAGACGCGATGCCGCCTCGATACGTTGTGCGATTGCGACTTCGCCTGCGGCAGTTAACAGCTGCACCGTTCCAATTTGCTTCAAATAAGATTGAACAGAATCCTGAACGCCAAGAACCAGCGAGCCAGTTTGGCTGCGTTCCAACTGTTTCGCATAATGTTCATAGTTGTCATCATTAACATCAACTTGCTCTGCATCCGCATTCAGCAAATTGCGGGTTTTGTCGCGGGGTGCGTCATCCTCGTCTGTGCCGTAATATCGGCTCAGGTCTTGGGGATAGTTATCGGATTCCAATATCTCCAGTCCTAAATCTTGCTGAAAGAAATCCAGAACTTCATCATGTTCTTCTGTTGGGATTTCGTCCGCTTCGGTTGCGGACGCAAAATCCATACGCGACATATAGCCATTTTCAATTGCGTTATATGCCAATTTTTGCAGGTTTTCCGGCAAAGAATCAACCAATAAACGCGTTGCTTCGTCCAGTTTTTTTACCATCAATTACCCCGTCACAGTTGTTAAAGTTTTTCTGAAAAACACCCGTCAAAACAGATTATTTTTATTAGTTATTTCTGTTTTTTTTCTTAGGCGCGCCTGCATGTTTTTGCGCCTTGGCAACAGCATCATGAATTGCTGATTCTGACACCAAACCCAAAACGATTGGATTTTGAATCTGTATAACAGAATAAGATGCATGCGTCTTATTGCGGACGGACGCAACAGTTGGGTTTGTGCTGCGCATCAGGCGCGCCACCTGGCCGTCAGACAATTCCGGATAGTTTTTCAAAATCCACAAAATACCGCCCAAGCGATTTTGACGATGCAATTTTGGTGTATAACCAACGCCGCGTTTGTTTTGTTTTTGTTGGGCGTCAACAATTTCTTTGCGTAATGTCAGACGTGCAGATGTGTCTGTTTCGCAAATTTCAATGTCCTCACGTGTTAACTGGCCGCTTAAAATTGGGTTTAATGGCTGAATTTTATATGTTTCAGCGTCTGCGATATTTTTGACTTCCAATTCATGCAGACCGCAGAATTCCGCAATTTGTTCAAATGTCAATGCTGTGTTTTCAATTAACCACAGGGCTGTTGATTTTGGCATATATGGATAGTTCATGGAAATTTCCTCTATTGTTAACGTGGGGCAATATACACTAATATTGCCCCAATTTCAACCGATTTTTATTATTTTTTATGTTTTTAGTAATTTATGCCTTTTTGACAATTTTATACCCGTCTTTGCTGTCAATGACCGACCAGCCGGCATTTTCGATTTCCGCGCGCAGTGCATCCGCCACAGTCCAGTCTTTATTGGTCTTGGCCACCGCGCGTTTTTCCGCCAATTCGACTATTTCCGCCGGCGCACTTTCATTTTCCAGCGCACGCAACTTTTGCGCGCGGTCAATGAATTGCAGTCCCAACAAATCGTCTGCAAAACGCACCAATGCCAATTTCGTCGCATCGTCAATATCGGCGGATTTAATAAAGTCCTGGACCAAGACCAATACAGACGCCGTTTTCAGGTTATCAGACATGGCTGCCAACATATCGTCGTGCCATTTGGTATAAACACCTTGGTTAACCGGCGCGCCGTCAGACGCCAACAAATCCGCCACGCGACGTGTCAGGTTCGCATAACTTTTTGCCGTTGCGTCCATAGTTTCCCATGAAAACGCCAATTGCGACTGATAATGCCCCATTGCAACAAAATAGCGATATACCATCGGATCATAGCCACGATTGCGGACGGCATCCATCCCCAGGAATTCGCCCTTGGACTTGGCCATTTTTTCGCCGGATTTATCCAACAAGAAACTGTAATGCAGCCAAGTGTTCACCCATGGCGCGCCGGTTATCGGTTCGCTTTGCGCGATTTCGTTTGCGTGGTGTACACGCGACAGGTCTTCGCCACCAGTGTGTATATCAAAGTGATTGCCCAGTAATTTCATACTCATCGCGCTGCATTCTGCGTGCCAGCCGGGGAATCCGACACCCCATGGGCTGTCCCATTCCATTTGCCGCTTTGTGTCGGTCGGCGAATATTTCCACAATGCAAAGTCCGACGGGTTGCGTTTAGCATCGTTAAAGCCAACGCGCGCCCCCGCACGATTACCAGACAGTGACCCGCCCGTTAATGCGCCATATGCGGCAAATTTGGATGTATCATAATAAATACCGTCGCCCGGGATTTCATAGGTATAGCCCAGGTCTTGTAATTTCTGCACCAGTTCGATTTGTTCGTCAATATAATCTGTTGCATGTGGCATAATCGTTGGCGCAATCATGTTCAGGTCATTAAAGTCGCGCATAAATTCGCCCTTGTAGAATCTAGCAATATCCCAGACCGATTTGTTGTCGCGGGCGGCACCTTTTTCCATTTTGTCTTCGCCAGAATCATCTTCGTCGTTGGTCAGGTGGCCCACATCTGTGATATTCATAACATGGCGCACATCAAAGCCGTTTGCCTGAAACATGCGTTTCAAAAAATCATTGTGTAAAAATGTACGCAGGTTCCCCAGGTGCGTATAGTGATAAACCGTTGGGCCGCATGAATAAAAACTAACTTTGCCTGGTTCCAGTGGGTGAAAGTCTTCCAGTTTGCGGGTTAATGTATTATATAGTCTGATCGTCATTGTATACGTCCTTTCGGTTTATTAATATTGGGATTTTAGTAAGTGTGTGTTTGAAATGCAAACGAATTAAGTTTGCGAAAGTGTATTATTAGCGACAACAGTAAAAATTAATAAAACGAATTGTCATACCCCTATTATGGCACGATTGCCCCGCGTAAGTCAAGACACAAAAATTAAACCCGACAAAAGTCGGGTTGAATTTATGGCGGAGCGTATAGGACTCGAACCTATGGACCGAAAAACCCGGTCACAGATTAGCAATCTGCTGCATTACCACTCTGCCAACGCTCCGTGCAGGGAGTATTATATAGAAACACAAAAACAAATGCAAGTGGGAAAATGTTCCCACGATAAATAAAAGTTTATTTAATTAGCAAGTGGTTAGTGGTGTAGCTATAATGTGCGACAAATGTTGCACACAAACACTCTGCGCCAACCACAAAAAACCCGCCATTCGGCGGGATTTTTATTGCATATCTGGTGCGATTGCACCAACCGGACAAATTGCGGCGCATGTGCCACATGAAATACATTTACTGGGGTCAATTACACACTTGCCATCTGCGCCTGTTGAAATTGCGGCAACCGGACAAACACCCATACAGGTGTGGCAACCGATACATTTACTTGGGTCAATTTTATAAGCCATTTTATTTTCTCCTTGTTTGACTTACAGTTTATTCACGGTTAAACAAACTTAACAAATACTGGAACATTGCAATAAATGAAATATACAGATGTAATGCCCCCAAAACAGCCAGTTGATTTTTCTGATGCTCGTCACCGATAACGGCATAAGCGCGTTTCAGGTTTTGCATATCATATGCAGTAAACAGTGCAAACACCAACACCCCAATAAAGCATACTATTGTGCCGAATGTGCCACCCATCATTCCCGGCCAAATAAATGACAGTAATCCAACCAGAATCAGGCCAATCATGCCCATCATCAAGAAAATCCCCAAGAAAGACAAATCTTTGACGGTCTTATACCCAAACAAGGCCATGCAAGCAAACATCAATGCGGCAACAATAAATGCCATCAGTATAGATGCAGGATTTACTGCCAGTGCGCTTGCAATCAAAGGGGTCATCGTCACGCCAATCAATACAGCGTACAGCACAAGCAACAGCGCCGCCGACGCGGGTTTCATATTAAATACGCGCACCTGAGCCCAAATAGACAGCGCCAGCCCGCCAAACAGTAAAATATAGTACAAAGCCGACATGCCGCCTGTGTGGAAATTAATCAGATATTGCAATCCGCCACCCCAAATGGTCAGGTATGCAGCGACCGCAGTTATCCCAACCGCCCCGAACATTAATGCGAAAATGCGCTTTAAGTATAAATCAATACCACCATTATTTTGTGGGTTTATATTATGAATTTGTGCTTTTTGTCTCAACATCTGTTGTTTCTCCTTGCTATTCGAAAATATATATAATACAATGCTCCAGCAAATTCAAGAATAAAAGGATTAAAAAATGAATTCACCAAGAATGAAGTTGATTGCAGCGAATAAAAATTGGCTTGGTATGGAAAGGGCGGCAGAGGTAGCTATATTGTCCGCACACTATCGCAGAAAACAAACTTTGGAAGAAATTGAAGAAAAATACCACAAAATCGGCAAAGAAATCGAAGAGGAAATGCTCAGCAAATATCCAAGCGTTGAAACAATCAAGGCAAAAACATCAAAACGTGAAGAGCTCAAAGAAATGCTGGCTCGTTATGGTATCAAGGTCAAAAGTAAAATGAGCACAGCCATCGTATCAAGATACGAAGCAGCTCGCCAAGCAAGTCTTGACGCGATTCAAAAAAATCAATCACAAAATGTAAAATAGTTTTCCAGTGGCAATTACAATTAATACGATTTCGCCAGTTGCATTTTCCATATTGGGCATAGATATTCGTTGGTATGCGCTGGCTTATATCGTTGCATTTGTGATTGGTTATTGGCTGTTTTGCCGTTTAATGCGTCGCTCTGGCGGCGCATTATCATTGAATAAAAAGCAAATGGACGATTTGCTGACCGCGATTATACTTGGGGTTATCATAGGCGGCCGTTTGGGGTATGTTTTATTCTATGACCTGGGGTATTTTCTGGCGCATCCGCTGGAAATTTTTGCGCTGTGGCATGGTGGCATGAGTTTTCATGGTGGGTTGCTGGGGGTAATTTTCGCGACATTTTTGTTTGCGCACCGTAAAAAGATAAACGCATGGAGTGTCCTGGATTTATTGGCGGTTGTTGCGCCAATTGGGTTGTTCTTTGGCCGTATCGCAAATTTCATTAACCGCGAGGTTATGGGGCGCCCAACCGATGTTTCGTGGGCGGTGGTTTTTAATGGCGATACCCCAATACCGCGTCATCCCAGCCCATTGTACGAGGCGGCCACCGAGGGCATTTTGCTGTTTATCATAATGTATTGCCTGTATCGTTACACAAATCTGCGCAAATACCCTGGTGCATTGGGGGGGATTATGGGCATGGGATACGCGCTGTTCCGCATGTTTTGCGAATTGTTCCGCGCCCCCGACGCCCAGATTGGTTTTCTGACATCTTGGGGATTGACGATGGGGCAGTTGTTATCTTTGATAATGTTTTTTGCTGGGCTGGCGATTTTTATATTTGCAATACGAAAAAAATAATGTACAATATGCGCCGTTGACCAAAACCAAGAAAGTCTGGTTTGCGAACACTACGAAGCGTCAGCGAAGTGCGGTGCGAGTATGATAAAATCATACGCAGCACCAAAACCGCAGGTTGAAAGACCGCGGGGAAAAGTTTAGGATGGTTGGCAGACGGGGCGTTGCGGCGGTCTTGCATACGAGTAAGCAAGACAAGCAAAGCGCGGTCGAGCGCTAACGAGTGGTGAGCAGTACCGTCAGGTACGGTCAGCGAACAAAACCGCAGGTTGAAAGACCGCGGGGAAAAAGTTTAGGATGGTTGGCAGAGCGGTCGAATGCGGCGGTCTTGAAAACCGTTGTGGGGGCAACCCCACCGGGGGTTCGAATCCCTCACCATCCGCCATAAAAATCAGACATCCCGGGTCAATCCCCCGGGATGTTCTTTTTCTCCCCGTTTCAGGCAGTTTTTACCCGCGATATTACCAGTGTATATCACTCCATATGCCCAATTCACCCAAATCTTCACCTTTTATATACTTCGCCTATTTTAGGGATGTCACTGTTTTACAATTGTTCAGCAGAAGCGATTGCAAACAAATCACTAATATTTTTTGTTTGTTTGCCAGATAAAATCTTATTGGCTATAAGATTTTACATTTATAACCAATAGAGGCAAAATTTTACCAAGGACAAAGAATCAAATACGTATTAAATATAAAAAAAAACTGTGGTCCAGCTACCGCACGTAATTTGGGATTGCAAATCGCAATTGGGAAATATATTGGATTTATAGATTCTGATGATTATGTCGATTTGGATTTCTATGAAAAATTGTATAGTGCTGCAATCGAACAAAAAGCCGATATATCCAAAACAACTGCCATAATGATTAATCCAGATGGCATTACAAAAAGTGTATTTGGCCCTGACTTTACGGACATACAAAAAAGCAAATCAGCCCTGTCGTATTCTTTTACCACGTGCATTTACAATCGCCGTTTCCTAAATAAATATGATATTATTTTTCCAACAGATCTGAAACTGGCAGAAGATGCGTATTTTATTTTAAACGCATCATCGCATTCGAATAAAATCGCTTTGATTATGTCAACAAATTATTATTATGTACGTCGTACAAATTCATTAGATTCTAGTTCTTTAAATTTAATAAAAATCAAACAGTTAATAAAATATGTATCAAAAATCATACAGTTAATAAATAACTCGCCTTTGAGCGAGGAAGAATATAATCAAACTTTTTTATGGAAAATTAATTACCTTTTAACAGATATATTTTTTAGAACAAACAATAAAAACTCACAAGCGTTCATTACAAAAAAAGCAAAACAATTGTGGGACCTATACAAATACAAAAAACAATATACCGCAAAATATATCAGCTATACCAACCACAACAACCAACAGGGCATACAATTAACAATAACCCATATTTAACCACTGATAAAATTACCAATAGCTGGTATTACCCATGCTTCTAAATCGCTTTCTTTTATTGCATGCAAAGATTCTTGGACATTTAACCAATAAACCAAGTTAACCGTTTCCACCATATTTAACTGATGCAATCTATTTTCATCAATATGCACACCCGTTTTTTGTTCATACTTCTGTGATACGATATTAAAGAATTCTTTACCAGAATCAGAAAAGAACAATCGCATAAAATCTTTAGTTCGTTCTCCTATTCCACAATTTCCCCAATCGAAAACCCCTGCAAGCCTATCGTTTTTATCCAAGACACAATTATTTCCATTAAAATCGCCATGACAAAACACCTTGTCAACCACATTAAAATTTAATGCTTCATCATATTTCTTTGCCAAAATCATTAAATCATTCGCTGTAAAGAATGACTTTAAATAATACTCAAGTTCAGCAAAATCTCTAGGACCAAATTCTTCATAATACAAATCGACATTTTCTAATTTTGTTTTACTGTTTACTTTATCCGCATCGAGTCCATGAATTTGAGACAGAAAATCCACACAATCATCCGCTAACGACATTTGTGCTTTTTCGTCCAAACCGCGAACATAATTCATATTCCATGTTCTGCCATCCAGCTTCTTGTGAATAGCGTATGGAAATTCCGCATTTTTATTTACAAAAATACATGGCACAGAAAAAGAAATTAAATCACGAATAACATTACAAACAACCGATTCTTTGATATATTTTCCCGGATGTTCACGTGGAATTCTGACAATTTTATCATCAACCTGAAACGCGATAGATGTCCAGCCTTCACCAAGATATTTTATACATTCATTTGGGAAAGTTGTCTGCAAAAAATCTGTTAAAACACCCTTGTCTATCATTTTCTTAACCTTTTTTTGGAAAATATCTTAATACAGCCAAATATGAAAACCCATATACATGTCTTAGACACCGCAACAGACAGCAAAGGCAAACCTATTTTAAACCACCTTTTATCATCACACAAAGTTAATTTTATTTGCTTTTGCTTGTTTAAATCTTTTGTCAAAAAATCCAACATGTTTTGTTGAATTTCTGTTGCAACCCTGCGCTGTTTCTCGCTTCGACTATTAGACGAATTGTTCGAATGCCAACGATATTTTAATAAAACTTCGGGAATATTCGCCATCTTTAAAACTTTTATCGCACGCGACCAAAGGTCATAATCTTCTGCGGGGGACACATCCGTATTGTACCAGAAACCAAATTTTTTAAAATCTTTTCTTCTAAACATAACGGCAGGATGCGCCAACCTACATTTTGACAGCATATCTAAATATCCAATTTCAGAAGGATATTCATAAGTAAATTCAACATCCCCAAAAAATCTTATCCAACTACCGACTACTGATATATCAGGGTTCGATGTTAAAAAATCTAGTTGTTTTTGTAATCTATTTGGCAACGAGATATCATCTGCATCCATCCTGGCAATAAATTCAGATTTTGATAATCTTAACCCATAATTTAACGCGTCTCCTATATCACCGTTTTCTTTATAAAAATACTTAATTCTGTTATCCCGATACGAATCTACCGTTGCTTTCACATGCTTTTCGGTACTTCCATCATCTATTATTAGAAATTCAAAATCTTGATATGTTTGCCCCAATATCGAATCTATAGCCTCTCTCAAATATTTTTCTGGCGTATTATAAACAGGCATAAGTACTGATATTTTAGGCATTATATCTCTTGTGTTTTTTAACTCTTTCTTGGAATGTATCATCTTTCTTTAAATCTAGCAACAGAATTTTCAAATGTGTACTTTTTTGCATTCGCAAAAAATAAGCTATCATCAAACGAGTGTTGAATAGAATTTTACACCGTTCTTTTTTTATAACTCCGCCAGTATTCTGGCATACATGCCGACACAGATAAAAAGCCCGCGATTCCGCGGGATTTTTCATGCATTGACTTTGGTATAGACCAAGAAAACCACATTTTTACACCCAAAAACACCTGTTTCTATACACTGGCCGTTTTCCGATAGTCAATGGTCAGGTTATTGACTTTTCAAATTAAACACACTATAATTATAAACATGAAAACACAAATTGCATTTTGTTCTTTCACTTGGTGGCTGTAGTCGCAGCCAGTATTCTTCACACCTATTATATTTTTTCAACCTAATTTAGTTTAATCATTAAACAAAGGATTTTTATTATGAAAAACAATGAACAAAAGGTTATGTTAACCGGTGTGCGTCCAAGTGGAAATTTGACATTAGGCAACTATTTGGGGGCAATTAAGAATTTTGTGACGCGTCAGAATCAGTACAAGAGTTATATCTTTGTTGCGGATTTGCATGCGATAACCAGCCCACGCGACCCAGTCGAATTACGCGAAGCGGTCAATAACTGCATCGCCATGTATTTGGCATGTGGCATTGACCCAGAACAAACAATTGTGTTTCGTCAAAGTGATGTGTTGGAACATGGTATTATGGGCTTCATAATGACATTTCAAACGCATATGGGCGAATTGTCACGCATGACCCAGTTTAAACTAAAGTCGCAATCAGCGGGTAAAAATGGCATTGATACGGGACTGTTTATATATCCACCATTGATGTCCGCAGACATATTGTTGTATAACACAGATATAGTGCCGGTAGGTTTGGACCAACAACAGCATGTAGAATTGACGCGTGATTTGGCTCAGCGGTTTAACAATCGCTATGGCGATACGTTTAATGAACCCAATGTTTATATTGCCCCAGTTGGAAACAAGATTTTAAATCTGCAAAACCCAACCGAAAAAATGAATAAATCGGACGGCCCAAACCCGGGGACAATCTTTTTGATGGACGATTTGAAACTTGTTCGCAAAAAGATAATGTCTGCGGTCACAGATAGTGAATCGGTGGTGCAGTTTGACGAAGAAAACAAACCCGGGATTTCAAATTTGATGAGCATACTGGCCGCAACAACCGGTGAAAGTATAGAGAACATAGAAAAATGCTTCACTGGGCGCGGATATGGTGATTTCAAGCGACAGGTTGCCGATGCAGTTTGTGATTTGATTGGAAATATTCAATCAAAATATCAGCAGTTCAAAAATCCAGATGTGCTGAACGCAATTTTGGATGCGGGTGTGGAACGTGCACGAGTGGTCGCTTCAGATACTTTGAACAGAGCGAAAATTGCGTTGGGTTTAAAATGAAGGTATTTAGATATGGGAAAGTTTGCAACAGAATTCTAGCCCGCCATAAAAATCAGACATCCCGGGTCAATCCCCCGGGATATTCTTTTTCGCCCCATTCCCAGCGATTAAAAATCTGATGCCGGTTGCACATAAAAGGCTGTGGAAAAAAATGTCGTTTTGTGATATAATTATCTTAACATAAAAAAATGGAGACAATTGTGTGCAGGGTGCTTTTGTCCATCAACCCAGAATATGTGGAAAAAATTTTCTCTGGCGAAAAAGAATTTGAATTTCGTAAAAATCGTTGTAAATCTGATGTAAACAAGATGGTAATTTATTGCACTTCGCCTGTTATGAAAGTGATTGGCGAAGCTGATATTATTGAAATTATAGAAGATACACCTGCAGCAGTTTGGAGAAAAACAAAGAAAAAAGCCGGTGTTTCTAAAGATTTTTATGATTCTTACTATTCTGGTCGTTCGAAATCCATAGCTTATAAATTGGCGAATGTAAAAAAATATAAAAAACCAAGAACATTAAGTTCTTTTGGTGTTTCTATGGCCCCACAATCCTTTGTGTATTTGTCTAGATAGAAATTATTTTATACCCTGATTTTTGCGTGCTTTTGACTAAGTATTACCTGTAATAGGATTTTATTTACATGCCAAAGGTATTGGATATCCAATACCGTTAAATCTTACAACTCCGCCAGAAAATAATACCCCATAAAAGTGTTGTGTATTATTTAGCAGTGCAACCCCCACGCATATAAAACACTAAACTTCAAAATTATAGTTTTTAACAGACCTTACAATCGCGTTAACCAGTTTGTCTTGATACGAAGATGTTTTAAGCAGTTTTTCTTCGGCTGCATTGGACAGATGCCCCAGTTCTAGCAGTGCACCAGGCACTGTAGAGCGCAACACTGCAAATGGCGCATGGCGAACATCTGGCCCTGGCTGTTGTGAAATAGAATATTTTTTAAAGGCCTTGGCGCATCCGTTGGCATATTCCTCGGACATTTCGGCGACAGCATGTTGTTGCAGCGCAGATAACGCAACTCGGATATTTTCCTCGAATTCAGTAAATCCTTCGACCCCGATTTTATCAGCAGCATTTTCAGCTTCGGCCAGTTTTTTTGCCTCTTCATCAGAAGCTTTTTCAGACAATGTATAAATCGAAAATCCCTTCATTTTTCGGCTGGGATTTGCGTTGGCGTGCAACGATATAAACAGATCTGCCTTGTGTTTTTCGGCGATTGCGGCACGATCCCCCAGTTTCAGGTATTTATCCCCACTGCGCGTCAGATATGTTTTAAAACCGCTTAAATCCAGTTTGTTTTTCAGTTTTTTTGCAACAGACAGCACAATATCTTTTTCTTTCGTGCCGTTTTTTCCCAGGCAACCAGGATCCTTGCCCCCATGACCTGCATCAACAACGATTATATATTTGCGTGCCGCGGTTATTGCGGTGGTTGCTGTTGCGGATGCGGTTGTATACTCGCTTTGATTTGATGGTGTATTTGCGCCTGCAACAAAATCCAGCACCAATCGATAATCATTGTCGCCGTTTGGGTCCAGCACCATGACCGACGATTTCGGTATCTGGGCGATTGGTTTTCTAAGTGTTGCGATTATCTGCAAGCTGTCGCCATTTTGCGCCTGTGCAATTGATTGTACCAGTCCACCATCAGCCAGTTTTGAGCTGATAGATGAATTGGCGCCTGTGTTTGCCAAGTTCACAACCAGTTGATTTGTTGGATAAGACAGGGAATATGAAGGGCGCGACGAAGTTTCAATTACTAAACGCGTCTTGTTACCTGGCTGAATTCCTGTGCGCAAAGATTTCAACGAATTGCGTGCAGCAAACGCCATGCGGGGCAGTGCCGCAGTGGCAACAACAGCAAAACCAGTAATTTTCAACAGATTTCTACGCGTAATTTTCATATCTTCTATTATATCAAAAATCACAACGTCGTTCAAGCCCTCAAATAGGAATAGAATTTTATTAATGTGCTGTAAAAAAAAACCCCAATCGGGGTTTTTTTAGAAAATCGTAAACGATTTAGTTCAAAGCATCCTTCAAAGCTTTACCTGGCTTGAATTTAGGCTGAGTAGATGCTGGGATTTTGATTGCAGCACCTGTCTGAGGATTGCGGCCTGTTGTTGCTTTGCGTTTTGCTGTTGCAAACGTACCAAAACCGACCAAACGAACTTCGCCTTTCTTTTTCAAAACTTTTGTAACAGTGTTGATAAATGCGTCCAAGCATGCTGCTGCGGTTGCTTTGGTCACATCAACTTCATTCGCGATAGCTTCAATCAATTGTTGTTTGTTCATAGTGTTTCTCCTTTCATAGAAAATTTAATATAAGGTGTCCCGCAGTTCCAATGGACATTCCTTGTACTGCTTGTTCGAATCGTAGAGAAATCCGCACTTTAAGTCAAGTCAATAATTAAAAAAGCCCAGTTTTTTGCAAAATTGACACATTTGCGCAGTAAAAAACGCATAAACTGGTGTGTTTTTCTTATTTGCTGATACAGCTGGCGAATGACTGAGCCACCAAAGATTGTTCCGTACTTGTCATTGTGCTGACCGGAATAACAAAACAACGCACGCTGTCCCGTAAAACAAATACCTTGGTTCCACGAATATAAGCAGTTTTCATATTGTCAATTTGCCCGCTGGTTAAAAAAGCATTTTGTGTTGTTGATGGCAATGACATTGCTGCATTAATAATTTGTTGTGCCCGTTCAAATGTATAAATTTCATCGCTTAACGAACGTACTTCCATCCAAATAGGTTGATTTTCATATGGATTGTCGATTTTCTGGTCTGTGGTTGGAAATGTTGCGCCCACCGCCAACGCGGCAATAGTTTGCAACGAGCTTGGCTGTGTCGAAGTGGTGTTGTATGAAGTTGTGTTTAATTGTATATTATCGCCACATGCCAGATTCATACGATTGGTATATCCTGCCAGAACAGCATCAACGGCGCTTTTCCAATCTTCACCCTTTTTATTTGTGTCCAGATTAACAATTTTTTCTGCCCATCCCCAAATGTTTGCCCCAAGATTACCAGCGTTGGCAAAACGGGTCACCATTTCAGCACTGCCCCCTGGCACGCCCGAACCGCAATATTCGGTTAACATTGCTGTCAGCATACTAGAGGTTTCGTTGCCATACGCCAATGCAACTGAATGACATGTCATCGCGGTTTCCAGTTCCTGACGACGTTTAACGCATAAATCTGAATTAGATTTAGACAACTGGGTTGCCATATTCGCCATTGATAAAAAAGACATCAGTTCCTGTTGTACATAAGATGGACACAGGCGCGCGGCCGTATTCATTCCACCAACGTAGTTCATTGTATTCGCACCATACTGGGGCAACAAAATCGAAGTGTCGCGTTGTAAACACAACAAGGCGTAATTGTACAGTTCCGTTTCTGTTGCATATTGGCATCTTGTGTCGCGTTGTCCCGGAACGGCGGTTAAATCGCCACAATATTCGGACAAACAACTGAATATTTTTTCCCGACAAGCTGTATCCACATCAGGTTGTGTTATCATAAAATACGTATTGCGTTGATTTGTCTTATATGCGTTTGCGGTACCAGCATAGCCACGTGCGCCCCCGCTGGCGGTCGGGGTCTGTATTAATGAACCGCGAGTATTATCATCAGCGCCAACGGTGCCCGCAGATACAGCGAACGCAGAATTTGCCAGCAAACATGCGCCAATCAGCCCAAACACACATAAAAAATGCTTCATAAAAATCCCTCTCGTTGAACTTATTTTATCACATCGGTTTATAAAAGGCAAACATTCATTTGATTTAGCAAAATAAACTGATATGATATCAGTCATGATTACAGCAAACGAACTTTTGACACAAATCTCGGACGACATTTCTGCCGTCAGGGGGTTTCTTTGACCCAATAAAATTGCAGACACAAATTAATACACTGAATGTCCAGGCAAATGACCCAGAATTGTGGGATAATCCGGATAATGCGCGGGCGATATTACAAAAAAAATCCAATCTGGAAAAGACCTTGGGTGAATTGAATTATATGGAATCAGAATACGTAACATTGCGCGAACTGTATGAAATGGATCCAGAAGATGCAGATGTTCTGGGGGCGATTGAAAAACTGGGGAATGTGGCACATCGGGCAAAGTTTATTACATTGTTTCGCGAACCTGCCGATGGCAACGGGGCGTTCTTGTTTATTCAGGCGGGCGCAGGCGGGACCGAGGCGCAAGACTGGGCCCAGATGATGTCGCGAATGTATGCGCGTTGGGCGGAACGTCATGGATTTACGGCCGAGGTTATTGAAGAGCACGAAGGTGATACAGCAGGGATAAAAAATATTACCTATCGCATATCTGGCGAACGGGCGTATGGCTGGTTAAAGAACGAGATTGGCGTGCATAGACTGGTACGAATTTCCCCATTTAACGCAAATGGGAAACGACAGACCAGCTTTGCATCCGTGGATGTGTGGCCTGATATTGACGATGATATAGAAATTGAAATCAATGACAAAGACTTGCGTATTGATACATATCGTGCGTCGGGTGCCGGTGGCCAGCATGTTAATAAAACGGACAGCGCGGTTCGCATAACGCACATACCCACAAATACGGTGGTGACGTGTCAAAACGAACGCAGTCAGATTCAGAACAAAGAAATGGCTATGAAAATGTTGCGCAGTAAATTATATGAATTGGAAATGCAAAAACGCGCAGCAGCCGAAGATGCCGCCAAAGCCGCCCAGAAAAAAATCGAGTGGGGCAGCCAGATTCGCAACTATGTCTTGTATCCGTATCAATTAGTCAAAGATGTTCGGACTGGTGTTGAAAAAACGGATTCTGATGCGGTACTGGACGGCGATTTGGATGATTTTATGCTGGCATCGTTGCAACAATAGCAAAAAAAAACTGGCGGAGACGAAGGGGTATAATCTTTATTCTTTCCCAATACCGCATAAATCTAATAATAATGCCGTTTCTCTAATTATGTGTCGTCTCTTATTTTATGGCTTTTCAACCACCTTCACGTCACACATAGATTGTAACATATATTCTAAAAAAGTCAAAGATAAATAAGGTCGTTTTATTATTGATAACTTAGTTCTATTTATCATATCTACAAGGGAAACAAATGAACATTACAAATATTGAATTGAACGATGCTAAATACAATAATTTTTCCGATATTTTTAGCGCCGCTGTTCGCATGACAGTAGATAATATCTTTATTATAGACGGCATTCGCGCCACGTACTCGGATGAAAACCCAGAACAAAACGATGTAACTTGTCCTGACGGCTTTCATTTTATTGACGATGTTAGGCAACAACAAATCAAGGAACAAGTATTGGCTGCCGTAGCACAGAGTGCAAAGCAACATGATAAAAAAATTATACACGATGTTGTAAAAAAATTTCTAAAAAATTCAAATTATAAAAATAATTAGTTCTATTATATAACACAGTGGCAATACTTGCTAAAAAAAATTGTCATTGTGCCGTCAAGACTTATGATTTTTTTGAGAGTTTTAGCAAGTAAGCCCATCAAGTTTTCATAAGTCGCTTGATGGGTCTTTTTTATGTTTTTTGACAGATTTGATTGCAAGCAAATCCTTAGGGGAAAGGTCTCGTTCAGCCTAGGTGGCTTTTATTCCCAAATGCTCAAAAAACAGCGCCAGATGCACTTTCTCCGGTCGGATTTTGTGGCCAGAAATCAGGCAGACATGGGTGGTTTGGCGTCAAATAAGTAATATATACTCGCGCGTGCGTGTTGCCCCGTGTATTACTCCAAAAAAAGGATAGAAGAAATGAAGAAAAATCTAAAAATAGCAAGAATAGAAAGTATAGTCAATTCAATAAAGCCAAACTATATGATAACTATACAACTTCCACCTGCATATAAATCAAAAAAATTAGATAGATTTAGATTCAATATAAAAAAGATTATGCAACAAGTTGAGAAAGAATTGTTAGGTAAGACATGGCACAAATATCATTACCGCTTTGTGATATTCTATGAAAACAATAACGGATTAGAACCATGGCACGCACACATCTTGGGCAACTTCACAGATAACAAAACCGGTAAAATAGAGAGCTATGACGATATAGAAAACGCAGTAAGTCGCGCCAACCACACTTTCCGCTGCAACAATGGCTCTAAAAAAGATTTGGATGTTGACGTTATTTCGCTGACCAACCCACAATCTGTCATAGCTGCGGTAGATTATTGTCAAAAAGAAGTGTGGAACGAAGAAAAATCCGCAGAATACCAGGAGCGCTTTGAGTTTTCAGAAGATTTGTTTAGTATAAAAAAGCACGATGCTCATACCCCAGCCCTTTAGAGATTTTTACAGCCACCAACACCTACCGTTTCAGTGCTAAACTACCGTGTGCTTCTGATGCTAACTGCCATATTTACTCCATAATGCTTCAAATCTTTGTTTGTATTCTTGCGCTGGTTGAGATAAAAAGATGCAATTCTCGCTGTTATGCTTGGTTGCGCCCGTTGTCCAGTTATAACTGCCCGTCACGACATAGTTATTATCAAAGACTGCGAATTTGTTATGCTCAATATTGTATCCCTTATGTATTCTGACTGCTATCCCTGCGCCGCGCAACTTGTCAACCAATGAATATTTGCCTTTAGCTTGTGTTCGGTCTGTGACAATTCTTATTCGTGCGCCACGCTCATAAGCTGCAATAAGCGTATTGACTATGTTGTGATTTGTTATGGAATAAACCGCCACATCAATCTGCTGTGATTTTGATATGGCTGCTATGATGTTATTTTCGCACGCAGGACTCGGTGAAAAATAAACCCTAACTTCGTCCGTCTGACTTGTTTTTGTGTATTCTGGGGCTGTTTTTGGACGTATAACCACCACTGTAAGCAATATACAGCAGCAACAAGCAATAAAAAGATGTCTCAGACGGTATTTTCTCATAAAAAAACGAGCACCAATGAAATAGAGTGGTCTGGAGATTGATGAAATCAGCATACGTGACTACACGAGCCTTTCCGGTTGCCCAGTATTGTAAAGCCCAAACCCAAATTCCATTGGATTCATTTCAAACTGTACAGTTTTCTAGGAAAAAAATCAAGTCTTATAAGCAGCAAACCAGGGTGTAGGCTAGCTTTTTATTCAAAAAATGCAAAATCAGGGTCAAAACACTTGACTTTTTTGCAAAAACAGATATAGTAAAAACAGAGTCAAAGAGTTAGATTTTACACAAAGGACAAAAAATGAACTTTCTATATGCGCGCGTGTCATCTATTGCACAAAATATTGACCGCCAAGTAGAAGAGACAGAAAAGTATGATAGAGTGTATGTGGACAAATGCTCAGGAAAGAATGCAGACAGACCCGCATTGCTGGCGATGTTGAGTAATTTGCGCGCCGGCGATACTGTAACATGCCATTCCTTAGACCGTTTGGCACGTAACACGTTTGACTTATTGAGTTTGGTCAAACAAATTACAGAAGCAGGATGTTCGGTTGAGTTTTTGAAAGAGCGTTTGAAGTTTTCATCAGGTACCCCAAACAGCATTGATAACTTGACGTTACATATATTGGCGGCTATTGCAGAATTTGAACGAGAATTGATAAAAGGGCGCCAAGCAGAAGGTATAGCGGTTGCAAAATCCAAAGGCAAATTCAAGGGCGGCACAAAGAAACTGTCAGACTATGACATAGAAGAACTGATACGTATTGTAACAAACAAGAAAATGAGCATGAAGAAGGCGGCAGAACGGTACGGCATAACAACGCAAACTGTTCGGAACTATGTGCGCAGATATAAAAACCCGTAAGAACAACCTTACGGGCTTTGTTTTAGTCTAATGGCTTTATCATTGATTCAATAAAGCTTATTTCTTCTTTGGTCAGTTTGTACTTTTCGTACAGCATTTCATCAGTCCAGCGGCGCTCAAAAGCCTGGTCTGGCACAAACACATACACTTTCCGGGTAGCATCCTGTGTATTCTTGGCCAACATAACCATGAATCTGAAGAATTTGGTTTTCATATATGCTGCAACATTTTCCGCCTGCGCCTTGTCATCAAATGCCCCAATGCTAAGATAGGTTTCTGTACAGCAGCTGCCAGGTTCGCCTACAAAAGGTTTATTGATAATCTGGTGTGGAAATCCTTCCCCAGCGCCGTATGCTTTACTGACATAAACCTTATATTTGCCTATCTGTTCACGATTGATTTTTATTGTTTCTGGGTCAATCCAACTGCTGCCACCGTTTTCATACAGTTTGACATACCCAGGAACCTGATTTTTGTTACCTTTTACAAACGTTCTCAATCCAAACGGTTTAGATGCACTCACTCTATCAGCAAAGCTTGGTTCTTTGTGTGCCTGAACCTTGCGTAAAATAGAAATTGCTTGATTGTGCCGAATGAATATATTTGCGCCTTCTTCTAATAAGTATCGGTCTGCAACAGAAACATCGTCACCTTGAACTGTTATCGTTTGACACGTTCCTTGATTGTCTCTGTCCCACAAGAAATAACAAACACCGCCTTTGATTTCCACGTTCGGGAAACATTCAGAAGATATTGGCATATCAACCAGTTTTCTGACACTTTTGTCATTCAACATACTGGCGCGAAAATCGTCCAATCCTTTGCCGCCTGCAAACCAACGGCTTGGTATAATCATTGAGATATATTTTGGTTTGATTTCTTTGGCCTGCTGCACAAACAAATGATACAATGGCTTTGCACTTGCTTGCGCTCCACCGTCACTAATTTGATATGGGGGGTTGCTGGCTACTGCATCAAATTTCATTTCATTACCCTTTTTGTCTTTCCATAATCGCGGAACGCGTTCAACGAATTGTTTGGGCTTGTTTTCCAACTGATTTATCAAGTCGTCAAATGCGTGCGCGTTGATTTTTGTATCACCAAACCCAGACAATGTCCTTTGTGTGATATGTTTTGCCATTTTAGTCTTGCAGATAACAAATACGTTTTCTTTGACCGTTTCATTCCACAGTTTCTGTTGTAATTCTGGTGTCAACTGTTCTTCGGTATAATCAGCACATTTACTGCGGAAAATACTGTAAGTCACGTATAATGGGTACAACCCAGTCTTAGAATTGATTTCCAGAATCTTCGCATGCTTATTACCCAATGTTGCGGCAGTAACATCGCCTTGGTCGCGAAAATGTGGTTCTGTCTGTTCGTCTATAGGCTTTTTATGTCCAGAGTCTTCAAAGAAATCATAACCACCAAGACAGTCACCCATGTGCATATTTACCACGCGCCACGGTGTCAGCACAGTTTCCTTGTCTGGATTTTTGAAGAACGAGAATATGTGTGCGATTTGTTTTACCCGTTCTGTCGGCAATTTATCATCTGCAGCTTTTACCATTTCACGAATCTTACGGCCGGCGCTAACAAATACTTCTGGGTCATACAATTTGATAAATTTCCGGAAAAGGTCTTTAGTCACCCCAGTAGGCATGAACTCTTTCCAAGATTCATCGTCTATCAGGTCAACCAAGCCTTCTATTGTAATATCTTCTGTAATTGCTACATCAGCCCCATAGATAAGCAAGGGCATACGAATAGACACGCCACGTAAGATACTGATAGCATTCGTTCTGGCTTTGCGCGCTTCCCTGGCTTTTTCTAATAACTCTTCTTCTTCGGGTGTGCGTTCTCGTTTTGGCTTACGTTCTATCTTGGCAACTGTTTCGTATTGTTCGTCTGTCAACCCCTGTTTGTTGACATCTATCTCTTTAGTCTTTGGGGCTGCCTGTGAAGTGCCTATCTGTCGTTTCAGCTCTTGCAAATCAGCTATTGCTTCTTCATCCAGGTTGAAATTCAGCGCATACAAGCTGTTATCATCAAATCCGTTTTGTATGGCGCGTTCTGCATAGGCCTTTTTCAACTGTTGCAACAACTTATTTGTATCATATTGCTTCATCTGCGAACCGTCTATGGAAATCACAGGACAAAAGTTCAAGAAATCCCCTAGAATATTTCTATCACTATCATTTGTTCCGCCTGCGCGGGTAGATATTGCAACGGCTTCAGCCACCATTTTCAACGTTCTATCAGGTGCAAAGTCAAACACGTAGCATCTTTTCTTGATTTTACCGTCAATATTGCAAGGGGATTGTACGCGGAATATGGTCTGTAAATAATTTGCCGCAGATGTAGAGAAGGAACCGGCCAACATAAATACGCCTGTCCATTCTTTTACCGTAACACCCGTTGTCAAGCGCCCACAAGATAGCGTTATAGTGTACAACCCTGGGGCAGAGTTTTCAGTAATAGCATTTTGAACTTTACGCAACGCTTCTTCTGACTTTTCTTCTTCGTCACCGTCACCGGCCACATTCACAACTTTGAACACACCAGAACCAAACACGGGATGAGCATTCAACAGCGCGCTCAATGCTTTTGCTTCTTTGACCCCCGGAACCATCCATAAAGTATGTTTGAATAGCTCACGGTACTCTGGGTTTGAATAAGGGTATGCGCTATCTTCATCTTCCCTGGTCATCAGATTCAAAAAGCTCTTGACGTCCTGTTCATGTACAAAGTCGCCAACATTCACATCGGCAGGCATAACAACACCGTCAACTTTCTTGTCTCCTGTCCAAACCCTAAAAAATTCTCGGAAATTGAAAGCTTTATCTTCTACTTCCTGATAATTGTCACCACGAATGATTTTCCCCAGGTCGTATGTAAAGATATTCAATTCCGGCAGTTCATCATACGGATTATAATCCCCCATGTGTTTCAGCGCCCATTCTGCCTTGTTTCGCTGCTCCATGACATAGTCCCAGGTATAAATGCTATTTGTGTCATAATCGCGCAGCACATTGAACGGTGTACCAGATAGGGCAAGGAATTTTGTAGGATAATCGTTACCTTCTTTGACTATGTTTTTGATTACCTTGTCGCCTAATGCAGTTGTTGTGCCTTCATGAGCTTCATCAACAATCACAAAATCCCAATCTTCATTGAACACATCGGTATTTTTATCGTACTGCCCGTCAACAACCTTGGAATCACGCAAATCCTGCATAGAAGCGAACCAGATAAGATGCTCGCCTTGTGTCTGTAAATCGGAATAAGATGCGTAGCCTGTGTTTTTGGAACCATAGGTATATTCGGGATTGTTGTGAAATATCAATGCAAAGTCTTCGTACCAACCTTTATCTACTACTGGCCTATGTGTTATGATTATCGTTTTTTTGAACCCACAGCGGCGAATTACTTCTAATGCAGAAACAGTCTTACCAAAACGCATCTTGGCATTCCACAACATCCTATCGCCAGTTCTGAACCGTGTTATTGTTCTGTCTATTGCATCTGCTTGTTCCGGTCTAAAAATAATCGGTTCAAATTCCAACGGTGCACCGCTTAGATTCTTTTTCCCTTGTTTTACCGCTTCAATGGCGCATTTGACTGTATGCAGGTCTGCCTTGAACCATTCATTACTATTGTTTAGTTTCTTTTGTTTTACCCCCGAATTTTTCAAAACAGCATGCACATCGTGGTCTCGGAAAGCTCTCAGACATTCGTTGCCTTGTTTGTCTTTTTCTACCCTTGTTGCAAGCTCTGTGTACAGCAATTCATAATTCACACCTGCGGTTCTTGTATATGAGTCAATTCTTTCTTTGGCAGCAAGATTCAGCTCACGACAGCCTGGCGCCAATTTGTCTGGGGACGTGGATTTTATCGTGGTGTCTCCAACCTTCAACAGGCCTTTATGCTGCTCGTCACGAATCTCAAACACATAAATTAGCTTGTATTCAAATGGAACATCAAAATAAAGCTTCGCATTCGCCATAATCAATCCTTTTTCAATAAATCAACGTATTTTACAATCTTCTTGCGCCGCCAATCTTTTATCTGGCAACACGCTTGTATGGAACAGTTTGTCTTTGGAACCCCAAACAACTCCAGTTGCTGCATATACGCATGAACTTCGCACTCTGGCACAGTACATGTTGTTCCGTCCATTTGCCAAAGATTCCATGACACAATATAGGCTATTTTCTTCAATAAATCCTGGCCTGGATTTGTCCCGAACTTAGTCTCAAAGTTTTCTATGAAGGTATAAATCAGATTCTCGCGCGCAAGTAATAAGTTATCCCCTTGATATTCATAACCATACGTGCTTTGAAATGCCCGTTTAGTCCATTTCCACCAATCTTCCAATGTATTTGTATTTTCATTTACTACGCGCATTTTACGGTCAAGCAAACCAATCCTATCAATTACATCTATCTTCTTGCCGGACACTGTATCATACCGGCTCACCAAATAAGGTGCTTCGCCGCACGCCATTTCTATACGTCTGGCATCCACATAGTCAGTCCAGTTTTTCCCCTTTGTGTTTGGAAATTCAATCTTATCTGAGACTGTTTGCCACCCATTCTTAGTAGATTTGTTGAACACATCTATACGCCCAAACCACCCTTCGTCAATCCGGTTGTTTTGTTCGTTGCAAATCCATGAAGGGGTAAATACTTCGGCTTTTTCCTTAGTCCTAGAATCCTTGTTGCTCTGACTTTTCTTGACTCTTGGCTGAATAACCTTATTTCTCTTTCCTGTAATCATAAAAGGTTTGATTTCGTGCATCGGCGCATACGTGTCACCCAATGAGATATAATCATCTGTTGCCCATGTTATATTCTTGCCTGTCGTCCGGTCTTTCAAAAGCACATTCAATAAACTCGGCTCCAAGGCAACCAGGTCGTCTTCTATAATATCAACGACAACCTTTGTTTTATTTGGTTCAGTGTTTTTTATGCCCTTCATACAAACCTTTCCTATTACCGCATATTACTCAAATAGCTTTAGATTCACAAGACATTTCTTGCTTCAGATTCATGTTAGCTCTGCGCTTTCTTCGCAATCCCGTGCCAGACGTGTATTCAATAAACTTTTTCTGCATTATCGGCATCCAGTAATTCAAGTCTATCTCTGGCCAATGCACATCATCTAAAGCAGCTTTGAGTGTAGGCATATTCTTTCTCAGGTATGATTGGTCTCTTGTTTCTTTGCCTTTCCACCCCATAATCTTATTCACAACACTATTTCTTTCCGACAGGTCTTCAAATTTTGAGCTTACTGTTCCGCGGAAGGAATGAAAACTGTATTCCCTGGCGCGCGGCCTGTCTGGTTTTAGTCCAAACTCATCGCGCAAAAATTCGTGAAATGATGTGAAAAACTTATTTGAAGGCTCGCTCGTATTTTTTTCTACACGCGTGAAAATGAAGTCACTGTCTTTCGCCTTTTGGTGTTTTTTTCTTTTTTTCAGCAATTCCGGTAACCCAATATCTAATAAGTCTTTGGCCAAAGGAACTTTTCTACGACTAACCGCATTCTTACTATGCTTTTTACCGGTGGTGTCACTATCGTTCTCCCTGAAATGAAAATACCAAATCCCATCTTCCTGCTTTACGTCTTCATATTTCAATGTTACTGTCATGTTTGACCGCGACCCTGTCCATAACACAATCAAACAGGCAACAAACACGTCTGGGTGCAGGTCAAAATAATCATATTTCTTGGAAAAAATTTCACGCAACTGAAAGCTTTGGTATGGCTTATAACCTTTTTCTTCTTCGTCATCGGTGTTGCGTTTTTGTTGTGGAATGTCCAGTATGATTTCGTTCAGATTTGGGTAGTTTTTACCGTATCGCTTCTCTGCATATTCCAATAACCTACGAAACACACCAACGTTATAGGCAACACTATCAGCTTTCAAACCTTCCGTAGCAACACGTTCATACTGAGTTTCTACCATTTCTTCTACCACACCAGGTTCGCACAATACCCTAAAATCATCTTCCAAAGAAATATTTTTAGGGGCTAATAATTGATTCACTGACGAAATGTTTTTGTGTCTAGTGCTACCTGCAACTTCAACGCTTTTGCTTTTCAGCATTTTGTCTATCATTTCACCTATTGTAATTTTCTCAAATCGTTGTGCGCGTTGGCAAGGCAAATAAATTGCACCATTCGCGCCAGGTAACATATTGGAAATTACGAAAGAATCGCGCCCTAAAGCATCTGTAACAGACAAACCATTTTTGCTAAGTTCTAACTTTTTATTGAACATGAAGTCTTCTTCTACTGCACCCAAAAGTTTATCGCCACCTTCACGGTCTAACAATGCTATCTTATTGCCTATATGCTGCGCAACAGAAGCTTGAGATTGTTTTAGCCGCATTGCCAATGTTTCAGGTGTTCCGCTCTTGCTTTTATATAGCTTATCTAAATTGGTTGCTGCTTGTGTAATCAGTTCTGCGTCAGATAATTTGTTCATTTCCTGGTTTTGCAACCAATAATCTGCCTTCAATTGAATTTCTGTTATTTTAGTTTCGTCCGACAGGTCTTCAATTTGCTTTTTAGTCAATGTGGCCTTTCCGTTATTGTACCACCTAGCAAATGCGGCCAATTCTTCTGGTGTCATATCTTTGTAAGTCATCACAGGCCTTTTTATTCTTCTTGCCCTAGCTAAGGCAACACGCAAATCAGTAGTCCCTAGAGACCGCCGAATTGATTTATATTTACCGTTACTTTGTTTTACATCTAATCTAAAATAAAATATGCCGTTGCGCAACACTAGATTTTTTGTTTCACGTCCCAAATTCCGTCTCAACAGTTTTGCCCCATTTTACTAAATGTTGTTCAATGAGACACAAAAGTGGTATAATGTGCTGATTTTACAAGAAAAACATTTGACTTTTGCCTATAAATAAGAAATACTGTTTCTATCTAAAGAAACAGCATTCCCTATTAGTATAAATCTGGCGGAGACGAAGGGATTTGAACCCTTGATACGGGGTTGCCGTATACACGATTTCGAGTCGCGCGCATTCAACCGCTCTGCCACGTCTCCAGCACGGCGCATTATACATGTCAAAAAATCTTTTTGCAAGGTGAAATAATTGCGTTATACTGACTGTATGGAAAAAACATTTAATGCAAAGGTTTACGAGACTGTTTCGCGCATACCATATGGGCGTGTTGCAACATTTGGTCAAATCGCAGCAATGATTGGCCGTCCGCGTATGGCGCGTTTTGTTGGTTATGCTTCTAATAATAAAAACAGTTGGCATTTACCGTGGCACCGCGTTGTGTTCAAGGATGGTTCACTGTGCTGTGGTATGGCAACTGAACAATACCGCGCACTAAAATCCGAAGGTGTAAAATTCACCCCAGAAAAGACGGTCATTATGTCTGAATATCAGTGGGACCCTGAACGCGACGGCGTGCCCATGGATATACGTGATTTTCCGCTGGTATTTTAAACCAGAAACATACTGGACGGTCTGCGCCCGGATTATTTTTTTTCAGATTTTTGTTTTCTGATTTTGCTAAAAATAACATCTTTATTCAGCTTTTTGTATGTCATGAACCAAGGGGTTTGTTTGTGGGCGCGCATTTGTTTTACGGTTGTTGGGGCAGGTTGTAAAACATCGTTGCCTGGCATCCAGTTCGCGCCTGTGGCAACCCCAAAGGTGTCGCCGGTCTGTAATCCAACAATCATTCGTTTGATTTCATCTATGTTACGCCCCAGAACTGCCGGATAGTACAATATGGCACGTATGGTCTCTTGCGGGTCAATAATAAACACGGCGCGCACAGCATGCGTACTTGACATGTCGGGATGAATCATTCCGTATATTTGAGCAATTTTTCCGCTTAAATCATCAATCAAAGGAAATGTTATTGCTACGCCATTTTTCATTGTTGCAATCGCTTCAATCCATGCCAGGTGCGAAGACAATGCGCCAACAGACAGTCCGATTAATTGCACGTTTAGTTTTTCGAATTCATCCAATTCGCGCTGAAAAGCAATAAATTCGGACGTGCAAACTGGTGTAAAATCTGATGGGTGTGAAAAGAAAACAATCCATTTGCCCTGAAAATCCCCAGGAAAGTCAATTGGGCCATTGGTTGTGCTGGCGCTAAATTTGGGTGCTTTGGCACCGATAAGGGGTATTGTTGGATTATTTGTACGATTTTCCGCACATTCGCCACATTCGTATAAATCGAATAAATCATCCATGCTTTTTCTCCTTTGGCATATAGAAAACAATATCATTTTTGGCTAATTTTGGTCACAGGAACGTATTCCGAACAAATAAAAAACTTTATTCTTGATAAAATATGCTAAGATATTAAGATGTAAACAATAAAGGGCAACAACAAAGGATATAAAATATGAAAAGGTCAGACATTGTACGTTCTATTCAGGTTCGGTTCAAACACATGCGCGCGAATGATGCTGCAGCTATTTTGGATACGGTATCGGACCATATGATTGAATCTGTTGCTAACGGCGATCGTATTGAAATTCGTGGTTTTGGCACGTTTCAGCCACGCGCCCGCGCAACAAAAATTGGTTATAACCCCTGTACGGGTCAACCTATGCCGTTGCCGGCCAGTACGACAATTTTGTTTAAGCCCAGTCGCGAATTAACCAAAAAAATGAATGGACAGTAATTATGTTGTTTGGTAAAAAATCGGGCATAAAAAATCGAAATCGCGAACGATACGAGCGCGTCCGTCGCCTGATGTGGATAAAATGCGAATCGTGCGGTAAATTGGTTTATTATAAAGACTACAAAGATAACAAATACATTTGCCCCAGTTGTGGTCGTGCATTTATCATGACCCCGAAACAACGGTTTGATTTATTGTTTGACGACAATACATGGGAAAAATTAACACCGCCGACAGTATCTGATGATCCGTTGTGTTTTGTTGATCGTGTTGCATATACCCAGCGTCTGAACGAAGCGCGCGATGAAACAGGTTGTTACGACGCTGTGTCAACGGCCGATGGTATGATAGGTGGTGTCCCTTCAACGATATGCGTGCTGAATGGTCTTTTTATGATGGGGTCTATGGGGCGCGCTGCGGGTGATGCAATTGTTGCTGCTATCGAGCATGCGATTTCAGAACATCGTCCATTTATTATGGTTACATCCAGTGGCGGTGCACGCATGCAGGAAAATATACTGTCATTAATGCAAATGGCGCGCACAGTGGCGGCGGTTAACAAACTGCACGCAAACGGCGTTCCGTACATTGTTTTATTAACAGACCCGACATTTGGCGGAGTAACGGCGTCTTTCGCGATGTTGGGCGATATTCATATTGCGGAAAAGGGTGCGCGTATTGGTTTTGCGGGGCGCCGTGTTATCGAGCAGAATATACGTGAAAAACTGCCGTCTAATTTCCAGACAGCGGAATATTTGTATGAGCATGGTATGGTTGATATGGTTGTCGCGCGCAGCGATTTGCATGACACAATTGCCAAGATTTTAGCGGTATTAACCAAGCAGGAACGCACCCCAAAACAAATCGTTGCCACAACACCTGCACACGATGCATCAAAGAAGATACGTGGCATGGGCGAGAATGAGGCCTATGACAAAGTGTTATTGGCGCGTCATGAAAATCGTCCACATTTCTTGGATTATATTAACAGTATTGTTGACGACTGGACATACTTGGCGGGCGACAGGTTATATTCCGAGGATGCGGCAATGGGTTCCGGTATTGGATTTTGGCGTGGTTTTCCTGCGGTAATTATTGGTCAAGAACAGGGGCGTACAATCGAAACCCGTCAAAAACATCGTTTTGGCATGGCGAATCCTGACGGCTATCGCAAGGCGATTCGTATGATGAAGCTGGCTGAAAAATTCCAGTTGCCTTTGATTTCATTGTTTGATACGGCGGGCGCATTTGCCGGTCGCGAGGGCGAGGAACGCGGTCAGTCCCAGGCGGTCGCATCGTCAATTGCTGCGGGGTTGTCTATGCGCGCGCCATATATCGCTGTGAACACAGGTCAGGGCGGTTCCGGGGGCGCAATAGCAATTGGTACTGGCGACCGTATTTTGATGATGGAAAACGCTATTTATTCAGTTATTGCGCCAGAATCTTGTGCCAGCATTTTGTGGCGCGACAATAAATATCGCGCAACCGCATCTGCTGCCATGAAATTGACCGCGCGCGACATGGCGGACATGAACGTTATTGACGAGATTATTCATGAGCCTGCGGGTGGCGCACACACAGATTGGCAAACAACGATGGAATTACTAGCGACCGCCGTGGCCGAGCATATTGCTCAATTGCAAAAAATTCCAATCGAAGAATTGCCGGCACGTCGCGGGGACAAGTTTCTGGCAATGACTCGTGATGTCGAGATTTATCAACCCGAACACATAGGGTAAGAACAATAAAAAAACGCCGTTTGGCGTTTTTTTATTGTTGCAAATTTTTCGCAACAAAATCCCAGTTAACCAGGTTGTCCAAAAAGGCGTCAATAAAATCTGCGCGTTTGTTTTTATAGTCTAAATAATATGCATGCTCCCACACGTCCAGATTTAATACAGGTTTCATATCATGCGCGATTGGCGAGTCTGCATTGGCGGTATTCACAATTTTAAGTTTATTATCGGCATCGCGCACTAACCACGTGTATCCACTGCCAAAAATCGATAAAGCAGCGGCTTTGAATTGCTTGTTAAAGTTTTCTTTGCTGCCAAATTGCGCTATGATTTCATCTGGAATTTGCGCAGAGCATTTTTTGCACATTCCATGAAAGAAAAAATCATGATTATAAACCTGTGCAGCATTATTGAATATTTTTTGTTCTTCCGGCTTGCCTGCGGATTGTTGAATAATTTCTTCCAAAGAAACTTTTTGATACGGGGTATTTTCGATTAGATTATTCAGGTTGTCAATATACCCCGCCACATGTTTTCCATAATGGGTTTCAATTGTCTCTTGGGAAATATACGGAGCCAAAGCATCCATAGTATACGGCAGTGGAAATTGCGCTAATGCGAACATGTTTTTCTCCTTAATTTTTTGCTAAGATAATGGCACTTTGTCTGCCTAATAGCAACAGGAAATATTTATTAAAAATTGCTTGCGCGCACATAAAAATATTTTCTATAATTAACTATCGAAAGGAGTTAATTATGGCAAAAACATCATTTTTATCTGCATTTTTAGTTTTAAGTTTTATTAACGCGGTATCTGCGGCTGATGTCACAATTTATTATTCACCATCATGCCCACATTGTCATCATGCGCGCGACTTCATATCCAATACATTGGTTTACGAATACCCAGAAATCAAAGTCACAGCAGTCAATGTTATGGAACAAGAAAATCTGCCAATGTTCCAAGAAGCGTTGCAAAAGTGCAAATTTGAATCCGGTGGTGTACCTGTGATTATTATTGGTGACAAATGTGAACAGGGGTATGCGGATGCTATGCAGGACACATTGCGGGGGCATGTCGAATCGGATATGACTGACGAACAAAAGGCTTCAGCAGCAGAAAATAAAGCTGCAATGGCAACAGATGCAGAAAAGTTCAAATTTGAACATTCTGATCGCGCAAACGCAATTGTTGAATACAGCGCAACCGCGGCTCAGGAATCAGAATCAGCGCAGTCCGTAAAAAAAAATGAAGATGGCAGCACTATTTGGTTCTGGGTGTTGTTGATTGTCTTGGTCGCTGGACTGGGATACGTTTTAGTTCGCAAAGACAACAAAAAATAATATCTGAATCGGAACAGGCATATGTTTGATTTAACGACTCTTGATTATGTTTATGTAGGTGTCATATTAGTGTCCACGATTTGGGCAACTGTTCGTGGTGGCGTTTATGAAACGATTGCGACGCTGTCATGGGTTGTTGCTGCGATTTCAGCGCGTTTTGCATCCCCTTGGTTGGACAAAGTATTGCAGTCGTGGTTTGATTTGTCGGATTCGACTGTTGGCACGCTGGTTGCATCATACTTTATAATATTTTTTGCGATATTAATGTTGGCGGTTTTTTTGAATCAAAAATTGCGCGACAGAATCCAAGACAGTATTATGAATGTGACCGACAAAACATTAGGGGTAATTTTCGGCATAATTCGTGGCGTAGTTGCGATGGGGATATTTTATTGGGGGGCGTTATGGTATTATTCAGATGTACCATTTTTGCCGGACTGGCTGTCCCAGGCGCGGACACGTCCAATAATGCAAATTGCAGCGGTAAAACTGGACGATTGGTTTATCCCTGGGCCAGAAAATAAATTGTTGGCGCGTGATGTGGCGGGCACGCACGAAGCCCTAGAAATTTATAACAATCTTATAAATCCGGCCATTTCTGGTGCGTCTGAACCCGCCGAACCAATCCAACCCGCACAATCAGATACGCTTGTTCCTGTCGAGGAACCGGAACCCGAAACCGGCTATAAATCATCAGAACGTGCAGCGTTGGAAAATCAGTTGTTACAGATTGAAACTGTTGCCCAGGCCGTCGAAGAACGTATCGATTCAGAAGCCGCGGCGACCGATTTAGTCACAGAATAATAAAATTCCCCAATTATTTGGGGGGATTATTATCTTGATTTTATTCACAAAAGCGCTAATATGCGAAAGGAACAGACAGAATAATGGTCAAGATGTCTGAATTTGAATTTATCCCTGTGTCATTATGATTGAAAATAAAATATCATGGGGGCAAACCAAGCCTCGCGACCACAGATTCACTGCAAATAAAGAAACTTTCTTTATTAGTAATGAATTTAGTGGTCGTGAAAACGATAAACACAAAAAAAGGATTATAAATGGTAAAAGTAAAAGAAAAAAAGACCGCGCCATCCAAAGCGGACGCGCCCATAACACCCAAAGCGATTAAGGGTATGAACAAACATGAAACAGATGCCAACGATGATAAAGTTTATTTTATGGCGTTGGGCGGCCTGGAACATATCGGCCAGAATATGTATTTATATAAATATCGCGGCAAATTTTTGGTCGTAGATTGTGGTATGGGATTTTTAGACGAAGAAATTGGGGCAGGGGATGTTCAATACTGTGACACAACCTGGCTAGAAAAACGCAAGAAAGACGTTATCGGCTTTGTAATCACGCACGGGCACGAAGACCACATCGGTGCATTAAAATATATCTGGCCAAAAATCAGAAAGCCTATTTATTGTACCCGTTTTCCGGCGGAAATTTTGCGTCGCACATTTGCGGGCATAGAAATGGATTTTGACCCACAGCACGATATAATAGAGTTCGACCATAACGGTGCGACATTGGATTTGGCGCCATTTACGGTCGAAACATTTCATGTCACTCACAGTGTGCCCGAGGCTCAGATGCTGATTATCAACACAGGTGCGGGCAAGATTTTGCATACAGGTGACTGGACATTTAACGATGATATTCCAATCGAAGCTCCAACAGATTTCGCGCGTTTAATGGAAATAGGTTCTGATCCAAAATTATTGGCATGTATGTGTGATTCTACAAATTCATCGCGACAGACCAAACAGACTACCGAGACCCAGGTTCGCGAAACTTTGACTGAAATTATGAAGAATGCACCAGGTCGTGTATTGGTGACGGGTTATTCTCGCAGTATTGCGCGCATTAAAATGTTCTCGCAAGCTGCGCGTGCCGCGGGACGAGTTGCCGCAATAAAAGAGCGCAGCAATCCAAACCCTGTACCGTATGTTGGGTTGCCGGAATTTCGTGAAATGGGGATTAAGTTCGGTTATTTGGACAAAGACGATGTTTATCTGCATAATGAAATCAAAGATTTGCCTGCAGAAAAACAGGCTATATTCCTGACTGGTTCCCAGGGCGAAAAATTTGCGATGTTGACACGCTTGTGTCATGGCCAGGTCAAGGAATTAAAGTTAATGCCAACTGACACAGTTGTTTTCAGCGCAATTATTATCCCAGGGCGTGAACAGGATGTGTCGTATTTGTATAACAAATTGGCGCGTATGGGTGTCAAAACTCACACAATCTTTGATACGGACAATCTGCACGCCAGTGGCCACGCTGGACGTCCAGAATTGGAAAAGTTTTATGATATGGTTCATCCCCAGGTGTCTGTTCCAATGCATGGTGATTACATCAATGAAATGTTGAACGGCAAAATGGCGATGGAGCGCGGTGGCGCAAAGCATATGATGGTATTACATAATGGTGAAATGTTGGCGCTGGCTGATGGTGCAGAACCATATGTCGCAGAAACAATCGAAACCAGTTACGTTGTTATGGAAGGGGAAACAGAACGCAACGCCAATGACCAGGTGTACAAGAATCGCAAGAAAATCGCTTCAAATGGCGCGGTGTTCGTGACATTACCTGTGGACAAACGTGGCTTTTTAAAAGGCTCGCCCGAGGTTTCCAGTGCAGGAATTTTTGAAACTGACGAAACAGGATTTATGAAGCGACAGATTCAAATTGAAATCGCGCGTGCAATTGATGGCCTGACCAAGGCCGAGCGCAAAGACAGGGACAATCTGGTTCGTGCGGTACAGATTGCCTCAAATAAAGTTGTGCGTGCAGCTTTGGGGTCAGATAAAAAACCACAATACAGCGTTCACTTTATCCAAAAATAAAAAATCCCCCCATTTTGGGGGATTTTTTTAATAAACTGGATAGTTGCGTGGAAACGATGGGTCAGGGCGCGCCAAATCAGATTTTACCCCACAACCGGCCACAGTCAATATACTTATAAAAATAAAGCCAATAAATACCTTTTTCATATTGCAGATTATACACCCAGTGCCACCAGCTGTCAATTTGTTTAAAACTGGTTGTGGGGGGATAAGTTAGTTTTATTTCTAACACCATCTGATTTCTTATAAAAATCTTGCAGAAAACATAAAACAGTGGCGTTTTTTCTTGAAATTATGAATGGTGTATAATACAATACTGGTGTATAATATAAATAAAGGCTAAAACCCAATGCATAAACACACAGAAATTATCAGAGTTGGTTATAAAATATATATAATAACCAAAGCGACAGATAAAACATTTGTTGCAACAATGGGCTTGGGCACCAAAATAGAAACAAGAGTGTACAAATCAGAATTAGATATGCCCTCTAAAGAACGGCTTAAAATAAGGATAGCAAGAATTTTTCAAAGAAAACATTTTAAATAAGGTAACAGATAATTAAAAACCACCTGTTTTTGGTGGTGTTTTTATGTTATTCATTTTTTCAATTTTTCAAAGGGGTGCACTCTTTATACTTAATCCTAAAACAATATTTTCAATCAAGATTTTTCTTTTTTTTTGCTACAATATTTATCATGCTTTTGATACCAATTTTCGCTTTATTTTTTTAATTTATTCCTTGCCAGAACCATAACCAATCTCTTGTTATATATATGAAGAATATCATTATTTGCCACAACAAAATCTGTCAATTCTGTATTTTTTTTCAAGGAGTTGCCCTTTTGTTATGCTTAATTTCGGTGCATAAAAGATTTTTAATTTTTTATTTTTACGTAAAAAATTATCCCCAACTTCCTGCAAAGCCGGCAGATTTAATTCAGTTAAACCCAGATTTTCAGGCATAACAAGGTCGCCAATCTTTTTTAACTTTGGTGCATTAAAATACGCCAAGTTTATATTTTCTCTTAAAACGCCATTTCCAATTTTGTGTACATTAGGCAAATCCAATTCAGTTAACATCATATTTTCTTTCAAAAAAATAGCCCCTATGATTTCCACTTTTGGCGCATACAGTTTTGATAATGCAAGATTGTCTTTCAGGCAATAATCTGCAATTTTTTTCAATGATGGCAATTCCAATGCAGTTAAACACCCAGTGCCACCAGCTGTCAATTTGTTTAAAACTGGTTGTGTGTGGGGGGGATCGGATTTCTTATAAAAATCTTGCAGAAAACATAAAACAGTGGCGTTTTTTGGATATTTTTCTTGAAATTATGAATGGTTATAATACAATACTGGTGTGTAATATATATAAAGGCTAAAACCCAATGCATATGTAATATTGTAATTTTTTTTCAAATCACACACAGAAATATGTGCTTGTTTAATTACAATACAAGGGTTTTATTATGGCTTTAATTTCTTTGTCAAAGTGTATCTTTGGATATAACGATAATAATTTATTGGATGCCGTTTCAATTGTTTTTAGTGACAATGAACACGTGGCAATTATTGGTGATAACGGGTGTGGAAAGACAACGCTTTTGCGGTTGTTAACCGGGGAATTATTGCCCGATTCCGGCACCATTAACAAAGATGCCAGTATTTATATACTAAATCAAATAAATGTATCGGATTCTAAAAGCGGCGGTGAACAACAAATGTTTGCATTAATGCGTGCTTTTGAATCAAATGCAGATATTTTATTATTGGACGAACCGACTAATAATCTAGATGCGGATGCAAAACAAATATTCTTTAATCGTCTGAACGCATATCCAAATGGTGTTGTGATTGTTTCGCACGACCGGGAATTGTTGCAGAGTGTGGATAAAATAATTGAATTACATAATGGACAGTTGACGGTTTATGGGGGTAATTATGATTTTTATTTGGCGCAAAAGCAAATTGAAACCGACAGCATTCATTCAAAATACAACAATGCACAGAAAACGATTGCGCGATTAAATAATACACTGAATATCGCCCAAAATACACGGCAGCATCATGAATTCAAACAACAAAAAGAAATCAATAATTCGCGTCGCAGCAGATTGGCAGCAAATGCACTGCGTGGCAAAAGCCAAGAAACCGAGGCTAAAAAGCGTGCAATCATTCAAAAGAAATTAGACGAACAAATGGCGTTGCGCCAATCGCTGTCTGAACAAATGCGAAATGAAACGATTAAAATACCGGTACCAAATAAACCATTTTATGGCAAAGAACAGATAAATATATCTGGCTTGTGTTATTCGTATGGTGATAAAATTATATTCCAAGATTTTGATTTCGCAATGTATGGAAAATCAAGGATAAGATTGGTTGGTAAAAATGGTTCTGGAAAATCTACATTGTTAAAAATTATTTGTGGCGAACTAAAACCAAATTTGGGAACAGTTAAAACTTATGGTAAGATATCATATGTAAATCAAGATTTGTCCATTTTAGACCAAGACAAAACCATAGTTGAAAATATTATGGATATATCTGGATGCTTGAAACACGATGCGCATGCGATTGCGGCGAACTTTGGATTTCGTGGGAATGCCGCGCAACAACTGGTCGGAACATTATCAGGCGGTGAACTTTTAAAGGCAACCTTGGCAGCAATTTTGGGTGGTGACAATCAACCAGATTTATTGATTCTGGACGAACCAACAAACAACCTGGAAATCAAAAGCATCGGCATATTGGAAGACGCCTTGAATCAATATACTGGCGCGATATTGCTTGTTTCTCATGATGAAATGTTTGTGAAAAATGTAAATATAGATACAGAGTTATATATTTAATTTCGAAAAAGTTTGTAAATGTTCAATTCACGAACTGATTTTATTCGTGATTTGTTGCGGTTCGGGAAAGATATAAAAACATTTTTGCAAATTTTGTGATATAATTATTTTTGAACGATAAAAAGGTAAAAAATGAAAAAAGTTATTATAATCGCAATCGTTGCAATTTTTGGAACAATTGGATATTTTCTTATATCTTCAAACAGACATCACCAAAACTTAACCGACCAACAAATTATTGAACGATTAGACACGGTTTTAAAACGAGTAGATGATTTCTTTGTTTCTGCTGATATTGTTCCAGAAAATTACAAACAAATGAAAATACAAGAAAATAGTAATGATGAATTTTTCTATCGCAACTTATGGTTGCGAGATGCAGCACATCAAATAAAGCCAAATCAAAATATGTTTTCTTTTTCTGCTGACGAAATAGATAAATATAAAATTCCGTCATATGTGGTCGGTTGTTCCGGTCGTGCTAATTTGTTTGCCAAATATGCAAAAGAAGCAGGTATAAAAGATCTTTATATTGTCGTCAGTGTCTATACACCCGATATTGGCAAACAACATATGAACGGACATCAGATTGTAGCAGTAAAAATGTCTAATGGTTTGCAATTGTTGGACCCTGCAAATGGTGCATATAATTTTAATCGTGCCAAAATAAATGGAAAATGTGAATTAAACGAAATGATTGATGCAACACACCAAGGCACAAAAGAATACCAAATTGCCGCCATTATGACACAGGAAGAACATGAAAAATTAACTTCTGTTGAAAAACTTATGGAAGTTTATAACCGTGTTTCAAAAACATCAAAATAAACACCCAAACGGGTGTTTTTGATTTTTGGCAGGGCAACTCGCGCAATTCACGAGTTGATACTATGCGCGATTTGTGCGGCTCGGGAAAGAAGTTAAAGAATTTTTTGGATGTCCATTATAACTTCTTTGACATATAGATTGCGGCTTCATCGTCGTTTTTCAAGTCGGCATACGGGTCAAGGTTTTTTCCATTCCACCATAAACCTGTTCCGTCTGGAATAAAACCTCGCTTGATGTACAATCTTTGTGCAGAACCATAATTACGATTTATGCCAACCCCCAAATAAACCGTATCTGAATATCTATGTGCTATATCTTCTGCCACTTGCATTAAAGCATTACCAATACCGCGTCTTCTGTATTTTGCAAGCACCCCAAAATCAACCAATTCAGGTAATCCTTTACCGCCAAAAGAGCCGCCCATTGAATTTGGATACACATTGAAATACCCAGCGACATTACCCTTGTATTCCGCAACCAATGATACGCATTTTCCGTCGGCAACATCTTTTAATCGGCGTGTATATTTTTCAACTTTTTGGTCTGTCCAGCCTTGCAAATGTTCTTCATGGGTAATTATCTCCGGGTCTGTTTCAACCATATCCCTTATAACTATATCGTTCACATTATAATAAATCATTTTTGTGCCTCTATTATAGAATCTGTGCAAATTATATATCAATATACAAAAATTATCAATAAGAACACCCGAAAAAGTTCGTAAATTGGCGAAACATGCTGTATTTTCATCGCTCAACTTACGAACTCGCAAAACGATTGAAAATCTAATAAAAAAACACCCAAAGGTGGTTTTGATTTTTTGGCAGGGCAACTCGCGCAATTCACGAGCTGATTTTATGCGCGATTTGTTGCAGTTTGGGAAAGAAATTAAGGTGTTTTTGAATACATGTGTGGATATCAAAGTGACTTAAAATACATTGACTTTAGGTATTATTATGATAGCATATTTTGTGTAAAAAAACATTTTTTAGTGAGCAGAGAGTGTAAAAAACAAAAAGGCAAAAACAATGCAATTACAATCATCTGTTCATTTTGAGATTTTTTCCGAGCTGTTTTATTTAAAAAATATATCCGACCAGACTGGATACAAGCAGCTGTTGACATCATCGTCACGCAGAGATTCGATAGCTGCACAATCAAGGGACGGTACAATAAAACAAACTCAGGAACTAGCAGAATCTGTCCGCGATTTCTGTTCGTGTATTGCGACAAGTGCCAAAAATCCCTTTTACCTGGACAAACTGACATACTTAGTTCAATTGTATCGCAAGGTTAGAATTGCCGATACTGATGACAAAGAGTATTTTCAATATCATGATTTTAATGGTGACAAATTTGAATTTATACTGGCCACAAATGATAAATTGATATACCCACGCGATATTAAAAGTGCTTTGCGTGTCCCATTTTATTTTAGCAGCATTATAAGCGATAAAGAATTAAAGTCGGATACCCCAGTATATATAGAAAAATATGACACACATAATGCCGTTGTGCGACCATTGACAATGCAAGATAGGGTCGTTGATAAAAATTTGAACCAAATTTGGCCACTGGACACAAGAGAAACTCTAGCGGGGTTAAAGAAATTGCTAGAACAAACAACCGAAAATGTCCGGTAAATTTTGACATTTTTGTTCTAAAAAGTTCGAGAATTTATAAAATGGGTACAGTTTTGCGCGTCATATTTTCGAACTTGCACAAGTATTGGAAATCCAACAAAAAACCGCAAAAATGCGGTTTTATCAATCTTGGCAGCCCCAACATCGCTCCTCGATACGCAATAAACAAAATCAAAAAATCTCCCTTGGTCGATTTTTTAAGATTTTTCTAATTGTATATTCTCGTATTCGCCATGCGTGCCTGTGGGCGTTGCCCACGAAAACTGCGTTTTCATATGGTGCGTACGCACCAATATCGGCACTCTGACCGATCCGGTTGGGACTGCTTTTACAAAAATAAAAACCACCCAAAGGTGGATTTGATTTTTGGCAGGGCCATCTGTGCAATTCACGAGTTGATTTTATTTACGATTTATTACAGTTCGGGAAAGAAATTAAGATTTTTTTGAATAAATACTATCATATCTGAACTATGTTATGCAAATTATTGACGTTTATATATTTTGTATTATATTATAAACGACAATAAGAGAAAAAACAAATTGGCAATTCAAATAGATTTTGACCGAGCCTTGCATGATATGGAATGTCATGATTCAACAACACGGGTAACCTTTGGGCCGTATTCGCCGACATATCTTATCGCAACAGATGAAGATGCAAACCAAGATATCAACCGTTATATGTATAACGGAAAAGATAAAAAATACTGCGAAAAAGTTCTGACCGTATCGGCATCTGGCGACCATCCATTATTTTGTAAAATGTATGGTGCTAAACAAATTACTACTTTTGATATAACATATGCCTCCAAAATAATTATGGATATTAAAACACTGGCTATAAAAACGCTTACTTTTGACAGCTATTGGCAATTATTAAAAGATTTATGGAACAATCCGAACATTACATCTGTGTCAAATTTTGAGAGTATTATGCAAAACTTAGGTTCAAACGAACAAAAATATATTCATACAATGGATAGAAAATTCGCATTATTTAACTTTGGAACACCGCCAGGTTATTATCATGTTTCGGATACAAATAACCAAAAATCACTTTACGAAGGATTACATCTGGTTGATTTGCCAACATTTCCTTTTATTTGGACTGATATTGAACACCTGAACGCAAAATTGGGTGATAATACATATGATTTTATACATTTATCCAATATCTTAGATTTTGTAAATGATGACATCAAAGTATCTGTTTTAAAACAATTGACGCAAAGATTGAATTATGGTGGTCGTATATTAATGCGCAGAATAAATGGCAATTATCAATTGGTCGACATATGTCAAAACATAGAAAAACAATCAGATGATTTAGCTTTTATCAATCGTTGGGAACAAATGATTTTATTAAAATGCAGATAATCAAAACAATTTAATAGTTCGTAAATGTGCAAAACGGGGCATGTTTTTACTACCTAATTTACGAACTTGTGAAAGTATTAGAAAACAAAGAAAAAACCGACCGTTGCGGTCGGTTTGAATTTTTGGCAGCCCCAACTTCGCGCCTTGACAACCAATAATCAAACCCAGACACAAAAACTCTATTGAGCATATCCGTTTTTGCAGGTTTGCTAATTGTTTGTCTGCGTATTGGTCATGCGCGCCATCTGTCACGTACACTTCGTTTACGTGTGGCACATAAATGTGCCTGGGCGCTCTGACCGATCCGGTCGGGACTGCTGATTCAAAATAAAAAGACCACCGAAATGGTGGTCGTTTTATTTTGGCAGGGCCATCTGTGCAATTCACGAACAAGGTTTATTCATGATTTGTTGATGTTTGGGAAAGATATTAAGGTGTTTTTGATGTACTTATTGAAATAATCATGGTATATTGCGGTATAATGAATAACAAAAAGAGCACGCTATGCATTATTTAATAGATTTGGATAATACTTTATTAACAACTTTCTTTTTTGATAAAGATAACAACGTAAACTTCTATTGGTCACAGAATTTTAAAAACGATTTTGGACAATCCCCAAGAATTTTAAAAGATTTATTTTGTGAACCATTTTTTACTATGTTGTCAACCAATGATGATTTACGGTCATACGTTAATACTTTCTTGCAAAAACATAATTTAAAAATAACAGCGGAAGAATTTTTGGAATATTGGTTGTCCCGAGATTCGCGAATCAATCCAGATGTTTTAGATTGGATCCGCAAACATCATAATCCAGAAAACCATTTTCATATTGCTTCTAACCAAACAAATGTTCGTATGAACTACATTTGGGAACACAGACCTGAATTACACGAGTTTTTTGAAAATATTTTTATATCTGCCAACATCGGAACATCAAAACCAGACCCTGTGTTTTTTATAAAAATACAACAAAAACTGAAAGTCCCCTTTTCTGAAATTTGTTTGATAGATGATGACCCTAAAAACACACAATCTGCGAAAACTTTAGGCATGCAAACCGTATTGTTTAATTCAACGAACGACTTGCCTGAGTGTTTATAAATATTGCAACAAATAGATTTTATTGTTGTTCGGGAAAGATGTTAAAGTGTTTTTGAAAAATTTATGATATAATGATACTATAACCAAGGAGTAAAAAATGAAAAAATTATCTTTGTTAATTTTGCCAATAGCAGCCATGTTACTTACAGCATGTGAAAAAAAAGAAGATACAAAAAAGATAGAACGTTGTATCGACCAAATTGGTGAAAAGGTCGAATATGATGGTGAAAAACTATACGTATTCAGCACTTTAAATGTACATTCGAAAGATGGTCAATCCGTCAAAATGTATTCAAATCATCGTGTAGAAATTCCCGCAGAAGAAGCCATTAAAATTTCAAAGAATTGGGATTTGAATAACATAAAGTTATATACAAATACCGATAAAAAATTGCAAGAACACGAAAAAGATGCCTGTGAAACTTTATATAACTTGAATCTGTATATATCTTCGCATGATTTAGACATTGTTCATGAATATGAAAAATAATAAAAACATACACTATGAATATGGACAAAGAAAAAGGTTAGATTTCTAACCTTTTCTTTTCTAAAAGTTCGTAAATTGTCAAAACGGTGGGCGTTTTTGCCACCCGACTTACGAACCACAGAAAAGCAAAGAAAATAAATAAAAAAACCGCAAAAATGCGGTTTTATCTATTTTGGCAGCCCCAACCGGATTCGAACCGGTGTTCTCGCCTTGAAAGGGCGGTGTCCTAGGCCTCTAGACGATGGGGCCAAAACTGCCGTGTTCATATCGAACGCCGACGAATTATACATTTTGTTTCGGCCCTTGTCAAGTGAATATGAACGAATTTATTCAGCTGCTTCTTCGGTTGTTTCAGTCGTGGCTGTGTCGCCTGGCAGTTCTTCAACCTGAACAAAAACGATTTCTTTGCCATCTGTTGCGGTCAGTGTCAGTTTGCCATCTGCCAGTTCATATGTTTCGACCGTTGGCATAAACTCAAAATATTCACGTTCTGTTTCCATAGCCTCGGCATCACCCATCATCATAGTGGACGCAAAGCCTTCGAATTTGATGTTGTCGCCGTCCGCGCTATAGCCACCATTATAGCGATTTACAACCCCGCCATACACACGCATTTCAACCGGGTCAAAAGATAATGTGATATCAACCCCAGGCTGGGCCGATATAAAGTTTGCGCCTTTTAACATTTCTGGATTTTGGGTTGTGTTATCCCCACATGCCGTCAATGCCAATGCACATGCGCCAATTGCTAATAATTTGAATTTCATGTAAGTTTCTCCTTTTTTTGATATGTACTATATAAGTATAACAATCGTTACGTATTTGTAAATATTATTTTATTCATCTGGTTCAGATTAAAAATTTATCTTTGGATACAGGCTTTTTACATTTGTTTCTAAAATTCTTTCCAGTTCATCCAACGATACGCCCTTGACCTGGGCCAGGACACGCGCCGTTTCAATAACCATCGCTGGTTCACAGACTTTGCCACGATATGGCACAGGCGCACAGTATGGTGCATCTGTTTCGATAACAATTCTGTCCAATGGAATCTTGGTAAAAGTTTCACGAATTTCGCCCGCATTTTTGAATGTTAAAATACCGCTTGCAGAAAACATAAACCCCCGGTCCAGCATTTTTTTTGCCAAATCCCATGAGCTTGTGAAACAATGTATAACGCCGCCCACATCTCCTGTCAGTATGGCGGTGGTGTCGTCCTCGGCTTCGCGCGTGTGAATTGCCACGGGCAGGGCATATTTTTTTGCAATATCTAACTGCTGTTCAAACAATTTAATTTGTTGCGCGCGCGTGTCAGCCCCATAATGATAATCCAAGCCAATTTCGCCAATTCCAACAACCCGTGAATTTGTTAACACGGATTCTGTCAAAAGCTGTTTTGCGTCCACAGGCGCACATTCTGGATGGATTCCAATTGTGCAGAATATATTTTTATGCGCATCTGCCAACTTTAACGCTGCGGGAATATCGGCTGGGTCTGCGGTTGGGCAAATCATGACACCGACGCCGGCATCCACAGCGCGATTAATTATTTCATTATTATCAACGCCATCACAGTATCCATCAGTCAGGTGGCAATGTGTGTCTATAAACATTTTTTTATTTCCATTATAATTTTAAATATAGCTGTCTCTGGTTCCAGATACACATTCTTTATATCCGCAATCGCGCGTGTTGCATTTGGATACAAATCCGCCAGCCCAAAATACGCAATCGAATCCAATAAAATTCCGTACAGTTCAGGGTGTGGCGCGATTTTGCGCGCTAATGCCATAATATCCGAACTGCTGCTGTGTTTGTTTCCAAGCTTTTCGATAAGTTCTGCATAAATAACATCCCCACCAGACTTTTTCAAATTTGCGATTTTTCCAAAACTGCCGTTTGCTAATCGCAATGTCTCGGTGTTAATTTCGTCTTCGGGCATAAACTTTACGCACAGTTCCCGCAACTGAGCAATCGTCAACGGTCGCATTTTTTCCACACGTGCGCGTGAACGCACCGTTGGCAATACATTAGACAATTGATGAACGACTAATAAAAATAATGTTTTTGCAGGCGGTTCTTCCAGTAATTTCAGGATAGCATTTGATGCAAATGTATTCAATTGATCGACCGAGTCAATCAGAATCACCCTCCAATCCCCAGACATAGACGACATCTGCATTTTATCAATCATCGCGCGCACGGTGTACACAGAAATCACTTTGCCATCTGTTTTAAGATTGCCTTGCTTGTCAATGTTTCTGTCTATATCCACAATAAAGAAATCACCGACATTCCCATATACCATTTTGGCGATTTTATAAGCCAAAGTTGCCTTACCAATTCCCATCGGCCCAGTCAATATCCACACGGGATGCACTGGATGCAAGTCTCGCTGATTCCAAGCATTCATAAAATTACGCCATGTATCAGCATGACCAACTAAATGTTCGTTATCCATCGGGTGTGGAAAATTATATTCGTTCAAAGCCTTTTTACGCGGTGCCATACTTTATTCCCATCCAAACATTACCTTGATATTTTTAATTACGCGTCCCAGGAATTGGGTTTTGCTGACTTTGTCTTTGGCAACCAGTGGGGCTGTCGCGATGACACGTCCATTTTGTTCTGCGATTAGTTGCCCAATCTCGTCCCCTGCGTGAACTGGCGCCGCCAGGGGCTCGTTAAAGCGGGCCAACACACGAACGTTTTTCATATCTGTGTCTTTGTCCAGTGTCACAGCGAACGGTTTCTTCACAGTTGCAATCACAGTTGCGCGTCTGCCGTACCAAACTGGGATTTCTGTGACCGTATCGCCCGGCTGAAAGAAAACCTTGCTGATGGTATTCGCAAAACCGAACTCCAGCAATTTTTTTGCTTCGCTTGCCAAGGCCTCGTGTCCTTTGCCATGAAAGCCATTGATGACAGCAATTAATCGTCTTCCGCCGATTTTGGCGCTGGCGACCATGCCATAGCCACCTTCGTTTGTGTGTCCTGTTTTCAAACCGTCTGCGCCACGCATGTTGAACAACAGTTTATTATAGTTCATAGTATGCGTGCGTCCCCATTCACGACACCAATCTGTTTTATGGTCTTGAAATTCAAAACGTTTTGTTGCAAACATCGGATAAATATCTGGATAGTCTGTTATCAAATGTTCGGCCAGTATCGCCAATTCTCGACTGGTCATTAAATTGTTTGGGTTGGGCAGGCCACTGGCATTTCCAAATGTTGACTTTTCCATCCCAATGCTGCGCGCCTTTTTTTCCATCATTAATGTAAACGCTGTCTCGGACCCCGCCAGTTGTTCGGCCACAACAACGGATGCGTCGCCACCCGACAACACAATCAGTCCCAAAATCAAATCTTGCACAGAAATATCCTGGCCTGCTACCAGACATATTTTGCTGGCAGGGTACCATTCGGGGCGGTTATAGTCTGCATTTTCCCCCACAGGGAACCGTGTGTTCATTGTGATATTGCCCGCCTTTAATTCATCAAACAGCACCGCCAAAGTCATCAACTTAATCATTGATGATGGCGGCATCAATGTATCTGCATTTTTTGCAACAATTTCCACCCCCGAATCATAGTCAATCAGAAACGCGGATTTTGCCTTGGTGTTAAATTCGGCCGCCCCGGCCATCCCAGACAATAAAGTAAAAAATAAAGCGATAATTTTCTTTTTCATGATTTAGATGTTATCAGTTCTAAATTAGATTGCCAACAAAATAATCGCCATCAATGCCATTCAATACAACATTGCAGATTGTTCGGGCAGGAATGTTTTGTCCCTGAATCCGCACTGCGATATCATGTGGGCACCGTGCGACATTGTTTTCTTCGGCCAGAACTTGAACAACTGTTCCCGTCCGGGTACGCATAAACTCGGCACGATTTTTATTGGCCAAATCGGTTAAAATCTTAACCCGTTTTTTTGATACAGACCGGTCAACTTGTTCCGGCATATTGGCGGCCAAGGTGTGGGGGCGGGGCGAAAAAGGAAAGGCGTGAATTTTAATTGGCTTTACTTCGTTCGCCAATGCCATTGTTTCATAAAACAAATTATCAGTTTCACCCGGGAAACCACAAATAATATCCCAACTGAAGGTAATCTTGCCAGCGCCCCGTGCGACTAAATCTCTAACGCGTTGCGCAGTATGTCGCCGTCCCATGGCGCGTAAAATTGTATCGGATCCCGACTGCATTGAAAAGTGCAGGTGTGGCATCATGCGCGGTTCACTTAAAATTAAATCTATAACATTATCAATGTCAGGCACTGCCGGATCAACCGATGACAGGCGCAACCGTTCAATTCCAGATACATCTGCCAACAAGCGCCGACATAAATCAGAAATTAAATAAATCTTGTCGCCTTCTTTCTGGACGTATGATGCCAAATCCACCCCCGTCAGCACAATTTCGCCGAACCCATCACAGACCGCTTGCTGAACATCTCTCAAGATATTCTCGTATTCAAACGAAACAGCAACGCCACGCAGTTGTCGTGTGATACAGTACGCACAATTATGGTTGCAACCATTTTGAATCTGTACAAACTGTTTAGACAGTTTTGTGTCCTTGTGATTAAATTTCAAGATTTCCGGCTTTTCTATATTTGTTTGTTGCCCCAGGTATGCATTTAACTTCATCTTGTCGTGGTTTGAAATAACGATTGCATTTGATACGTTCAAAAACAGTTTCGGGTTACGTGTCGCAGCACACCCAGTGACAAACAGCGCGACATTTGGGTTCTCGCGCGCTATACGCCGCACCGCCTGACCCGATTGACGTTCTGCCTCGGCTGTGACCGCGCAAGTGTTGACTACAATTGCCACATCCATATGCTGATCCAGCATATTTTTAATCTTTTCAGACTCCAAAGCATTCAACCGACAGCCGAAAGATAATGTTTTAATATTACTTTTTTTATTTTCTGCTTGCATTTTAATCATCCGAATGGCATTATAACCTGACTAAAAATGATTTCAACAAAGGAATTAAAATGGCGCGTACAACAAATTCTGATACATTACCATATGTGGAAAGTCGTTATGAACTGGGGATGTTGGCATCTCAGCGTGTTCGTGATTTGAATGGTGGTGCGGAACCCGTGGTTGAACGTGGCAACGACAAATTGACGGTTGTTGCATTGCGTGAAATTGCAAGTGGTAAATTGGATGTCAATGCAGTTCGGCATGAATTTATACAGTCTTACAAGGAAGTTCCAAGTGTGTCGGATGCTGAAACTAATCTCGAGGTTGGAAGCGAAGATCCGTTGTTGCGAGAAATAGATGCAGAGTTAGAAGCCAGTTTGACAGATGACGAACTTGGCGCAATCAGCGTCGAAGAAGCGGTTGATGTTGCCGCGGACGCAGAATAGTTTAGATTCGGAGATGTCGCATAGTTGGTCTAGTGCGCTACATTGGAAATGTAGTATACCCGCAAGGGTATCAAGGGTTCGAATCCCTTCATCTCCGCCACTAATAAGGTACTGAAAGTACTTAATTTTTTAACAAAACATCGCCGTAAAAAAGCGATGTTTTATTTTTGTAAAAATGGGTAAAAAATATCGCTTTGTTTGGGGTAAAAATGGGTTTTGTGGGGCTAAAAAAATAATGGCGATAGATGATGTAAAAAAGGTAAAAACGCATGACGAGCCAAAGGTATCGAATTTTCGAGTATATTATGAACCGCCAGAAATAATCAAAACCCCGACAAAATCTGTCGGGGCTTTGTTTTTAGGCGGATTTCAGCCACTTTTTCGCCACGAAGTTACCAGTATGTACAACGAAGTTATCAAATAATCGAATAATCCCACCACTTACATACAAGCCTCAAAATCCCGATGCCAGTTTCGCACGTTTTTCCCTTGAAAAACGTCAAAAAAATCCTACATGTAGAGTAATAAACAAAGGATTAAAAATGGCTCCAGTACCGAATTCTAAATTAGCATTAAAAAGACAACAGCTTATTGCGGATAACCAAAAGTTAGAATTGCAAAGTGAAACGCTACAAAACGATATATCACAAGCACAGGAAACGTTGGCTTCATTGCAATCAAATATTGATGTGATCAGACAGGAGTTATCAGATTCCAGGTTGGAAAAAGAAGGGCTGATTAGTGATGTCAGTCAATTAAAAACAGAAAAAGAAGAACTAAAAAATGAAATTGGAGTCTCTGATGATGCTGATGTATATCCAGAAGGATCGCTAAATTATGAAAAACAAAAGTTGAAAAATGCGATTAAAAAGTTGGAGACTGATGGACAAAAGCGTGAAGAAGAAATCGATGCGAAAACAAAAGAATTAGATGTTGCATACCAAAAACATAAAGCAAAAATAGAAAAAAATATAACAATTATAGATAATGTAAAAAAATTTAAAGAAGAATCCGTTCGAAATATGCGCTTCTACGGTCGATGCATGGTGTTAGCGATTTTTTTAGTATTGGTGGTTGGTTGGTTTTCTCTGCATAACATTTCTGAGACTTTGCAACTTTTTTCAGAACAGCTGAAAGTTATTAATGTCGGTCTTGTTCCGAATGGGTGGAACTGGGTGTATGCCGCACTTTCAATTGTCATCGTTAAGATTCCCAATGCTTTATTGTTTGCGGGTTTGTTGTTTGTGTTATACAAAATATTTGGGGTGTTGTTTGGTGTGTACGAAAAAATTAATACCGAAAAAAGAAAAATATCAACAATAGAAGCATTAGTGCATCATATGAACGAACAGAGTGTCGGAATTGTACTTGGACGAGAAATAGATTATGAAAACAAAGATGAGATTGAAAACGCCAAAGACGATTTGAAATGGAACATATTATCAGAATATTTTTCACAGACCGCAGAAGATTCTGCTGACTCAGATAATGTATTACGCCGCGAAAATAAAGTTCTAAGGGAAATATTTTTGGATAAACACAAGAAGTATAGTTTTAATGGCCATATGGTCGGTGCGGAGATGGAAACAGGAAACCCTACAAAATCATTATAACTGATTACCTTTTGCAATTTGAAATAAATCATTAACATTGATATGTATTTTTCCGGACAGGATTTCATTAACCTTGTCCGGATTCATATACGCGATATCTAGGTGTCGGTAAAACTGGCGTGGTGAAGTGTGCTCTTCTTGGAATATTCTGTGGATATCCCCATCCCTTTCATATAATTCTCTAAATTTCCATGCGGTGGCAAAGGCCTTTAATATCAGGTGGTTGTTTTCTGTAATGCTCAGCGTGCCATTACGCCCTCCGCTAAATCTGGTATTAGCATATCGACGCAGTACAACCGGTCGCACAATCGTCACATTATCGCCATTTACCGTGTATTCCATTGGGTTTGCATTTTGATTAATGTGATATTCAGATAAAAATGCATTGAATAACTGAGGATTGGTATTGATATGAAATATCAGTTTTTCTTGTGAATAAATAGCTCGGTCAATCATAACGCGAACCAATTCTCGTCTTTGCAGGTATGACAAGTCATCCCACACAATCCGTTTTAAAGCCACGACTCCATTCTGAGACAGGGCACTCATATCACTGTCCAGAAACTCGGCTACAACAGACATGGCTATTTCATCCACCTGTGCCGCCGGCAGATAGAATCCCCGTGTCCCATAGTAATATGGCCCCATCTTGTCCTTGGGGCATGCGTGCTGATTGGCAAAACGTACACCTTTGTCGTTATACAGCTTTCGTGACAGCAGGTTTGGCGACCGCCTGCGATGACTGGTATTGTTAGAATTCGCCCTCAATGCATCCTGTACCTGTTCAAATACATCTGGCGACAAGATCGCCTGATGTTCGCCACGGGCAACATTATTGCTGACTTTATTTTCAATCATTCCGATATAGATTTTATCTCGCAGAATCTTATGCATGCTATGCGGGGCAATCGGTTTCCCTCCGCGTTGCACCCCCTTGGCGGTTGTCCATGCCTTGGCGCGAATACCGTTGCTTTCGGCCCACAGGGTCAAGTCGTTCACAGATTGCAGCTCCAAGTATTTACCAAACAGTTGTCTAACTTGCTCGGCTTCGGCTGGATTTACAATCAGCTTCTTGTCCACGACATCATACCCCAACCGTGGCATGCCACCCATCCATATGCCTTTTGCTTTACTTGCGCGTATTTTATCCCGTACTCGTTCGGATGAAACCTCTCGTTCAAATTGGGCGAACGACAGCAACATATTCAGCGTCAATTTACCCATAGATGTACTGGTGTCAAACGATTGGGTTATGGACACAAAGTTCGCGTTATACTTGTTGAAATACTGCATCATCTTATGAAAATCTAATATGGAACGTGATAACCGATCAACCTTATAAACCACCACGGTATTAACCAAGCCACGTGCCATATCGTCCAACATTTGTTTCAGGGCAGGCCGTTCCATAGTCCCACCAGAAATCGCCGCATCACTGTATGTTTTACAATATTGCCAACCGTTGAACGATTGGGACGCAATATATGCCTTGCATGATTCTTCCTGATTTTGTAATGAGTTAAACTCCATATCCAACCCATGCTCGGTTGATTTTCGTGTATAAATCGCACATCTAACTGTCATTGCTTTTCCTTTGGCTCAGCCCAAAGAAATCCGGCCCCGAAATCTTGATGCCTGATATATCTTTGGCTATTGCGGACAGAGTGCGATATTTTTCGCCATTATACGTGAACGTATTGTCGTCATTGACGATGATTTCATGCATGATTCCGCGGAACTCTTTGCGTATAATCGCCCCCGGTGTCAGGTTGTATTTGGTCCGTGCTGCACGTGTCACGCACTCTGATGGATTATCTTTATACCGCTTGATTTTGACCAGATACTTTTTCTCTATTCGTAGGCCCAACCGGTCGAATTGAATATAGTACCATAACGAACGGTTCTGGCGTTTGAACGGGTAGGGCGAATATTTTGCCCATAACTTTGCCCGTTCTGAATACGGCAATGCCTTTAATACGTCCATGGTTTTGGGCAACTCTCTTTTTCTCATTTTTGCGCCTCTATTTCAACATTAAACCAAGCCTGCACAGCCGGCACTAAGCCCATCTGTGCGATGTCGTTTATAAACACTTCGGCCTCGTTTTGAATCCCATGTTTCCAGAACACATCAAGACATTGCAAAACCAAACGGGTATTATCAATTGGTTGTGTGATTTTAATAGTAATTTCCGGATGTTTTGGCATATTCAACTCCTTTGCTTAACATCACGCAATTACTGCTTACAAAGTGGCATAAGTCAAGTTATTTAATTGAAATGTATGTGAATTTTGTTTAGCCTGGTTTTAAGATGAAAATGGATTAAAAAAATGAAAGTAACTGCTGCGATTTTTAGAGATGGTGATAAAGTTCTGCTGATGCGACGTGGGGCAGACCAACCGTTGGCGGGCGAATGGGAATACCCCGGCGGCAAGTTTGAAGATGGCGAAGACGGCCCAACATGCCTGCACAGAGAATTGTTTGAAGAATTGGGGATAGATGCGCAAATTGGCGACTTGATTACAATCGCAAAACACACAACGGATTCCGGCAAGGTTATAGAACTGCACACATACGAGATTTTGGACTATACCGGCGAAATTCAATTGCGCGTCCACGATGATATGCGCTGGGTGCCGGTCGCAGACCTGCCATCCTACCCACAACTCCCAGCAGATTTACTTGTGTCACAAATCTTATCCCAAAAACCATATTGATTTATGGGGATTTATTCATTAGACTTTACAGTAGTATAACAAGAGGATTGTAATGAAAAAGTTTGGCATTTTACCAATTTTGTTTGCTTTGTCGGCATGTGGTACATTGGGTATCGGCAGCAATCATGAAACCCGTCTGTATAACAATTCCAAAGATACGATAACCGTATCTGCCGATAGCGGTGTGTACAAGATAAAGCCAGACCAAGATATGGTTATATTTTCAAATAATGATTTGACCATCAAGTCATCTAATTCGGCATGTTCCGAAAAGACAGTTATGCGCCAGTTAAATACACCTGCGGTTATTTTGGACGTATTTCCAATTGGATGGATGGTTGGTATTTTGCCCGTATTCATAGATGCGATATCTAATAATATGTACAGAATGCCAGAAGCGTATTCGTATTCATGTGTAGAATAAAACAAAGGAGAAAAAAATGAGCAAAACTTGGACTTTTGTTTTAGGGATGGTAACAGGTATTGTATTGTCGTGCTTGTTTATTGCAGGTACTGCTCCTACAGATTCTTCAGTTGTTACTATGCTAGATGAGCCGGGCGATTGCTTAACAACTTCAAACCTTACTGTTTTTCAGGTGTTGGCACCAAACATGGCACTGGCGGCAATAGATTCTTCTTTTGATTCGTTGCTTTTTTTGGTAACAAATGATGACGGGCAAATCTATTACGATGCGCAAGTGATTAAAGTGCCAAACAAAAAATGTTTTAGACAAATGGGGACTTATAAATACAAAACAAAATCTCAAAACATCAGAACTGTACCGATTGTGAAAATAAACTAAACGATTCCAGCCCCAACTGGGCGGGTTTCTTTATCCATACAATCCTTTTTGACATCCTGTGAATTCGGTTTATACTGATTCACGGAATGGCGGAAAGGTTTTATCTTTGCATTGATTTAAAGAGTTTTTTTGCCTCGGTCGAAGCGGTTGACCGTGGGCTGGACCCATTTACAACAAACCTGGTGGTGGCGGACCCGTCACGGGGGCGGGGGTCGGTCTGTTTGGCGATAACGCCGGCGATGAAGGCGCTGGGGATTCGCAATCGTTGCCGGATCTTTGAAATCCCGCGTGGGGTCGAATACATCACCGCCATGCCCCGCATGAAAAAGTATATGGAGGTATCTGCCCAGATTTACGGTATTTATCTGCGCTATATCTCGCCCGAAGACATCCATGTCTATTCCATTGACGAATGCTTTATCGATATCACGCCTTACTTGAAAATGTATAAACGGTCGCCCAAAGAAATGGCGATAATGCTGATGGATGCGGTGCGGGCCGAGACGGGAATATGCGCCACCGCCGGCATTGGTACGAACCTGTTCCTGGCCAAGGTTGCGCTGGATATCACGGCCAAGAAAGTCCCCGACCATATCGGATACTTGGATGCGGAATCGTTCCGCCAGCACCTGTGGCATCATCGGCCAATAACGGACATCTGGAACATCGGTGCGGGAATTGCAAGGCGATTGGAAAAGTACGGTGTGTATGACCTGTATGGGGTGACGCAGATGCCACCCGAAACCCTGTACAAAGAATTCGGCACAAATGCGGAATACCTGATTGATCATGCGAACGGCATCGAGCCGTGCACGATTGCCGACATTCACAATTATCAGGCGAAATCCCATTCCCTGTCCAACGGCCAGATTCTGTTTGAGGACTATAACTTTGATGATGCGATGATTGTGATGCAGGAAATGGTGGATAACCTGGTCTTGGAATTGGTGGAAAAGAACCTGGTGGCGGATGAAATATCACTGTCGGTGGGGTATTCACGTGATGTGCGACGCCCAACCGGGGGCAGTCGTAAATTGCCAGCGCACACATCGTCCTATAAATCATTGGTGGCGGAGTTTATGCGATTGTATCGGGAAACAACGGACCGGCGCACGCCGATACATAAATTGACGGTGGGGCTGGGGAACCTGGTTGATGCGGATACTGTGCATTTGCAACTGGATTTATTTGCAGACACAAGGGCGGATGAACGCGAAAGTAAACTGCAACATGCGCTGTTGGATATCAAGGGCAAGTTTGGCAAGAATGCCGTCCTGCGTGGCATAAATTATCACGAGAAATCCACAGGCCGCAAACGTAATACTTTGGTTGGGGGACATAATGGCTGATAATACTGCACGTGCAAAACAGTTTATGCCATTCGCGGCCCTGCGTGGGTATTATGCGATGGTGCTGGCTAAAAATCGGGTGGTTGAGCCCAGGCGGGAGTTGATTGGCGATGCCGCCGAACGGTTATCTAAAAAGCTCGGGCTGGTTAAAAAAGGTATGATGATAACAGTGCGATTTTACCGGACCGATGCCTATGACACCATAACGGGCATGGTCACCCGTATAGACCCCGAATACCGATACATTACCATAGTCAAAACCAAAATCCCATTTGATGACATCGCCGACATATATGGCGCCGATATTGTAGATGTAGAGTAGAGAGTGTGGTATTGGGCTAGGGAATTGGATCAAAGGAACCGATAATATCTCTCATGGGTAAAAAGACTCTTATGTTAAACCGTTTTTTGTAGCCAAAATTTTTCTCAAGTACCAACATAAGAGAACCACTATCTTCTACATTCGCTAGATGCAAAAGCTGCACTATATCTAGGAATTCTCCAACGGTTTTAATATAGATGGTGGTGTCTTCTCTGACCCGGACTGGAATTTTTACCGCAGTCTCTAGTCCTGTAGATTTATTGATAGAATAGAATTCCGCAGTTTGCGTATCCTTATGGGCTTCAATGCGTAGTCTATTATATTTCGGGTGTAACCAAAACTTTTTAATTTTCTCAACCTCAAGAAGAAAATGCTTTGCATCAAATATGATTCTGTCATACATAGCCTACACCTTATTTGTTTTCAAATTCTTCTACAATCTCCAGCAAATCAGCAGGAATGTATTTTTTTGCCTGTTCTTTCAGCTCAGCAGGCACGCCATAATAAGCACCAGCAACTGCACCGGTTATGGCTGCGATGGTGTCCGAATCCCCACCGATGGAAATAGCGTTCCGGATTGCATCTTCATAGTCAGTGGATTCAAAGAAACACTGCAATGCCGGTGGAACAGTTCCCTGGCACGAAGAATCCCAATCATAGTCTGCTTGTAAATCTTCCAAACAATCGCACATGTCATAGTAGTTTTTTTCTATATACTCGGCTATCTCTTCCTTAGAGCAGCCATTGCGAGCCAAGAATATTGCAATAGCAACGGCTTCAGCACCCTTGATACCTTCAATATGGTCATGCGTTGGGGATGTAATCATATAGGACAGGCGTTTAACCTCTGCTACAGATGTGCCAAGCCAACCAGCAGCCGATACACGCATAGCGGCACCATTGCCCCAGCTATTGTATGGCCCCATGTCTGGATCACGCAACCACTGCCAGAACATTCCACCATACCCTTTGTCGGGGTAGCGATTGCCAACTAAACGCATGGATTCAGCAGCGATTTGCGACAAGTCGCCGCCTTTTTCTTTCCATTCTTTGATTGCGCTGGCCAAGGCTATGGTCATGCACGAGTCATCAGTGATGAACCCATTTTTCGCAAAGAAAGGGAATTTTTTGGAACGCAGGTTCCGGAATTCATAGATAGAACCAACAATATCACCAATAATCGCACCGTAAAGCATAACAGACTCCTTTTTGGGTAGTCTAGAACATCATGTCAGAATGTCAATTTGGAATAAGATGTTGCGACCAAAAATGACTTATTTGCCGGATTGGCTGTTCAGAATAATGTCTTTCAGGATACCGTTATAGGTGGAAACCAGTTCCGCAGGGGCGATGGGCTTGATTTTACCACTCCACTGGAACAGATACCAAGACATTTCCTTAAACCCATCCGCACGCATTTTGATTGTGACTGTACCATCAGAATTCTTGATAAATTGTTGGGTTGGGTGGAAAGTATAGCGCAAAACAGCATCTGCCACATCGGCATCCGCCAACCACTCAACATCATAAGGGCCGTTTTCAGAATGATACATGCCAAAAGATTCCATAGCATACTTTTTGATATCAAACTTGCCAGGGTTGAACCGTTTGTCGGTATTTTCAATATCAGACAATTGGCTAATGATATAGGTGCGAATATTCTTTTTATCGCTATTTTTATAGGCAACCAGGTAATTATTGCTGTGACCATATAGGAACCCCAGTGGACAAACGGTATGACGTTCATTGCGACCATCACGATAATGGTAAGTCATATTTACCTTGGTAGAAGACATGACCGCATATTGCAGCATACCGACAACTTTATCATCGGTCTTGATATGTGGAAACGGCGCAGCGGTATTGGTGCGTGATAAAATCATACCTTCCAGATCATTAAGTTCACGAATGGACTTTTTCATCTGCAAGATACGGTTCAATTTGTATTCCAGTGATTCCAGGTTGCGATGGATTTCTTCATTTTTAATGCGATTAACCGCAGCATTCAAGGCCAGCATATCACCACTGGAAATGTATTCTGGTGGCAGATCGTCTGGCATTTCAAGACGGAACCGGTGCTGTTTCGGATTGGCTGCATCGGGACTAACAACCAAGGCATCACCAAAACGTTCGGTTAGAAACTTGACAGTACGTTCGGCGGTTTTGCGACTGCACCCCATTGATTCCATGATTTCCTCATAGGTCATGCCAGCCATAGGCTTGCAAAACTGCTGAATCAAATCCAGCAACTCATTAAACTTACGATAGTCATCACGTACGGCCATAATCAACCTCTTTGTTAAGAATAATTGTATCAGAAAAAACAATATAAAACAACCTAACTACGACACATTTGGTCGTATAATCTAGTTGTTGAATTGAACTTTGTTGTAGATGTAATAAGATAAATGTAATCCAGGAGGCAAGTATGATGAAACCAGAGTTCTTGAGATTTTTCAGCAAAAAGGTAAAAAGTGATCAGGCAAGATTAAAAGACAGAGCGGATTTGCTAGATTATGTGCTTCGTGACCAAAAGGTTCCTGGGCGCATCACGAATATAGAATCAGGTCCCTTGCTCGATTTATTCAATTTTGTTCCCGATGCAGGAGTAACCCCAAAAAAGATTTTTGATATTGTCATTGCGAACGATGGCAGTGCAAGGATTTTACCGCAAACAGGTGATGTACAAATATATCTGCCCAAACAAGAACGCAAAACGCTCCTACTTGAAGATTTGTTAAAATCCAGTATTTTTAAGAAATGTCTTGCATTGCTACCAGTAGCTGTAGGAGTGGATGTTTCGGGTAAAACTTGTGTGTTGGATTTATCAGAAACTCGAAATATCTTGATAGATGGCAGATTAGGAACAGGTAAAACAAACTTGATCATTTCCATGCTGATGTCTTTAGCAACCTGTAAAGATTCAACAGAAGTCACTTTCGTTGTTGTTGATACGATGAATGAATATAGTGTAATAGATGGATTGCCGCATTTATCAAAACGAATAACAGATGATAATCATGTGGAAGAATTACAGAAAATCTTGGACCTTGTGAACGCCAGAACGTTGAATAGCGATATTTTGCACACCCCAATGATACTGGTTATAGACAAGATTACGGATTTAACACCAGAATCACAGCAAGTGGTGCACCGCATATTGCAACAAGGACTATCTGTCGGTATTTACTGTATCGCAACTGGAAACAAAACAGTTGAGTTGTCAGAAAACTTGCAGGCATGGTTTGACACCAGGGTTGTATTTAATCTGCCGGAATCCGAACTGCAACATATTCTTGGTGCAGATGCAAATGCCTTGACATTGTTATCACATGGTGATGCAGTTTACAGTATAAGATCACAACAGCCAGAGCGTATACATACTCCTTATATAGCAGAATATATATTGGTCAGTATTGTGAACATGCTTGCAAAGAATTAGATTTATTTGTACAATTTAGATGTGTGAGGTAGACATGTGTAATGTATTAAAAAAAATCCAGAAAGCTTTTAATAAATTGGAAAAAAGAGTTTTCGTATCCGAGGCGGATTTTCAGCACGCTTTTGCTATGAAATTGGAAAAACAATTCCCTAGCAAAGTACGATTGGAATATCCGATTAAAAAGCCAGAATATATCATGACAACCAAAGGGGAATATGTTTATGCCGATATTGTAATTAAAGATGGCGAAAAAAAATATGTAATCGAATTAAAATACAAGACACAAGCGATAAAAGATGTGCCTGATACGAAAGATGACGGTGGACTTGCCTGTAAACTATTAAAAAATCAGAGTGCTTATGATTTCGGGGCGTATGACTTTTGGGCAGACATCAACAGAACCGAACAGTTGGTTGCACAAAATGAGTATGATGGAGGCGTTTGTATATTTTTAACAAATGATTCAAATTATACAAGGTCGCATACAGGTACCATTTACTCAAATTTTTCTATGGAGGGTGGCAAGCATGATAAAGGCGAGAAACAATGGATGGTAACGGATCGTTGTCCCGAACAAAGAATAGCAGAGATACAAAAAACTCGTCCCAATTTAAATATACAAAATGTATATAACTTTGAATGGCAAGACTTCCTGTCCGTTTCTGATGTGTCGGGTGGAAAATTTCAATATTTGTATATTGAAATTCAGCCTAAAGACAAGGCTTAAATTTATTTCGCCGCCCGTCTGATTTTGGATAATGTATCCATAATGGCTATATCTTTATGAGTGGCGTATACACGGTTAAATTCAGTACTTGTAATAACAGACAGGTTATAGTTTGTGTCATCTGTTTTTGGGGGTATAATATCAACCAGATTGGACAAGATAACTTTCATATTCTTTTTATTGGCAGCAATAAGCATAATCTGTGGAAAATGTTTTTCGTCAAGAATCAATTCAATGTGCTTTTTTAAGTTTTCTTTATCCAGCAATATATTCTGATCGCTTAGTATAAAGATCTCATAATAGGGGTGAAAGATAGTTGCAGGATATATTTTTTCTCTTTCTGGCAATTTAACGCATTCTGTAACAGCAGAAAATTTCAAACCGCCAACATAGCAATCAGAACCAATAAGTGCATTCACTGTGTCGTAGAAAGCAATGGGGCTTATTGCATAAATTTTTTCAAGTTTAGACACATAGGTATTTTTTGACTCATCAAAATTTAAGGTCTTGCGCATACTATCCCTCTTTTTTGATGTAATCATATAAAAAGCGTAAAAAATAGCAATTAAAAATAATCATATGCGACAGATTTGGACTTAGATAAATATACCGACTGGAAAGCCGAAAAATTATTGCTACGATAAAATCAAACAATAGGATTGCAAGCCCAAAATATAGTGGTAAGATTCCTAAAAAAGGAAAGAGAAGATGTTCAAAATATCAAAATCAGATTATGTATTAGGGGTAAAATGTCCAAACGCAATATGGTTCAAGAAATTGCGCAAGGATATCCAGACTGAAATGAACATGGCAATCCTGGAACGAGGAACTGCGATTGGTGAACTGGCACAGAAGAAATTCCCAGGTGGCACGATTATAACAGCCAAACCATGGGAATATGAGGCAGCATGGCGTACACAAGATGCCATTAAAGCCGATGATCCATATATCTACGAGGCAACATTATCCACCAAGACAGGCGAATACTGTGCGGTGGACATTCTTCGTAATAACAATGACGGCACATGGGATATCATAGAGGTAAAATCAACTTCCCACCCACACGAATATCACTACCTTGATGCTTCGTTCCAGAAATACGTATTCACACAATGTGGGGTCAAAATACGTGATTGCTTTATCATGACCCTGAACCCAGAATACGTCAGACATGGTGCGCTGGATATTCAAGAACTATTTATGCTGCATAATGCAAATGAAGAACTGCAGCCAATGGAACAAGTCGCAGCAGATGTGAAACGCATTCGTGCGGTGTTAGACGGCCCAGAATTGGGGATTGCAATATCTAAGGGCAAGTGCAACAAGTTCTATGACTGTCCATATCAGCATCATTGCTGGAAAGATGTACCAGCATTTTCAGTGTTTAATGTATTCCGTGGTGCGCTGGCAGATGAAATGTACGCAGCCTATGGGGCAGACCTAAAGAATGTGCCAGCAGAAGAACATTGCAGACAGATGAACAAGGGCGATATTGAGGCATATCTGAGCGGTAATGAGAATATAAATAAAGATGTCTTACAGGAATTTACAGACCAACTGCAATGGCCACTGTATTTCTTAGACTATGAATCCATTCAGTCGGCTGTGCCAATATTTGATAATTCAAGGCCATATCAGCAGATTTGTTTCCAGTTTTCATTGCATGTGCAGCAGACCTCTGGGGGCGAACTGGAACACTACGAATACCTGCACAATGAATCCGGCACAGATCCAAGACCAGGTTTGATAAAGAAACTGATAGAAACCATCGGGACCACTGGATCCGTTATCGTCTATAACCAGGGATTTGAACAAGGTCGCAATACAGAAATGGCACGTGACTTTCCAGAATATGCAGACCAACTGTTGGCAATAAATGAAAGAATGATAGATCTGTTAAAGCCATTCAAGGAACGTGGCCTGTATCGCCCATGCCAGAACGGCAGCGCATCAATCAAGCAGACACTACCAGCTTTTGTGCCGGAAATGTCGTACGAGAACCTGGGGATCCACAACGGAACCGAGGCCAGCGACCAGTTCATGAACTTTATGATTGGCAAACAAACACCGGCACAAACCGAAGAGATGATGCAGAACCTGCATGAATACTGCGGCCAAGACACCATCGCAATGATAAAACTATTAGATGTGATACTAACCTATTGTAACTAAGAGATAACAACATGAGCATTAAACACTTCTCTGTAAATTTGGGAAATGCGGAAAACGGAACTCCAGTTATTAAGAACCTAAATGACTTGCGTTCAATTTATGTTGCAGGGGGTGGCGGCAAAAGCCGATTTTTAACAAGTTTTATCATCTCATTGGTAGAAAATACACCAGCAGAAGAGATAAGTGTTGTAATGTGCAATCCTCGAAGAGCTGATTGGGACCTGTGTTGGGGCGATCTGCCACATGTGTCAATTGCAGACAAAGAGCAAACATTAGATTGCCTCCAAAACATTGTCGCTGAAATTGAAAAAAGAAAGACTATGGGCGAGGATTTATTATACCTGCCAAAACGTTTTGTATTTATTGGTGATACCTATGATTTAATGAATAATGAAAAGAAACGCATTGTTGATTATATAAAGACAATAGCTACACAGGGACCAGACGTTGGGATTTATTCATTGGTCACAGGATATCCCTGGATGATAGATAGTAACTATATAACACAGGATATTATAGACTGCTTCGATACTAAAATCCTATTCCAGGCCGATGCCGGCAAGAATGATTATAAGATGTTGTTTGGTGACGAAGAATTTTCCAAAACACCCATTCCGACTGACGAAAAGAGAGGCGGTGATCTGCACGGAAATGCAGCAATGATGGAAAAAAATGGCGATAAGACAAGGTTCATTATTAACTATGAAGATAAGAGAGATAATGCGAGGACGATATTTAAACTGTTTGGGGATTATCATAAAAGCTATCAGTATGACCGGTTTGTAATGCAAAAAGCCGGATACCATATTCAAAGTATGGCCAGGAAACATAATCTGGAAACACCGAAAGATTTCACATTTATAAAGACAGAAAGATTGTATCCTGCATTTGACGATATGAATTTCAGATATAAAAACAAGATGTTCTCGATATTGTTTGATGTTATTCTGAATGGCAAATCAAAACTGGAGGAATACAGAAAATATAAGCACATTCATATGGCGAAGAATAATAATATGATTCCCGTTGTATTCCCCATATTGGTAGATTTTCCTATGGAACATGGACCACATGGATATGGAATTTATGTTGGCCCAGACAGAAGAGTCAAAACAACATATAATGTGAAAGACAAGGATAGTTGGAATCTGTTTGATGCAGAAACAGGCGAACCTATTGACCCATTGGCGATAGCTGATGATGCGGCAGTAAAAATGTCCAGATATGAACAGGAAAACTTTGCCGTTCAAATAGCGTGCAACCTTATAAAGGAAAAAGGCGGCGGTCTGATACAGGTATCAGACAATGCAAGTCATATACCACAAATTGTATTTAGGACCAATACAGGACAGCTTCAATGGTGTGCGGTTTCTGTAACAGATGAAGACTGGGATGAAACCAAAGGTTCATGGTTAGGGGACAGTCAATCAATAATAGATGGTAATCGTTACATAAGTAAGGTCATGACAGAAGAAAACGGTATGTTTCTTCATGTTTACATAGAGAATTCAGAAAGGGGCGGAAAGATTCATTACAAGTACAAATCAATCGATGTACCCAGAGGAGTAAAGTGGAATAATCTACTCAGAAATGAATATACAAAGTGGCAAAATTTGGTGACTGGTGCGGATGAATCAGAAATGGGCTACACATACGTGGATGTAATTACAGCAAAAGAAACTGTAACATTCAAAATGCTGGAACCTCAAACAGACGAACAATCTGCAAGAGGGTTATCCCAGTTCAATCAAATACTCGAAAAAACTGGAATGATATATTTTTCCACCAATCCTAGGGAACCAGGACATCCGTGTTTTCAAGCAAATATGAACACGGCAAACACAAAGTTCCCAGTTGACTTCCTGTTTATAGATTGGTGTGGCAACATAATTCAGATAGATAAGAATGTTCCAGCTCTGTCATCAGAAATACACACCGCATCTAATGTAGTGGCAGTGATGGAAATCAATGCTGGCGAATGTGACAAGTATGGCATAGAGGTTGGCGATAGCGTAATACATGAAAAACTGCGCATACGACCTGGGAATAAAGTCCTCTATAAAGAGATGATGTTTGATAAGCTCACAGAGAGAACCCTGGACAGGATTAACCCAGAAGACATCATGTTCTTTGCGATTGCCGAGGGCGGCGCAATGGGCTGGGCTGGTGCTATCCAGATTATAACCAAGAACAAGGACGGTATAGGTCTGTATTTTATCGACTACACAACATTCAAGGATTTAACAAGTATAGAGAAATTATTCCCACCGGTTAAATGGGTTGAAACCAACACAGTTGGCAACAAAGACTGGTTTATGAAGCCGATGGGTTTTGGGAATCATCTCATACTGAGAACAGAGTATTATGAAGAATTCAATGATTTGATTAAGGGGAAACATGTCTATAAGGAATGGCTAAATGTAGCAATAGAAATACTTTCAGAATAAAACGCAGAACAAAGGAGGTAGCAATGAATGTGATAATGAAAGGCAAAGAATGGCTAAAAACAGGAAATAACTCGCTATGGGTTGCTACGGCAGTAATGATAGCAATTGGGACGATTGCGATTTATCTGCTGGCTCCATTTCAGGATGTGCGCATAGGATTACCACAGGGCTTTTTGTTCGGACGATATCTGCCATATCTGATATTTGGAATCATAATGATGGTTGGATGCAGCAAGATGTCCAAGAAATTCATGATCAAGTTCAGCTACATACTGGGGGCGTTTGGATGTTTCTTAATGCTGATTACCATGGTTGAACCACACATAATTCGTGGTGCAGCTCGATACGTTCCTCTGTTTGGTGTTGTGAACATTGATCCTTTTATGATGACTTTGCCAGCATACATTGTACTGATGTCCAACTGGCTGAGCAAAGAAACAACCAAGGAGAAGAAATTCAGGATATGGTTAGGATGCTCTGCAATAACAGTTTTTATCATGTTTACTGCGATCATGGCCCCATATATGATAATTGCAGCAGCCTATGCCTTGGTATTCCTTGTAATGTCGATACAAACGCGCAAGAATATGCCTATGGCATTCTACACATCAATTGCGCTGGGGTTGGGATTGGTAGCAGCTTTTTCATATAGTGTACTAACAAATAGCTATATGCATGCCAGATTGGAACACATTATGTATGGCACCAGCTACACAGTTCAGGCAGCAAAGGCAGTTATACATTCCAGCAGTTTGATAGGTTCAAACCCAGAATCAATCCAGGCCCTGACAAACCTGCCAGATGTCCCAACTGACTTTATGTTTGCCGGTATCGTGGGTAAGATGGGGTATTTGATGGGGGCTTTGGTCCTTATGCTGTACATATGGGCATCGACATCAATATACAGAACCACACAAAACGCAAGCCAGTTTAGAAAGCTGTTGGGTGCTGGTGTCCTTACCGTGTTTATTTTCGGATTCTTCGGGAACATGGACACATCGATTGGGGGATTACAACACGCAAGCTACCTGCCATTTATGTCATGCAGCTGGAATGCGCTGCTGTCATTTTGCATCATGTTTGGCTTCCTGTTGGGTCAGAAGGTAGATGGTTCAAAAGTATAGGTGCGCTTTTGTTACGCTATTGAAAAAAGAGGATTAAATTACTATAATAATCTAAAGTGAGGATATAAAATGGTGCAATCTATTGAAATTAATCCGAATTTATCTGGTTTTTTGTCATCGTTTAGAGAAAAAAGTTGGAATTAGTATGTGATAAATCGTACTATGTTCATACTCCGCCACAAAAATCAAACGCCCGATATGGGCGTTTTATTTTTGTGCCGAAATAAGGGGCTCCCCCAACAAGCCACGATAGTGGTGGGGGGCAAAGAGTAGGTCTTTACTGAGTTGATTCCAGCTGTCCCAGGATTATATCACTCACAGACAGTTCGTCTGCAATTACATATGATATTGCATCTTTTGCTACTGTGCCAACGTTATACAGATCCGTTTGAGCCTGTTTTATTATATTTATAACCTTGGCAGGTGCACTAATTTTGATGTTTGTTACCGGGGTTTTTAGGCTAACATTAGCATTTGTTTTTTCTTTCCTAATTTCGCTACTTATTACACTCAGCGCATCATACAATTCAGTGCTTTCTGCTATTTTGTTATCAAAATCTTCCATTTTTGGCCATGGCTCTAAATGGATTGTTTTTCCTTTGGCCCAACTGCACGCCTGATAGATTTCTTCTGTTACAAACGGACAGAATGGTGCAAATAGCTTAACGAAAGTATCAAGCGAGAACATCAATGCATTAATAGCAGATTTATTGTCAGAGTTGTATGCTCGTCCTTTTACAATTTCAAGATAGTTATTGCAGAAATCCCAGAAGGCTTTTTCAATAATATCCAAGGCCTGTGCGTAATCATTTTGTGCAAAACTTTTACTAGCTCCTTTTACTGCATCAGACAATTTTTTTAACCAAGATTTATCTGTTGGCTCTATAATATTCGACTTGTAGTCATCTTTGATATTGATGTGTGCGTTTTCGACAATGTTCAGAACGAATTTACTGGCGTTAAAGATTTTTGTAACCAGTTTCTTGCCTTGTTCCATTATTTGTTCTTCAAAAACTGCATCAGCTCCCAATTTTGCCCTAGAAGCCCAATAACGTACCGCATCAGACGAGTATTTAACTATTAAATTCATCGGGGTAATTACATTGCCTTTAGATTTACTCATTTTCTTGCGGTCTGGATCCATGATAAATCCGCTGATAAAGCAACGTTTCCACGGAATTGTGTTTTCGTGCAACAATGCCTTGGCAATGGTATAAAACGCCCAGGTTCTGATTATGTCGTGTGATTGTGGTCTGACATCAAACGGCAAAGACAGATTTGTTTTGTCGGATGCACAATTTATCGCAATTTGTGGTGTCAACGAAGAAGTTGCCCATGTGTCCATAACGTCTTTGTCACCAACAAAACCATTTGGTTGTCCACGTTGTTCTTCGGTATATCCTGTTGGAACATCAGACATCGGATCGACCGGCAGGTCTTCTTTACGTGCAAAAATAGGATTGTTATAGTCAACATTGCCATTTTCATTAATTGGATACCACACCGGGAACGGTACGCCAAAGAAACGCTGGCGACTGATGCACCAGTCTTGGTTCAATCCTTTGGTCCAGTTTTCATATCTGCTGTGCATGTGTGCAGGGAACCAATCAATCTTATTTCCAGCGTCAATCATACGTTCTTTTTCTTGCATCAAACTGATGAACCATTGTCTGGACGACACAAATTCCAGGGGTAATGCACCTTTTTCATAAAATTTAACAGGGTGCACAATTTCCTTTAAGTCGCCTTTCAAGGTGCCGTCCTCTTTTAGCATTTCAACAATTTTGTCTTGTGCTTCTTTGATTGTTAATCCTGCGATTTTATTAAAGTTTCGTTGTGCTTTTTCTTTGTTTAGTGTGACAAATGCACCTTCACCATATACAATGTTCGCGATTTTACCATCTTTGCCAATAATCTGTTTAATTGGCAAACCGGATTGCTTCCACCATTGCACATCGGTAATATCGCCAAATGTACAAACCATCATTATGCCAGTGCCTTTGTCCATTTCTGCGTTTTCAGACGGTACGATTGGCACAGGGATGTCAAACAACGGAGTGATAGCATTTTTACCAAAGAACTTTTTATATCTTTCGTCTGCCGGGTTTGCAACAATTGCTATACAAGCTGGTAATAACACAGGGCGTGTTGTTGCGATAATAAAAGTATCTTCTTCGCCTTCGACCTTGAACTCAATATCGTGAAAATAACCTTTTACTTCGCGATCTTCTATTTCTGCCTGGGCGATTGCAGATTGGAAAGTGATATCCCACATTGTTGGAGCTTCAACAGATTGTGCCATGCCTGCAGCAACCAAATCCAAGAAAGAAGCTTGGGATATTGCGATTGAATCTTTGCCAATGGTCGAATATTGTAAATCCCAATCATAAGAATTGCCAATCTTTTTAAAAATTTCTTCAAAAATCTTTTCATCTTCTTTGGTCAGAATTTCACAAGCTTCTATAAAATTCTTTCTAGAAACTTCAATACGATCTGACATGTCACCTGGATTATGAACAGGTTTGAAATTTGGGTTGTATGGAACGGATGGATTGCATGCGATGTTATAATAATTTTGTACACGTCTTTCCGTCGGCAATCCATTGTCGTCCCAACCAATTGGAAAGAAAATGTTTTTGCCAGACATTCTTTGGAATCTTGCTACTACGTCTGTTTGAACATAACTGAATATGTGGCCAATATGCAAAGACCCCGACACTGTTGGGGGCGGTGTATCAATCATATAAGTATCCCCCCTGGGGGTGTTTGGATTGTATTTATAAACCTCATTGTCTGCCCAAAATTTTATACATCTTTGTTCAATCTCTTCAAAATTAATTTTTTTGTCCAAAGATTTTTGTTCTTTATATGTCATAGTAAGATCCATTCTAAATTCTATTGTTTGTCTCAAAGTTTCCGTTAATTCTACAAAAAAAAAGCCCTAACGCAAGCAATAAATTGTCTGCAACGTCTTGACAAACAATAATTTTAAGGAGACGATTTATGGGTTCTAGCGTACGTTTTATAAATCGTATAACAAACGACTTTCCTATGTTATCAAGGAATGTCAATGGAACAAGACTTGTTTATCTAGATAGTGCAGCGACCTCATTAAAACCGAATAAAGTCATATCCAAAATCAATAATTTTTATAATTCCAGTACATCAAATGTGTATCGTGGGACCTCTGTTTTATCAGAAGAAACAACATTGGAGTTTAACGAAGTTAGATGCAAAGTAGCAGATTTTATTGGTGCAAATCATCAAGAAGTAATATTTACATCTGGTGCCACAGATTCTATAAATAAATTAAGTTTGATGCTTGGTTTGAAAGAAAATGATGTTGTTTTGACTACGTTGTTGGAACATCATTCCAATTTTTTACCGTGGCAATGTCGGGCAAAAACGAAAATAATCAAGCTTGATATAAATGGAAATATTGATATCGATAATCTGGAACGGGCGATAGATGCGAATACAAAATTGGTTGCTTTCAGTTTTGCTTCTAATGTAACAGGGAATATACAGGATGTTCGTAAAATTGTAGAAGTGTGTAAAAAACATTCCGTTTTATCATTGGTGGACGCAACTCAGGTCGCAGGACACATAAGTTTTAATGTCAAAGACATCGATTGTGATTTTCTTGTTTTTTCGGCTCATAAAATGTTAGGACCCTCAGGTGTTGGGGTTTTATATGTTCACAACAGAAATTTTCCCAACTTATTGCCGGCCTTCTATGGGGGTGGTATGGTGGATAAAATAACTGGTTCCGAAGTTAAATACAAAGTTCCGCCATTTTGTTTTGAGTCAGGAACCCCAAACATAGAAGGGGTCTTGGGTTTTGGGGGGGCAATAGATTATATCAATGAAATAGGTTTACACAATGTACATAAATATCTGGAAGAAATTGATAGTTATCTAATTTCTCAAATTCAAACATTGCCCAAAATTATTCTGCCGTTTAAGATATCAAAAACGCATCTGCCGAATTTAACGTTTTGTTTGAAAAACACTGGTGTTGACATTGGGTATTTAGCTAGGGTACTGTCGGATACTTATGGTATAGTGTTAAATACGGGCTATCAGTGTTGTCAACCATTATATAACAATTACGGCATAAATGGAGGAATACGGGTTTCCTGTTATTTGTATAATACAAAGCAAGACATAGACTGTTTAATAAATGCGTTAAAAGATTTGGAGTTTATGCTATGATAAAAAATAGGCTAATTAATATAGAGTCTTCTTCTTTTTGTAATGCGAATTGCGCCATGTGTCCGCGTGATGTGATAAAAGAAAAAGGACATATGAGTCCTGCTATGGCTAGCATTATTGCACAAAAAATAAAAGATGTTCCCAACATATACGAAGTTTCTATTTCAGGCAGGGGAGAACCGAGTCTGAACCCAAATATTGAAAAGCTGCTAGAAATTTTCTCTTCCCTGCCTAACTTGGCATTGGTTACAACAGGGACTCGTGTTAATGATAGTATATTAGAAGCTTTAAATAAATACGTATCTAAATTGCGACTGTCCATCAGTTCCCTGGCCCCAGACATTTTTCAAAAAGTGCACACAACGTTGGATTATAACAAAGTGTGGGGCAATATTGAAAATATTATTCAAACTTATGACAAGAATAAGATAGTTATTCATCTTGTTGGTGGGCCGGTGATTTATCCGGGGTTGGAACAGACGATAGCGTTCTTCAAAGAACGTGGTGTTGATAATATTAAACTGTTCCCGTTATGGAACAGGGGGGGCAGCAAATCCCAGAACTCTGAACAGCTTCTGCGTTATAGTTTAATAGATAAGTATGGATTAATTGCGCCAGAAAGCGACTATTTGTCAAAAAGCGAACTAGAAAGCATTCAAAACAAGCCTGATTTTTGTCCCGTTGGTGATTCCAGTTTGTGCATAAATTTCAAAGGGGAAATAGTTGGCTGCTTCCAAGATTTTGCCTATGATAATATTGTTGGAAAAATTACTGATGATACACTGGATATAAACAATCTGTTATTAACCAGAAGGGCTATTTTAGGCAAAATGAATGTTTGCAAAAAATGTAATTCATTTCGTGAATTGGTAGGTAAAAATGCTCAGCGATAATGATGTAAAGCAAGAATTACATAGGCTGTTTTTGTCCGTCCCTGCTACGAACCTACATAATGTCGGAATAGAAATAGAGCTATCCATTGTAAGCAAAGAAGAAGACTATTCCGGCGATCATAGTCATGACCTGCAAAATTTTATAATAAATCATCTAAACTTTATACAGCTCTTTCCTGATAAACTAATATTTAGACACAAGACAGAAAAAGATATTATTTCCTTTGAATACAGTATCAATACCCTAGAGTTTTCAATGGAAAAATCCGATAGTTTAATGAAGATCAAAAAACGTTTTTTGGGTTATTATGATGCACTGCAAAATTTCATGAAAACTAAAAATCTTATGTTGTGCGGTTGTGGTTTGCATCCGCATTGGCAAAAAATAAATACGCGAGCATTGGAATTGCCACATTATCAATTGACAGAGTATTATTTAGCACAGGGGGCTAAGGAATCGTATTTGCATAATCATGATGATTTTTGTGCGTATTCATGTGCAGTACAAACACACATTGATATAAATCATAGTATTCCAGAACTTTTAAACATATATTCATTTTTAGGTTGTATCAAAGGATTCCTGTTTTCAAATTCTGTTGACCTGACCCAAACATGTGACTTCCAAGGAATGGCATGCGTCAGGGACTATTTATGGTGGCACAGCATGTTTGCGTTTTGTTCAGAGAATGTTGGCTATTATCACGATATAAAAACAAATGATGATATTATCGACAATATGTTGCAACGCAGTATGTATTATGTTTGTCGCGATAATGAATACCTATATATTGGACCGTACAAACTTGCTGAATACTTTTCTAAAGACAGCGTGCTTGCATATAATATATTTACAGGCAATAAAACAACATTGTCGCCACAGATTACAGATTTACAGTATTTTCGTTCATACAAGGCAATAGAACTAACAAAGCGTCATACCATAGAAATCCGTGATGATTGTCAACAGCCTGTTTATGATACCTTTGGTCCATGTGCATTTAATCTTGGTATATCAGAGGCTCTGCCCGAAGCATACTCTTTGATAGACAAACTTTGTAAAGATATGAGAATAGATTTCTATAATTTTATAAACAATCGTAGGTTGTCAACGTCTCTTAACCCAATGCTAAGTGAGTTTGTCCTAGATAAGTGGCGTATTTATTGCAGAGAATTTGTCTTGATTGCACGTAAGGGGTTGCAGAAAAGAAATCTGGGTGAAGAAGAATTATTAGATAGTGTTTTGAAACGACACGACATCTTAGAAAACCCTGCAAAAGTCGCGTACAAAAAATGGCACTGTGATAATGTGTTACTTGGTATAGATTAACAGAAAAAAGGAAAATCTTATGAAAAAAGTTGGTTTATGGTTTTATCGTAATGATGGCGGCCAAAAGGTGTTAACAAAACTGATCGCAGAATTACAAAACAGGGGTTATGAGGTAATTTCTGATTTTGATATGAGAAAATGCTATATTCTTAATGGTAAAGTGTATACTGCAGATGGGTATAATCTTTCTGCGTTAGATGCTTTTTATCACATGAATGCCGATGAACAAAACCAATTTCAAAATGATATTTTAAATGTTTTAAGCAAATCAAACGTAAAGGTATTTAATCATTATGATGCTTTTAGTGTTGCCAAAGACAAAATGCTTGCAAATAGCCTTTTGCGTGATTCTGGTCTATCTGTTCCACCATCATTATTTATTGGGGCTGAGTTCGATAAAAATATAATAAAGCAAGTATTTAGCGACTGGAAAAAGGTTGTTTTGAAACCACGCCGAAATCATGGAGGAAAGGGTATATTAATGTTTGATGATTATGAAAAATTTGACGACTTTTGTCAGGCGACTAAGGGATTCTATAATGATTATTATTTAGAAAAGTTCATAGAATTTGGAACTCATGATTATCGTATAGAGGTATTTGATGGCAAGGTCATAGGTGGGTATAGCCGTCAAAGAACCCATGCCTTTAAAACAAATATTAGTTCTGGTGGGCAGCATATTTATATTCCTGTGAACAAAGAGTGCGAAGATATTGCATTAAAAGCTGCCGCCTCTATTGGTATAACTACGACTATTGTAGATATGATAAAATCTGTTGAAGATAACCAATATTATATTCTAGAAGTCAATCCGATTATGGGGATTTTTTTAGAGTCTGCAATTTCTTCGGGGGAAAGGTTCCCAGCACCAGACATCATAGAACAACAACTTTGCTCGGATGGAACCAAAATAAAGTGTATTGCAGATTATTTTGATAAAATTTTGTTTAATTAAAACAAGGAGGGAACATATGTCATTAGATAGCCCGATATTTATCGCAGTGTCATCTTGTAATGCTAATGTGGACATAAATTTTTCAAGGTCGCAGCGTCTTTCTTATGTGTCCGATGCTTATGTTAGATTAATTTCGGATTATGGGGCAGTACCATTGATTATTCCATCCAACATTGGGATTGAACACATTGATGGGGTTGCTTCTATTTGTCATGGATTGCTGTTGTTGGGCGGTCCTGATATTTCTTCAGATTTATCATGTGCCGTTCCTGGGGGTGCAATAGATGCCATTAATAAATCAGATAGCAAGCGAGATGATTTTGAGCTGGCGTTGTATAAATCGTTTGTTTCTTACAATAAGCCTGTTTTAGGAATTTGTCGTGGTATGCAAATCATAAATGTCGCCCATGGCGGAACGTTGGTTCAAAATCTTGACACGTCGCTAAATCATTATATAGAAAGCGATGGTTGGATAAACTACCACGAAATAAAAATAGTTACAAAGACAAAGGTATATGAACTAATGAATTGTGATAAGTATGTGACCTCATCCATTCATCATCAAGGCATAGATAAGTTAGGTGATAAATTGAAGGTGGCTGCATATTCTGAAGATGGGGTGATCGAAATGATAGAATCAGAAGATAAAAACCGCTTTGTCATCGGAATACAGGGACACCCAGAAAAAACAAGAACAAATTTGCCAAAATACGAAACCATATTTAGTGAATTTATTAAAACCGCAGGAAAACATAATGAACAATAGTTATCTCGATCTAAAATTATATAAAGATTTATATTCAAATACGGTGGCACAAAAAAATCAAATGGGTATACCTTATTTGTTTAAGCAAGATATCGTACGCGGCTTTCCGCTTAATTTTATGACCCAACGCCTTAAACAGTTAATAGCCGAAGATAAAATAGAATATACAACAACATCTGGTACGACATCGGATAGAATGCAAATCATGCGAAACAAGGGCTGGTGGCAAAATGAATATATCAGAACTTATAAAAACCATCCGCTTTTGCATAAAGTTATACAAGACAAATTGCCAAAGGCAATTTTGACGACAGCCATTTGTTCAAATACAGTGTGTTATTTAAATACGCCGTCTTATGAAGAACGCATAATAAATGGTACTTTATATCTTAATTACCAACATAATCCATGGGATTGGACCAAAGAAGATATTTTACAGATTATAGACGAAATGAAACGTTTTAATGTCTATTATTTAGATGTTGATCCTATTTATTTTTATATATTCTTGTATAAAATGAAACAATACAATATTACTAAACCATTGCCACAACCCAAAGTGATGACACTTAGTTATGAATATTCTCCAATCAGTATAACATCATACATAAAGCAGACCATGTCTTGTCCGGTACTTGATTTATACGGCACAACAGAGTTTGGCTATGTTTTTTTGACAAACCAAGATGGCGAGTTGGCGTTATGCCCTGAATTGTTGGATGTGGATTTTATCCAAATTGAAAACGCAGATAATCTTTACGAATTGGTAATTTCGTCATTTAAGAACGAGCATATGCCACTTATAAATTATCGTATGGGCGACATAGTTGAAATGACTAAAAATCAATATGATAAATTCAAAGAACATGGGATTATCACTAGAATAGCAGGAAGAACAAAAAATCTTATAAAAAACAATGGTAAAACTATTGTAGTATCAACAATAGATGACATTATTAGCAAATATAAAACAATTGCTTTTTATCAACTGTCTATAATTAGCAATAAGCGTTACAATATAAAATTGTTGTTACATCCGGACGCTTATTTATCTGTTGTTGAACTAAATAGTTTGAATCAAGAATTACAGGATTTATTGTGTGGAGATGTTGATTGCTCTATAGGTGAAACGATAGCTCCAGAAATGTCAGGGAAATTTGCTCTTATAAAATAAATGCAAAAATCCCTGTAAATTCCCTGTAAAAGCGGAATTTGTATGTGGTTCTTCGTATTGTATTCATACTCCGCCAGTAATATTGAACATCCCGTGGTAATCCCACGGGTTGTTCTTTTTCGCCCCGTTTCCGGCAGTTTTTATGGGTGACATTACCTGCGTATATCACCGTCCGCGCCAAATCCGCCCAACACCACTGCAACTATATAACTTGCCCAAAAATGTTATGCCCGTTTTGGGTAGTTTTTGTGTTCTTTCAAATAATCTGAATATAGTTTTGACCATGTCATTAAATCATAAAATTTTTTGTTCATATAAACTGCCTGTCTAGAAACGCCATCTAAAATAAAACCAGTTTGTTCAGCTAGCTTTGCAGAATCTTTATTTTCTACAATATTTACACGCATGATTTTATTAACCTTTAGTTTATTAAATGCGATTTCTTCTATAGCGCGGTATGATTCTGCGGCAAAACCATGACCACGAGCATTTGATAGCAACCATACGGTGTTTAATTTTAATGATAGGTTCTCTTTATAAAAAGATATTTTTCGGACGCCGATGAACTGACTATTATGAAATATATAAAATATACATGCATCGTTTTTTTCGCTTTCTGCATGATATTGCATCATTTTCAAGGTATCAGAGACAGATGTTGGCAGTATTTTTGGGGTTTTCATCAAAGGTTCATATTTATAATCTTGTGGATTTTCATTTTTTAACGCAGCAAATATGATTTTTGCATTTTGTATATTAGGTTCTAAATGTTTTAACACTAATCTTGCAGAGCGTAAATCTTTTGAAAAATATTTTATCATGAAAGCACCTTTAGTTCATTTGATTATTATAAAAAAACTTTATTTGGGCAATATATTTGTATACAATCCATACACAACAGATATCTAATACCGTCATTTATTACGATTCCGCCACAAAAATAAAACGCCCCATTGTTGGGCGTTTTATTTTTGTGCCGAAATCGGGGTTTGAACCCGGTAAAGCCACGATAGTGGCGTGGGTTCGACAATGAGTAGGTTTTGCAAACATAGTGTAGCAAAACCGTCATGAATGCCCCACAGCCCCGCCATCCGCGGGGCGAGGGAATACTTCATCTCCGCCAGAAATAATTAAACCCTCGACAATATCTGTCGATGGTTTATTTTTAGCCGGAAATCCGCCACTTTTTCACCGCGAAGTTACCGGTATGTACAATGAAGTTATCAAATAATCGAATATCCCCACCACTTACATACAATGGTTAAAATAGAGATGTCAAAAAAAGAAAAAGCCGCATATAATCCGGCATTAGATTCTAGGTTATAACTGATTTTCTTTTGCAAGTTTATATATATCGTTTATATTAATCTGTTGTTTGCCCGACAGGATCTTATTTACAATTTCTGGGTTCATGTACGCCACCTCTAAACATCGGTACACATGGCGCAGGGCGACATGTTCGGCGCGGCCAATTGAATCTACATCACCACCCTGTTCATACATCTCGCGATACCGCCACGCGGCGACGAACGCCTTCAATATCAGGTGGTTGTTTTCTGTAATGCTAAGCGTGCCGTTACGTCCACCACCAAATCTGGTGTTGGCATATCGGCGCAGCACAACTGGTCGCATTGAATATAGTACCACAACGAACGGTTTTGTCGTTTGAACGGGTGGGGCGAATATTTTGCCCATAACTTTGCCCGTTCTGAATACTGCAATGTCTTTAATACGTCCATGGTTTTGGGTAATTCCCTTTTTCTCATTTTTGTGCCTCTATTTCAACGTTAAACCAGGTCTGCACAGCCGGCACTAAGCCCATCTGTGCGATGTCGTTTATAAACTCTTCGGCCTCGGCCTGAATTTCGTATTTCCGGAACGCATCAAGACACTGTAAAACCAAGCGTGTGTTGTCAGTCGGTTGAGTGATTTTAATAGTAATTTCAGGATGTTTTGGCATGTTTAACTCCTTTGCTTAACATCACGCAATTACTGCTTACAAAGTGGTATAAATCAAGTTATTTCATTGAAATATTTGTTGTTTAATTTTATGTTGTTATGAAAGTAACTGCTGCGATTTTTAAGCGTGGCGACAAAGTCTTGTTGATGCGACGGGCGGCCGACCAGCCGTTGGCGGGCGAATGGGAATATCCCGGTGGTAAGTTTGAAGACGGCGAGGACGGCCCAACATGCCTGCATCGGGAACTGTTTGAAGAACTTGGTATTGATGCGCAAATTGGCAACCTGATTACAATTGCAAAACACACAACGGATTCAGGCAAGGTTATCGAACTGCACGCATATGAAATCGCATCCTATACCGGCGAAATTCAACTGCGCGTCCATGATGATATGCACTGGGTGCTAGTCCCAGACCTGTCAGCACACCCTCAATTACCAGCAGACCTAATTGTGTCACAGACATTATATTCCGTTGGAACATATTGATATTTCTGAAAAAGCGGTTTAAAATATCGCAAAGGGGGCATCTTATGAAAGAGATTGAAATCTTGGTTCAGGTTTTCGCGGACGAAGCGGACGTTCTGCGTAAGTTGTCTAAATTTGAATTCCTGGGCAATAAACGAACGGTTGATACATACTATTATGACCCGTTGCGTCCCGAATTACAGCTGGACAGCAACGGTCGCCTGTATGCATGCTGTCGCACACGTCAAAAAGACGGGGTGAATTATATCACATATAAGAATGATCATTTTGATGGTGATACATGGCTTTATTCTGACGAAGCGGAAACAACCGTAGCAGACATGTCCACAATGTGCGAAATTATGCATGCGCTGGGACTGCGTGAATTGATAAAAATTGATAATCTGAAACGAACATATCGTGCCGGCGATTACACAATTGAATTTGAAACTGTGGCAGATCTGGGGCTGTTTTTAGAAGTGGAATATTGCACCCCTGATGACATAGATGTGACACGCATAAAATCACAGATTCAATCCTTTATTGATAATTTGGGATTTGCTGTGTCGCCTGAATTGAATGCCGGTAAACCAGAACTGATGTTGCGCAAGAAACAACAGGGGTGAACAATGCTGATTCTTAATATCAATGGACCGATAAATTCTGGCAAATCAACAGTATCTAAACTGTTGGTGCAAATGTTGCCGCGCGCAGTTTTTATAGAAGTTGATGACCTGTTATCAGATGATGAAGAGAAAAAATTAGGTTTGACCATGCAGGCCGGCTGGGGCGAACGCCTGAACCGATTGGATAGAATTATCGTCGACCAAAAAAATCAACGCCAATACGAAACAATTATTTTTGCGTATCCAATGACAGAAAATTTGTATCGGCGCTGGTCGGCACATATTGATAAGAACACAGGTTTTATTGCAATTACACTGGCGCCCAGTTTGGAAAAGTGTTTGACCAATCGTGGAACACGTACATTGACCAACTGGGAAATTGGGCGCATACGTGAAATGTATAATGAAAATTATCACAGGCCGATAAATTCAGATTTGATAATAAACAATGACGGACAGACACCGCACCAGACTGCCCAACAAATTGCAGATTATATTACAAAACAAAGATAGGAGGAAACCAAAATGTCAGAACGTGCAATGTTTAAGGGTGTAATAAACCTGATTATAAAAAAAGACGACAAAGTCTTGTTATTCTTTCGCAATGATGGATTTTTTAACTATGATGGTGGTTGGTGGGTTCTGCCGGCAGGACACATAGAGCATGGAGAAACCGCACGTGCCGCCGCCATACGAGAGGCCAAAGAAGAACTGGATATCGACATTGCGCCCGACGACATCAAATGCGTACACGTCACCAGCAATCTGGCCAGTCGCACAGAATCTTTTGATTTCTTTTTCGAGGTGTCAAAATACACCGGCACAATTCGCAACTGCGAAGGGGACAAGTGTGCCGATATGCAATATTTCACATTGGACGAAGTCACCAAATTGAAGAACGTTGTTTCAACAACCCGTATTTCATTGGCGGGATTGGCGCGTGGCGAAATATATTCCGAATGTAAATCGTATCGCAGTGAATCAAAGGATACAAAATGAATAAAATAATCAAATCATTTCAAGAAAATACACATTGTTCTGATTTGTTGCATGAAATATACGGTATTTCATCTGCCGAACATTTTGATTGCGTATTTATTGCACCATCTTGGCCAATTGATAAAGTCTTTGATAGTGCCACAACAGATATTACTGAAATATATTCAGACAGATTCTCAAAATCGCATCGTATAAAGCATAATGGCAAATCATACTTATATATTCAATTACGGGTTGGTGCGCCAAATATAGTTGACTTTTGTTTGTCCTGTCATTCGGCCAACTGTGCAAAATTTGTATTTGTCGGCTCGGTGGGTTCACTGGTTCCGGAACTAGAAATCGGGGATGTTATTATTCCGACATGTTCTATATCTGGCAATGGCGCAACATTGTACCTGGATGATAAATTAAGCCCAGAAAAGATGTTTGAACGCACATATTCATCACCAGAATTAAATTCAGAATTATTGAAAGTTTGCACAGGTGTTGCACTGACGACCAAAAACGCAATGCCGATATCGGTTGATAGTGTAGCATGCGAATATGCACACTTGGACGAGTTTCGACAAATGGGCGCAACCCTGATAGAAATGGAAACGGCAACCTTTTTCAAGGCCATGCAGACTATAGGCAAACCTGCATCGGCACTGTTGGTCGTGGCTGATAATTCAGCCGTTGGCCAACATCTGGTCGGCCAAGGCGCAGACTTGCGTGCAAAATACCATGCGGTTCGTTCACGAATAAAGGATGTTTTATTAAATCTGTAAGGAACAGTCATGAAAATTTTTGTAACAAAAGAATACTTTGATAAGTCCCAACGGAAAGTTCGAGAGTTGCAAGAACGACTGGCCCAGATACGCAGCGACAAAACAGCCGCATACACAGAAGACACAAACACATGGCACGATAATTTTGCATATGAACATTTGACACGGGAAGAAAAGCAGACAGAAAAATTGGTCGCTGATTTATTGGCAGACCTGGACAATATGCTTGTCGTACCAAGGAATAAGCCGGCAACCTCAGAAACAGTCGGTTTGTATTGCTGGGTATGCGTGACCCAAGAAAACGAAACCACTGGCGCAGAAACAGAATGCAGGCTGGGGATTGTGCCATTGGGGGCAGAAGAGATACCACAACAAAAGTACGCATATAATATGCCATTGGTTCAACCCTTGGTCGGATTATCTGTTGGGGACGAAATAACGGTGCGTGTTCCATCAGGCGAAATACATATGACAATTCAAACAATTGAACCCCTACAACCCCAGGAATAAAGATGATAAAAGATATCAGTTATTCAGCATATATTTTGCCGGTGCGTGATGGACAGGTTGCGCTATTAAAATACGGCGAAAATGGATACGGACCAATTGGCGGGCGACTGGATGATGGCGAAGATTTTTTGACTGCGCTGCGGCGTGAACTGACCGAAGAACTGGGCGAATCTACATCTGCGCTGGCAGATAGTGCAATTGAAATTCCGGTGCCATATGCGTTTCGTCACCCAACCCCCGAACGGGCTCAAAAACGTGGCGCATTGGGCGAAGAACATCACTTTTTTATCGTTCACGTCCTAGATGATATGGAATTGAATTTTTGTGAAAATCGCCCCGAGGAAATATCGGTTGCATGGGTTGCCCCCGACGACTTATTAAACCCAAAAATCACACCATTTGATGATATGCGTGAATTTTATGCAACGCATCTCTTGCCAAACTTGGACTGTAAATTTTCAATGAGTTTGCGCCCTGGATATTATGAAATGGTGCGTTCTGGTGAAAAGGATATCGAACTGCGTCTGTATGATGAAAAACGTCGCAGAATGCACAACGGTGACACTATTCTGATATATGATGCGCAAAACCACAATGATTATATTCGTGCAAAGATCGTTCGCCTGCATATTGCGCACAGTTTTGCAGACCTGGCGACAAAAATCAGCATGCCCCGAACCGGTTTCGCATCGCTAAATGCACTAATGTCCGCAATATCAAAATTCTATGATGCCGAAATGGAATCCAAATACGGCATTGTGGGGATAGAGTTAGAGGTTATATAACCACAAACTCGTTTAATTCCAGCAGATCTGTTTCCTGAAAATCGGGAAAGTATTTGTTAAAAAAATCAATGTGGACCGTACGCCAGTATGCCAGGGACAGGTCGCCTTCGCCCTCTATTTTTGCCCATGCGTCATCAATGTCACAAAACCGACACTTTCGAACGGCTGTAATTTGAATTCGTATTGTTTCGCCACGACTGTTATAGATTTCCTGAACGTCACCAATTTTTGCCATTGGTTCTTCGTCAGAATTCCGGCCACAGGTTCCACGTTTTCGACCTATGCGCACTAGTTCAAACAATTCATCATTATCAAAAGTCCAACGGTTCATTATTTTTACTCAGCGTTATATCCTTGTCAACCAACCAAATCTTGCCATCGTTTTCGATACAAAATTCAACATTATCATTAGAACATCTGATAAAGCTGACATCTGTTAGGCCATCTTCTCTTAAATTATCCTGTAATAGATAGAATTTACCGTAATCTTTGGCAACCTGTAGCAAATCTGATTTTTTATACACTTCATCACCAGAAACAAGTTCTTCCGGATAATTCTTGTCTGATGTGTTATTATGTGGATAAATTGAAATGCCATCCAGATTTAGACCTGGCTCAATATGAAAATTTGGAAACTCATCACTACAAGGCGTGATAATGATATATTTAGACATCAGCATAGCGCCCGCACTAAAACCCAACATTACCCCATTGAACTTTTTCAATTCGTCCATAATCCCAAGCCCATCACAAAGCTCTCTTTGCTTAAAGGGATCGCCCCCCATCAGCATGACAAAGCTCGCACTTTTTATCATATCCTTTGCTTCTGCGGGGGACAGTTCGGGCGTGATGATATTTACAGATTCAAATTCTATTCCCACGTTTTTGAAATGCTTTGTGAAATTAGGAATATGTTTTGCACGTGCTTTTTCTATTTTTTCCGCACCAGCAGGAATATAGACTATGCTCTTTGTGTCTTCTAGTTCGGCTTTGAACATCTTGCCAAGTCTGTGTCCAAAAATATTATCAAGGTCGAAACCGCTGCAATAATATCTTGTCATTTTTAAGTGTTCCTTCTATTTGAATCTTTCTATTATCCAATTTTTAATAACAACGGGATATAATTTTGTGCCTGGCAAATCAGAAATTTTCACTTTTTCAAAGCCAATCAAATCCTCTTTGCTGCTTATGTCATCTGCATTGATGTCCACACGTTTAACAACTTCAATCCCGTACAGGAAATTTCCATTGGAATCATAGCCCTGATTTTCAATAGCCAATAAGATGCCATCATGAATAGTGATGTCAGATTCTGCAACGCCCATTTCTTCATTCAGTTCACGTGTAATGCACTGATTCAATGTTTCGCCAATTTCCAATCCGCCACCAGGCAAGAAATAATAACCGCCAGCCAAGTGCTTGCATAAAACGATGCTGTCGCCTTGCACAATTAAACATCTGCTTGTTGTTTGTGTTCTCATGACTACATTCCCCCTTGATTTTATCTTATAATCGTGTGCTTGAACCACTGTTCTTGGAAAGCGGTTTTTTGTTCAATATATTCGTTTGTTGGATTTTGTCCGTCTGGCACAACAATCAGTTTGTCATCGTTGTCATTTGTACGATGGATAATCGCAATGCATTTGCCGGTAAAGGTTGCCAACGGCGTATCGATACCCAATACGTATGCGTCTAATTCTTCGCCATCACCCGATATGGTGTTTGGTATAAATCCATAATTCACTTCGTATGTAAAACCGTGTTTTGGATGTTTGCTGCCCAGCGGTCTGTCCATTTGTACATTGACGATTTTACCCAGAAAATCACGTGTATTTACGATGTTGGAATTTGTGGACATTTTATATCCTTATGGCTGGTATTATAGAATCAGTATATATTACAATATTTATGTTGTCAAAGTTTATGTATGCTGATTTTTTCACAGCATACAATCCTTTTTGACATCTGGTGAATTCGGTTTATGCTGATTCCTGAAATGGCGGAAAGGTTTTATCTTTGCATTGATTTAAAGAGTTTCTTTGCCTCGGTCGAAGCGGTTGAGCGTGGGCTGGACCCGTTTACAACAAACCTGGTCGTGGCGGACTCTTCACGGGGGCGGGCATTGCACGACGACTGGAAAAATACGGTGTCTATGCCCTGTATGGTCTGACTGGTCCGTCCGCCAGAATGCCAGATGGAACATATATCTACAACTATTTTACAACTGGTTCTGGTTATTATCCAACGTCTAAGATGTATTATAACTGTACGGGGTTATCGGATTATAACAGTATACCATCAAGTGCCAAGTAAATATTTTAATTTATGTTAGTACTACAAATTGTGGGTGAATTTGGATTCACTTTAGCAGTGTCTGATGTGTAATAGGTTTGTCCGTTATAGTTGACGTGTATTGCGTTTGTGAATTCACAAGATTCTTGTTGATGTGTTAGGCTTGCGTAACATGTCATGTTGTTTACTTTGACCACTATGGCGGGGGTGGTTTGTTTGTCGTTGTATAAAGGTATGGACAGACCGCTGTTGGTTTTTATATATCGTACACCTGCCAAACAGAATTGACCGCATCGGTTATCGTGTGTTTGATTGAACCCGTCGTTGCATGTCCATGGACAGTTGTCTGGGGCGGTGCCATTGCCAGTATATGTAGCGTTATTTGGTTTTGTGCAGGCGTTGCATTGATTTGTGCCACCTGGACTGTATGTGCCACTGGCGCATTTGGTACATGCGGGGGAGGCTGTATTATTGCCAGATGCCCCATATTTTGGGTCGCAGTTCACAGTGTACTGGCATGATGGATATGATGTGCCGTTGTAATATTGTTTTGTTTCGTTTGGTGTGGCGGTACCGTTATCAATGGTTAGGCGACATTCTGTATAGCAATCTGTGCTTTGGGCGCGTGTGTTGTCGGAACCACTATAGCCCGCTGGGCATTCGTTGACTGTTTGTGCGGTTCCATATGTTAATACGCCGCCTTCGAAGTAATAACCGTTTTCAACAGGTTTACATACACCTATCCATACCGCGTCCATCGAATTTGTTGTTTCTAGTCCGTCATAATAATAACCAGGATTACAAGAAGACCCAGAAAATCCGCCGCAATATCGAGTGTAGATACCATCGCTGTTTGCGTAACACCCAAAATCAATTAAACCCTCGGGGCGTTGTTCGCGAAAACGCGCCATACACCCTTCGATTGAAATGCGACCTTCAAATGAACCGACTGACATTGTTGCGGCAGCGTGGGTGTTTTTTGGGTTGGGGCATTGTTTACAGGATGTTTGGCCTGATTGCCCCTGGTAATAACCTTGGTAGCATTGTGTTTGTTTTGTGGCGCCAGAGGTGCTTACAAAATATCCAGGCTGGGCCGTGGTGCATGTTGTTTTAACATGGGCGCTGCTGGACATATAGGTGCCTGGGGAACATGCTGTACAAGAGCCGGCAGTGTTGGCGTATGTGTTCCCGGATGAATACGCGGCCCCCTGTTTACAATTTTTTACCATACACAGGTTTGAGACTGTATTTGCAGTCCATTTTGGGGTTTGCCATGCATTGATGTATTTGTTGCTGTTGGCGCACGCAGAGCAAGTGGCAGAAGAATGACCTGGTTTTGTCGTCGTTGTGCCGGCAGCACATGCTGTGCATGTGGTATTGCCCGTGCCTGTTGCGTATGATCCGATAGCGCATGCGACACAACTTGTGCTGGATACAGAACCAGGGTCGGGGTTGTATGTACCAGCTGCGCATGGTGTACATGTGGCGTTTGCTTTGGTGCCTTTGCCTGATTTATATGTGCCCGCAGCGCACGCTTGCCAAATCGCATAAACGGTTGTTGCTTGTGTTACTGTAATTGTTTCTGTGCCAGTTTGGGCGTTTGGATCTGTGTTCCACCCCATAAATATGTGACCTGCGCGGTAAAAGTTTGTTGTGTTACCAGATTGTAATGTACACGTGATCCCTGGGGTGCATTGTGTGCTGGTCGGTGCGGTATCCTCTTGGGTTGCGCCATTAGTTGAATAATTATATGTGACTGTGAATGTATTTATCTTGGGGCAGGTTGTGCTGCCTGGGCATGAATAGCCAGCAGGACACGATTTGCACGAATTGTTAATTGAAGGCGATGTTATTGTCTGGCCCTCGTATTGTGTTCCGTCACAGTCAGATAAATAGAAATCTTTATTGCATGATGTGTATTTAATGTATGCGCTACAACTATATCCTGCTGAATATGCAGGATAAGTGAATAGGGTTAAAAATAATATCCCCCCAACAAGAAGGAACGAACGTTTTGTTTGTTTGCGCAAAAAACAGGCCCATAATAATGAGATATTATTTTTGATAACAGAAAAATTTTCTTTGATATTTTTAATGTATGAACCCTCCTGGGTGGGAGGTTATCATATAACAGGTGGATGGACAATAAAAATTTTATGAAAAAATAGAAGAATGCGATGGGGTTAACTGGTTTAAAGTATTTGATTTTTAGCACATTTGATTCACTTAACCTTTATCCTGGCAATTAGTTCGCGTTGGCGGGATGGGGTGATGTTGCCGTAATTGCATCGGGTGGTGCCGATACTGCTGTGGCCAAAGTCTTGTTGCAAGGTGACTATGCGGTCGTCGTGTGTTATGTTTTCAATGTGCCTGGCACGGGTGCAGCGGGCTGTGAGTTATTTGTGCAAAGTGTAAAACACGCCACGGGTTGTGCCTTGTTTTGATATGTGCCCGCGTTTAACCAATGCTTGTGCCGCCTTGCGAATGGTTTCTGGATTTTTATCCATTGCGGGTATCTTATTGGTAAAACTTTGTCTGTAGTTTTGGATGGTTAATATGAGTTTTAATATTGAGGGAGTTGAGTGCTTTATATTTTTTTTGAAAGTGTCCATTTTTTATTGTAAACTGAGAATGTTGATAAAGATGTCTAATCAAGTTTAAAGCCTATATTAAGGAGTGTCTAATGTTGTTGTCAGATCTAATTAAACCTACAAAATTAAAACCTGGAGATACTGTTGCTGTAATCTCTCCTTCATGGGCGGGGGCTTCTGTATATCCAGAACGTTATTTGGCAGGCAAGAAACAGTAAGTAGGTTGAACGACATCATTGCTATAAAATGCCCCGGCTTAAAATGTCGGGTCAAGACGTTATCAAGTAGAAAATCAGACGAAAAATTTGAACGTATAGGCCTAAAAAATCTTGTTCAAAAGGACAGAAAATGACGAAAATATGTTGTGACATCAAACGTTCGGCCTGTCAGTATTGTCTGTGTGCGTCAGATAAAAAATCCGTAAATGCCAGACAAAATTAAGGCTTGAAAATTTGCTGTTTGGGGGGTAATATAAGCTGAATTAGTTCCATTAATACGGCATATAGGGCAAAAAATGAATATTTACAAATTGATATCAAACAAAATTAAAACAAAATTACAGGAATTACCAGAATTGCGACCGATTGTTGGCACTTCGGTGTGGGACAACGTTGTTGTCGAGGTTCCAAAAATACGTGATTTCGGGGATTTTGCTACAAATGTAGCGATGGTTCTGGCGCGCGAATTAAAGAAGAATCCGCGTGAAATAGCAAACATCTTGTTGCCTCACATAGAGCAAATAGACGGCATAAACAATGCCACTATTGCTGGGCCTGGTTTTATAAACATTAATATAGACAACGCCTTGTGGGAAGAGTTAATAGATTCTATTTTGCTTCAGCCCGATAAATATGGTGACTCGGATATTGGGGCTGGCGAGAAGGTCAACATAGAATTTTTATCTGCAAATCCGACGGGACCGGTACATATTGGCCATGCGCGTGGTGCAATTCTAGGCGATGTCTTGGCCAGATTGCTTACAAAGAATGGCTATGATGTCACCAAAGAATATTATATCAACGACTATGGTCACCAGGTCGAGGTTTTGGCGCGGTCTGTATATTGGCGCTATCAGGAATTGTTTGGCTTGCACGATGGTGAAAAACTGCCCGAGGGTTCGTATCCAGGCGACTATCTTATTCCTGTGGCGACCGACATTAAAAATCAAGATGGCGACAAATGGCTGTCCGCGTCTGAATCTGAATATATCCCATATTTCAAGGCATTTGCTGCAAATGCGATGATGGAGTTAATCAAGGCAAGTTTACGCAAAATGGGGATTGAATTTGATGTCTTTACATCTGAACGTCGCTTAATTGAATCTAAACTGGTTGAAAAAACAATCGAGTTTATGAAGGGGCAGGGCTTGTTGTACATTGGTTCATTGCCAAAACCATTGGGCGAAACGGACGAAGATTGGACGCCTACAGAACAGTTGCTGTTCAGGGCCAGCCAGTTTGGCGATGATTCCGACCGTGTTATTGCGCGCGAAAATGGCGAGCTAACATATTTCGCATCTGATATTGCATACCACTTGAACAAATACGAGCGTGGCTTTGCGAAGCAAATTGATGTTTGGGGCGCCGATCATGGCGGTTATGTAAAGCGTATTAAATCTGCTGTGGGCGCTGTGACAAACAGTCAGGCGGAATTGGATGTTGTTTTGTGTCAAATTGTGAATCTTGAAAAAGACGGCAAGCCATTCAGGATGTCCAAACGCGCAGGTAACTTTGTAATGATAGAAGACGTTCTAGAAGAAATTGATGCAGATGTGCTAAGATTGTTCATGGTTATCAAAAGTGCAGATACCCAAATGACATTTGATTTGCAAAAGGCCAAAGAGCAATCCAAAGACAATCCTGTATATTACATTCAATACGCATATGCGCGCGCCAATTCTGTGTTAAAAAAGTACGACACATTATTCCCGGGCGAATTGCATTCAGTATTGCAGGGACACTATAATTTTGCCAACGCAACAGACGCAGAAAGCAGATTAGTTAAAATGCTTAGTGATTATCCAAAAATCATAGAAAGTGCCGGCAAGAACAAGGCGCCAAATCTGCTGACCAAATATCTAGAGGAATTGGCATCCGCGTTTCACTCTTTGTGGGCGCCGCACAGTGGTGTTAAATTAATAGACGAAAAAGATATGGACACAACAAACAATCATATGCTGTTGGTTATGGCATTAAAGAATGTTGTGGCCAATGGCTTACGAACACTTGGTTGTGAATTAAAAGAAGTAATGTAAAATAAATCCCGCCTTGTGCGGGTTTTTTATCAAATGTTTGCAGATTTGTTGGGGGTGGGGCACCAACCAAACAAACACGCAAAACATGGCGCACCCGGCGCGATTCGAACGCGCAATCCCCGCCTTCGGAGGGCGATGCTTTATCCAATTAAGCCACGGGTGCAATGAAATCTATTATAATTAATTTATTATTAAATGCAAGGCGTCTTTCACAATCTGTTGGGCATTTATGCTTTGGCGACAACCATGCTTCGGCAAAAAATAAAATCTATAAATTGATTAAAAAATGCCTTGCATATTATTCGAATTTATATATAATATCCCCCGTGGGTTAGTAGCTCAGTGGTTAGAGCGGAGCGCTCATAACGCTTTGGTCGTGGGTTCAAGTCCTACCTAACCCACCAGAATAAAAAAATCCCCATTTTCTTGGGGATTTTTTTTACTTTATTCTTCTACCAACACCATCGCCTGCCCATCTGCTACAATCAGGTCGGGGTCATCTGATGTATCCTTGCCCCCAGTCCAAACATAATAAGAATACGGCACGTCCTGCTGTCCCTGAATTTCAATCACATGCTTGGCGGTTTCCAGAACCAAATCGTTCCCGTCTGGCGAAGTATAACTTACAACCGAACACTTGTCGCCGACACAAGATGTTATGACATTAGAATCTGCTTCAAACTTGCTTGACGATGACTGACAGCCCGCCAGTACAATCATCACACCCGCCAAGGGCAAAATAATCTTTTTCATACTGTTTATTATATCATACCCGCTCCAGACAAAAAAGCAGAAAATATACGATTGAACAAATTACGTTTATTTATGCAAAATTTTTAATTTTTTCGCACGAATAAAACGACAGAGAATTTTATTCTGCACGGCCGTCAAATCGCATTTGTCCCCAATAAAAAACGGTTGCTTTAGTGTACTCAAATGTTGTACTAATACAGCATAAGAATACAATGTAAACAATATGGGGGGATTCATGAACCTTAAGAAAACCAGCTTTATAGCGCTGATTGCGTTGTTGTCATACGATTCGTTTGGGGCCAGTTCTATTGTGCGTGCGGGGGTGACACCGCTGGCCCAGGGCAGTGTCAAGGCAACATCATCAACCGGCAACAAAAGTCGTGCATCCCTTGGTATTGGTGGTTATTCAGATATTGGCAAACTGCGTCCAAACCGCACCCAGACCGGAACGGGCAGCACAACGGGCGGTTCAACGGGCGGCACAACCGATAAAAACACATGTGGTGACCATGACAAGATTCAGGAAGAATTAACCAAGCTTAAAGAAACCCAGGCAGAACTCGAAGACCTTATAAAAGATTTAACACAAGTGGTTGCGGACAAAGACCAAGAAATCAAGGATTTGCGGAAAGATTTGGCATCTGCAACCAATGAAATCAAAGATTTTACAGGGTCAAGTTATGTCACAAAAACCGACCTTGCCACGCGTGCCGACGAAATCGCAGAATATGCCGTGGCACATGCGCTTGATGCTATTGACACTAAATTGTCCGGCTATACTACGCTAAAAGATGTCACAACCGAGATTGCCAAGGCCAGGTCATCAATCGCCAGCGACCGCGTCGAGGCTCTAAAAAACTACGCCACCATCGAAGACTTGGAACAGACAGCGGATAACGTGGTCAAAGATATAGAGGGACGTAATTTTGTACAACAGGGCGGACTGGACAACGCCATCTTATTGGCCAACCAAACTGCCATCGAAGCCGCGTTCCAGCAGACTTTGGCAAGTGTGGAACAAAAGTATGCCACCAAAGAGGCTTTAACAACAGCGATAACTGGCGCGGTAAAGACGGTTAATGCCGCCCGTGCCGAAGACTTAAAATCATACACCAACACCAGCCAGATGGTAAAATTCGTGGACGAAGTAGCAAGCCAGGCAGTCCGCACAGCTGTCAACGATGTGGCAAGACAGGGCTATGTCCTTCCCGACAAGCTGCAAGAGACCTTTGACAAAGCTGTTACAGATGCCACCCTCAGCGCAGTACAACAAGTAAAAGGGTTGGGGTATGTGACTGCTGATGTAATGAATGCGGCCGACAACGTTGTTCTGGGCAAAATCGAGAAAGATTATGCCACAAACCAACGGGTTAATCAGATTACTCAAACAACCTTGACCAGCATAGGTGACCTTAAGACCCAGATTTCCGGCGTAAGAACTTCTGTCGACAACCTTGATGTTACTGTTCAAAACGGCATTGATACGGCTGCGGTCCAAGAAATTGTCACCAAAACACTAACCGATGGCGATTATGCTTCCAAGACAGATGTTAACAAATGGGGCGCGCTGTTCGTCGAACAATTTAATACATATGCCAAGAAAGAAACGGTTAACAACTTAACGAATGATTTACAAGGCCTTACCGCCAGGTTCGATTTCCTGGACAACGGGATGGAGAACAAATATGCGCCAACCAGCAAAATAACCGAGTTGCAGAATTCTTTCGAAAACTTGGACGGGCGGCTTGCCGCAATCCAAGGTGATTTGGCCGAATACCCAAGTGCCAGTAACTTAAAGTCATTAGAAAATGCACAGACCAATCTGTCTGCCGAGTTGAATAATATTAAACAGGCCCAGAAAGAGTTTGTCGAAAAAAAGACCGTACAAGCTCTAGATCTTGCGGTCAGCCTTTTGAACACAAGTTTATCCGATCTAAAGAAAAAGGTTACAGATTCTTATGTCACGACAGACAAATTGACCAGCTTGGTTGGTGACATGACAACCATCAAAGAGAACGTTAATGCTCTAAGCAGCTTCAACGAATCATTTGGAAAGGTTCAAGACCGCGTGAAAAATCTGGAAAATTTATATCTTACTTTGAACCGCAACATGGACAACTATACCAAGTTGCAGGATTATAAAGCATTGAATGAGATTGTCTCTGGACTTAACGACGATTTAATCGAAATTAACAACAATCTTGACGTGAACTACGCAACAAAAGAACAGTTGAATAAGACGACTACACTCATTACCACCTTGCTTAACCAAAGCTACATCACACAAAGCGCCTGGAAAAAACAGATGGAAACGTTCGAATCTAAGTATACCCCAACGGACCAGCTGAATACCACCATCTCTGGTTTGGGCTTTGCAAGATCATCCGAACTCAATGAACTGCAATCAGCGCTTACAGGCCTTAAAGTCGAGTTAAACACGATTGGCGGCAACAGTGCAACACAGAAAGATTTAAGCAATATGCTGACAGCCCTTACCGAATGGGTAAAAAAGTACTATGTCACACAAGAAAACTGGGCAGAACAGATGAAAACGTACACCCCAACAGCCAGCCTGGGTGCCGAAATCAAAAAATTGAACTTATTCGCACCTATGGACACGACATCAGATGAACTTATCAATCTGTCAAGCCGGTTGGACAAGCTTCAAAATCCAGACAACCCTGGGAACGCTTATGTCACACAGAACAGTTTGTACAAAACGCTGGCTAATATAAAATATATGAACACCAAAACGCCGTTATTAACACGAAACCCAGATGATGATTCCTTTGTGTTAAACGACAATGATCTTGCCACGGCGATTGAGAAGCTAACAAACAAAAATGATCAACCAAGATTTGTCACAACAAAGATCCTGCTGGACGACTATACCAAGACAAGCGCCTTAAAGGACTACATCGAATGGCTTAATACCGAAAATCAGTTATTCGTCACGCAAAGCAAGTTCAACGACAAGTTTAATGGTTTGGGAACACTGTACGCACCCAAAAACGACCTGACGAACCTGCAAAGCAAGGTCGACGGTATGTCAGACAGCTTACTTACACAGTTGCGCAATGACAAAGACTTTAAAACATCCTTGGCCGCAGAAATTAATGAGTTATATAAAGACTTGCCAAAGAAGGTAGAAGATCTCGAAAAATCTGTGGATGAGGTAAAGGATATCGCTAAACGCCTTGATACAGCCGAAGAAACGGCAAATGAAGCAAACACCAATGCATCCAACGCATTGAGGTATGCAAAAGACGCTTTGGCCGACACAAGCCTGATATCTAAATTAGAAACCACAGTTGTAAAGCTGACTGATGGTCTCGAAACAGTGACACAAGTTGCAAACGGCGCCGCTGATATTGCCACCGCCGCCAATAAAACAGCTGGCGAGGCCAAAACTGCGGCTAGTACAGCTGTGCAACCAGACCAAATAGTACAAAAGCTGGCGACGAAACTTCGCGAACAAACAAGCGGCACCTGTTCCACAGACGCTTCAACAATCAGTTCAGCTCTTAATGGTTGCTAAGGCACAGGAAAATAAAAAAATAAAAGAAAGAATGATATGGGGGGACCTATGAACATTAAAAAAACCAGTGTTATAACCTTAATTGCGCTGTTGTCATGCGATACATTCGCGGCCAGCTCGATTGTTCGTGCTGGGGTCACCCCATTGGGTCAATCGACCGGCGTGCGTGCAACCCCTTCTGCTGGCAACAGCACTAATCGGGCCTCGCTGGGGATTGGCAGTTATTACGACATAAACAAACTGCGACCAAATCGCACCCAGACCAGCGCGGGCGGTTCAACAGGCGGTTCAACGGGCGGTTCCTCTAACAATGTATCTAACAGTGCGCTTGAATCTGTTCGCCAAGAACTTACACAAGAACTTACAGAGGTCAAAACAACCCTGACCGAACAAATATCAGATTTAGTCAAATTAGTAGAGGCTAAAAACACCGAAATCCAGAATTTGAAAAGCGATCTGGCCGAAGCGACCGCGGAAATTGAACAGATTGCCGACAAAAAATATGTGACAGAATCCGATCTTGGCGACCAGTTCAACAAGATAAAAGAAGAAGCGGTCAGCCGTGCGATTAACGCGGTTAACAACTTGTCATATGCCACGGGTTCATACGTTGACCAAGAAATCAAAGACCTTCGCTCCGAAATCACATCTGCCCGTGATGCGGCTTTGGAATCATACGCCAAAAAAGAAGCTGTCAAGGCTGAGATTGCCACCGCAAAACAGGACGCTATCAAGACCGCGGCCGATAATGTCACGGCCCAGGGATACATTTCCGCCGCCACAGTCACACAAGATATCAAGGCGGCCAAAGATTTGGCCATCAAAGACGCGGTCGAGCAGGCGAAACTGGCTGTTCAAGATACGCTGGAAACATATGCCACCAAGAAATATGCTGACGACGCTGCCAGCAGCACACTAAAAACCATAGAAAACAACTATGCCACAAACACAGACTTAACCAATTTGAAAAGCGAAATCATAGACGAACGCGACAAAGCGCTGCTGTCGTACGTGACCATTGCCCAGGCTCAGGAAGATGCAGAAACTGTCAAACAGCTTGCCGCCGCCCTGGCCATCAAACAGGCACAGGATGGGAAACTATTCGCCACCCCTGACGAGGTTAGTACCGCGAAACAGGCGGCCATCGACACCGCCGTCGCAGATGTCAAGGCTCTGGATTACGCCACAAACGATCAGGTCACCAATTTAAACAGTGCAGTAACAGAATCTATCGCCGACTTGCAGACGCAAATTACAGACGCGGACGACAAACTGAGTACTCTGGAAACACAGCTGGGCAACGCGACCCAAAGCGCGCTTGACACGGAAACTGTTAACGGCCTGATTACAACGGCTCTGTCTGACGGGAAATATATCACCCAGGCGAAACTGGATGAGCGCGCTAGGGAAATAACACAGTCGATATCAGATTTGGACGAAACATTTGCAACCAAGACTTATGTGGACGGAACTTTTGCCAACGCAAGTGTAATAGGACAAATCCAAAGCGAGATCATTGGGCTGGGTGAAGACATTATCGAAAATAATACAGGTTGGACAACAAATAAAAATACACTTGACACCTTAAAAACCGACTTAATCACAGCCCAGACAGCTATTAACAACCTGCAAACGGGTGTCGATGGCGCCATCAAGATGGAAAATGTCACAGAGGCAATAGACACAGCGTTGGCAAACAAAAAATATGCGACCACCGCAGACTTAGCTCAGCGTGTACTCGACATCCAGGGCTGGGTAAATAACGATTTTGCAACCATTGAGTATGTGGGAACCGAAATCAAATCGGCCAAGGATGAGATTGGCATTAAGCTTGCGAACTATGCCACAGTTGTAACGGTTAATGCGCTGCAAGAACAGCTAAACACTACCGATGGGAACCTTGAAGCACTGACGGAACGCACAGCAATACTAGAAGGCGACGCTGGCGACTATGTCACAAACGACGCCCTGGGCGAAGAACTGAAGCCCTATGCCACGAATGATACCCTAGCCAAATATGTAACCCGGGATGAAATCACAAACGCTTTCGACGATACCAAACCATTGATTACCCTCAATACAAATGGCAAATTGACGTTTGACAAGGATAACTTTAACGCGGCTGTCCTGCCAAATCTGGCTGGCTATGTCACAAACGAAGAACTGAACACTAAACTGGGCGGCTATGCCACAACAGGATCCCAAGGCCAATATGTAACCCGGGATGAAATCACAAACGCTTTCGACGATACCAAACCATTGATTACCCTCAATACAAATGGCAAATTGATGTTTAACAAGGACAGCTTTGACGCGGCTGTCAATGGTGTAACAAATGTTGCGAGCATGCAGGGTCTTTACAATTGGTTTATTGGCACTGGCACAACCAACGGCGGCGGTTGGTTCAAGCAAGAAGGCAACGCTTTCACGTTAAAGACCGGGGCCGATCAAGGCTTTGCCAAATCGATTGCGGACTTGAAGGAAGTGGGTACTAATAACTCACTGTTTGTCCAGACGTCTGATCTAAGCGAATATGCTAAGATAACAGATGTTGAAGAACAGGTTAACAAATTGCCATCATCAGAAAAAGAAATGCCCGAAAAATGGCAAAAAAGTATATTCGATGTTCTTGCCTTTGATAACACCAAACCATTGGTCCGCGAAGACGGCGACGGCAAATGGACGTTCCAAGTGAACGAATTTAATGCGGCTGTCCAGACAAATCTGGCTGGCTATGTCCAAGACAGCACCCTGAACGAAAAACTGGACGACTATGCCAAGACGGCGGATATAGAGAAGACATATGCCACTCAGGTAAAACTGGCAGCATTGGAAAAAGAATTAGACGAAGACTACATCAAAACCGACGACCTGGCCAGTAAAATAGTTAACTCATATCGTAATGGATATCTAAAAGAATTGCCTTATGCGACCAAGTCAGAATTAACTACAGAGATTGCTAAAATTACCCAAGAGGTTGAAGATGTCAACAGCCTGAATTCACGGGTTACAGCTTTGGAAGCTTATAAAACTGGCGACCTCGGCATTGTCGCAGGCGAATTAATCCAAAACGAAGACTTTATGGATAAAATACTCGGTACATTAAACGGCGATGAAATCAACACCGACGTCTTCGTCAAACAAGCAGACCTGGTCGATTATGCTAAGAAGGAATACGTGAATAAAGCTTTGAAAAACCTTGGCGATACCTTAGTGGTTCCTGATGGATCAGAGGAGAATAATAACACCAAACCATTGATTATATACGATGGGGATGGTACCTGGACGTATAACTCAAAAGACTTTGACCAGGCTGTCCTGGCAAATCTGGGCGGTTATGCCACAAAGGAAGAATTGGAGGATGTTGCGGCCGGCGAAATAGACCTGACTGGCTATGCTACGAAGGAAGAAATGAATACAGCTTTGGAAAACCTTGGCAAGACCTTAGTGGTTCCTGATGGATCAGAGGAGAATAATAACACCAAACCATTGATTATATACGATGGGGATGGTACCTGGACGTATAACTCAAAAGACTTTGACCAGGCTGTCAATGGGGTAGAAAATGTTGCGAACATGCAGGGTCTTTACAAGTGGCTTGTTGGCGACGGCACAGGCACCAACACTTGGTTCAAGAAAACAACCGAGGGCTTAGTGTTGAATGAAGGGGTCGGTGAAGGCTTTGCCACATCGGTTGTGGGTGTTGATCTGACTAAAAATGCCACGTTGGACAGCACGTTTGTGAAGAACGCTGACTTAGAAACCAAGCTATCAGGTTCTGCGACAATTAAGAATCTGAGTGATGCTCTGGCAGCTGAAGAAACAGCTAGAAAGGAAGAGGTAGAAGATCTGAAATACTCCGTCTCAGATAAGGGTCTAAAAGAAACACTGACCACAGAAAAAGAAGGCCAGCTGCCGTTGCTAGAAATGTTGACAACAGCTGCTGGTGGCGATAGCACAGATGAAAACGCATTGTTGTTCCGGGCACTGACCACCAACGACGCTGAGTTATTAAGTAACGCACTTGTCTTCGAGGTCAGTGAGAAAGATGGTGGTGAAAAAGTGCCTCTGGTCCTAAGCCTGAAAAAGGAAGAAAACCCGATACTGGCCAGCCAGACTGACTACACCAAGTTGTCCAGCAAATACACCGAGTTGGAGGGAGAATACACAACGTTGGATGGCAACTACCGCACGTTGAATACAACTGTTGGCAGTCTGTATGGCACAGATCGCTTATTCACAAGGGATGATTCTACAAAAACGTTATCACTGAACGCAGCAGTGTTTAGCAACGAGATGGCAACCGCTATTTCAACTGCGAAAGGTAATGGACAGTGTGGCGAAAACTTTAAACCCAATGACTTGACAACTGCGTTGGCACTAACAACGTGTAAAACATCATCAACAAGTGAGTAATCCTTGTATCGGTCGCATCAAAATAATCCCCCAGTTGGGGGATTTTTAATTCCCCTCCTGCAAGGGGGGGCGGACCGGCGCATGCCGGTGGACAGGGTTGCTTATATAAATAAAAGTTTATCTAAGTTTGCCCGTTGGGCAAATAAAGAGCAATGAGCAAAGCGCAAAGAGCAATTAAAGCACTTGTCATCCCGTGGCTGGACCACGGGACCCAGGTAATGAAAACCTTTGTTATTTGTGCGCGCTTTGCGCGCATAACCTGGATTCTGGGGTCAAGCCCCAGAATGACAAAAACGTAAAACGTTTTTGTGTACTAAACTTTTATTTACCTTAAGTATCATGCACGTGTCCCACGAAGCCTTGGCGCAGTGGGATTCCGCCACTAACCACTTGCACTTACACTAAACACTAAAAAATCCCCCAATCGGGGGATTTTTTTATAAATCCGCATATTAACGACGGCGCATGCCACCGTTGTGCTGGGCACTGTTGCTGGAACGTTTTGATAAATAACGCGCCGCAATCAAAATAAACCATTCCAGTGATAAAAAGCCCAGGGTTATCAATTTGTTTTCAATGCCAACAACCCAAATCACCGCATAGACCAGCTGGGCAATAAATGCAAGATACAAAGCGCCAAACACGCCCGTAAAGAATACTTTTTTAACTTTTCCAAACATTTTTAATGTCCTTTCCCTGTTGTTATCATAAATGTAGCCAAGCGCCGGGTGTTCTGGTGCCAGGTCCCCGGCAGACCCCGCAATAACTAAAACGAATACAATCAACAATTGCCAATCGTATTCAACGCCATATTAGGCAGCCATTGCAAGGCGAACATTGTCGTTCGCAGCGATTCTATCGCCATTCAGTTTTTAGTCGGCATTTAACGACGCCACGTCGGATTCACCCAATTTGTCTTTTATCATCTGTCGAATCTATGTCAGCCCCATAACCAAATGCGACCCGCAATCGCATCAGATGGTGGAGCTGTGGGGTACCGCCCCCCAGTCCAAAATGACTATTTCACAACGGATTCAGAATCATCTCCGTTTCCGGCACTTATATTATAGTCTTTTAGACTGGAAATTGCAAGTTTTTAGATTATAATGCAACCCAAGAGGCAAAATTATGAAGTTTTTAGACAGAGCAAAAATTTACGTCAAGGCGGGCGATGGCGGTAACGGCAGTGCCAGTTTCCGTCGTGAAAAATATATCGAATTTGGCGGACCTAACGGCGGTGACGGCGGGCGTGGTGGCGACGTCGTGTTTGTCGCGGTGCCAAATGTGAACACTTTGATAGATTATCGATACAAAACTAAGTTCGTCGCCCAGCGCGGTCAAAATGGTATGGGCAAAATGCGCACAGGTGCGTCTGGTGATACATTGGTGTTGCCGGTGCCGACCGGTACGGTAATTCTGTCCGAAAATGAAGAAATTGAATACGCTGATTTAAACGAAGATGGTATGGAATATCGCGCGGCGCGTGGTGGTAATGGGGGCTGGGGCAATTTGCATTTCAAAAGTCCTACGAACCGCGCCCCGAAACAGGCGAATGACGGTCTGCCGGGCGAAGAGCGCACGGTTGTCCTGCGCCTGAAACTGATTGCGGATGTCGGGCTGGTTGGTTTTCCAAATGCGGGCAAATCTACATTATTGTCCGCGGTGACGGCCGCACGCCCAAAAATCGCAAATTACCCGTTTACAACCCTGAATCCCCAGTTGGGTGTTATGTATGCCCACGATCGCGAATTCGTGATGGTGGACCTGCCTGGACTTATCGAGGGCGCACATATGGGGGTGGGGCTGGGTGACCAATTCTTGGGCCATGCCGAGCGTACAAAAATGATTCTGCATGTAATTGACGGCACAGAACCTGATTGGGCGTCGCGTTATGCCGCAATTCGTCATGAAATGGATTCGTATGGTGGCGGTCTGGTGGGCAAACCCGAAGTGGTCATCATCAATAAAATTGACGCAATCGATTCAGATGAATTGGCGGAAAAAATGGCGGCTTTCAAAAAATCATTTGGCCGCAAAAAGAAACCTGAAATATTAACCATCAGTGCCGCAGGGAGAGTAGGAATCCAAGAGCTGGTCAGCGCTGTCGAACAGAAATTCCTGGGGATTGAAAATGACACAATACAAAAATAAATTTACTGCATACAAAAACATAATGGAAAAGTTTCTTGATTACAAGCGCGACTGCCAGGCGAACGTGTTGGCGCACAAATCGGACGGCACAACCGTTCCGTTAAGCGCTGTAAAGTTATCGAATGTCAAGTTTATAGCAGGGCTGTGGCGCGTTCAAAATCCGTTCCCGTACAAAATTCAATCTGTTCAGGACAAGCGGTTTGTTCTGGTGGAAAAACTGCCCTATGATGAAAAGAGTTTGTTTGAATTTTATCGTGCATCTGGGGTGGCTGAAAATTTCTATGGGACTTTTATTCTGCCCGGAAATCAGATTGTCGCCAAATGCACAACCGACCGCGGAATTTATTGGTCCTATGGCAACACAATTGAACAGGCGCGCGCATTTCTTGAAATCGGATTGTTTGACGAGCACACGGATGCCATTCGTTCGATTGCGCGTTATGACACATTGTCTCGTCAGAAAAAATAATTTTTTGATTTTTGATATATCGTCTGGTAAAATTCGTTCACTAACAAAACAGCAAAAGGAGAAGCAGCTATGGTATCATTAAAAGGTACACAAACTGAAAAAAATCTGTTGATTGCATTTGCCGGCGAATCTCAGGCCCGCAATCGATATACAATGTATGCGTCCCAGGCAAAAAAGGACGGTTTTCAGGCAATCTCTAAAATCTTTTTGGAAACCGCAGACCAGGAAAAGGAACACGCATCCCGCTTGTTTAAATTCTTGGAGGGTGGCGAACTGGAAATAACTGCATCCTTCCCTGCGGGCAAAATTGGTACAACGTTGGAAAATCTGCAGGCGGCGGCATACGGCGAACACGAAGAAAATACAGACATGTATCCAAAGTTTGCGCAAATTGCCGCGCAAGAGGGCTTTCCAGCCATCGCAGAAATCTTGAAAAATATCGGCTTGGCTGAACGTTATCACGAAGCGCGTTTTCGTGCATTAATTGACGCAATTGAAAACGGCACATTGTTCAAACAGGATAAAATCGTCATGTGGCGCTGCACAAACTGTGGTATGTGGCATATCGGCACGGATGCGCCAGCAGTTTGCCCGGCATGCCTGCACGAACAAGGCTATTTCATCAGCGAAGGTACAATTTCCCGCTGTGATACAAACGAAGGCTTCTGTGAATACAGTGTCATCGACGACTAATTAAAAAAATCCCCCAATCGGGGGATTTTTTACTTTTCCATATCGTCCAGTGTTCTGCTCAATAATCTGATCGAGCTGTTGGCGCATCCGCGCCCGCGCCATGTTAACAATTCTTCGCCTGTTTCTTGGTCGGCAATTGAAACATTAAAATTCCACCACCAAAATCCGTTCAGCGCACACCAGAACGGTCTAAATACTTCACGACGTTCCTTTGCTTTAATAATATATTTTGCATTGTTTGGGATGTTTGTTGTATCTAATTCTGAATCGCCCTTGGCGTCTGTCCATTCTTTGGTTGTCTTGGCTTTGCCAACAATGACATTGTATCCACGCGATTCCATGGCTTCCTTGACGCTGCGACGCATAGAATACCCGCCACGGTCAGCATAAAACACCTTGCTTGTGTCCAGTGTGTTAGGTTTCATATATACGCTGTTGCATGCGCTCAGCAACCCCAACGCACAAAATAACGGCAAAACATTTCGTATGATATTTATTCCCTTTGCTTATACATAACTTTTCAACGCGATGTATATCTGGCCAGAATCAGTTTTAATCAGTGTGGCGGACACTTTGTCAGCATTGTCTGTCTGTTGAGCGTGCGACAAGATTTTATCAAAGCTGCGCACAAATTGGGTCGCCTGGGAACGGAACACCGCGTCATTTTTCAGCATTTCCTTTAAACGCTTTTTATCAGCTGCGTTCAGCATTTTTGCCAACCATTTAGAAAAGATTATCTTGTCGCCACTGTGATATTTCTTCCAAACGACATCAGGGATATCTGCGCCCGTTGCACGCGTCAAATCCATGGCTTGCTCATGCAGTTTTTCGAACAGTCTTTCACTTTGTGTCAAGAAATCTTGGCTGCTGACATGGCCAAAAGATTCAGTTGGGGCTGTCTTGATTGCGTCCATTGGCGCGGATGCACGCGCAACCATCATTTGCTTGTTCAATGTTTGCATGGTATTGACAGCCTTGGCGTAATCAGACATTAAATCAATCATTTGCTGACGTGATGCGCCGGCCAAGTCTTCTAGTTTTACTGCAGAATCCGAAATTGCGGTCGTTGATTCAGCGACGGTTGTTTTCATCTGGTTTAATTTTTCGTTCAGACTAACCACAATCTGTTCCAGTGTCTGGCTGGCCTCGACACTGCCACGTGATAAATCGGGCAGGGCGGAATAATATTTTTCAATTAATGCCGACAACGGTTGTAATTGAGCGGTTGTTTCTGACGACATTTTAATCAGATTTTCAGATTGACCCGACAACTGTGTATGCGCAGTGTTCATTTCAATCAAGGTTTCGCGTACGCCTGTCGCCATTGCGCGAACAGATTCGCTGAACGCGCCAGCAGCTGTCTTGGTGTTTTCCAATGTGACATTTGCAACCCCAGACACAGTTTTAAGTTCTGTGACAACACCTGTTGCAAACTCTTTGATTTCGCCATCAAAACGATTAGTCAGCGTGGCTAATTCGCTTGATATTCCGCGCACAGAATTTTCGGTGGCTGCGGCGGTCGATATCAATGTCCCTACTGCGTCAGTTAAACGTCTTGCCTGCTGGTCGATGGATGATTCTGCTAAACGCACCTGTCCTGCGACAACATTAGCGGTATTGGTCAGCGTGTTCATCTGGCTGGTTAGTTGCTTCTTAGATTGCTTGCTGAATTCGGCTAATTTATCCAAATGTTCGTCCAGCAAACGGTCATTGCGCGTCATAACATCTTCATAATTTGTTGCGGTGGCTTTAATTTCTTCGAAACCATTCGTCACAGATGTTGCCAATTCAGATAATTTTGTTCGCATAGTTTCGGATTCTGCCGTCAAAGTCTGCATCTGTTCTGTATTAGTTTTGAATTCTGTTTGCAAATGTTCGGACAGTGTTTTGCTGTTTTCAATCCATGTATCCATTTGCGACTGAATCTGACCAGCTCGTTCGGTTGTATCCACTGTTGTTTGGTCAATCCGTTCCAGCAAATCGTTAACAGCGTTTGTAAACCTGTCGGTTGCGCATTCTGCGTCCGCCCAAGACCGAGAGCCTACAATCTGACCCAGGCCGACAACAGTATTGTCCAGTCTGGCCGACATGTTTGCGATTTTTTTTGTTGCATCATCTGCGTCCGCAACCAGCTGTTCGTTTTGTGTTGTCAGGATTTTTTTTAATTCTTCGGCTGATGCGATTTGCGCATTTAATGTATCGCGCATTGTTTGAAAACTTTGTTCGATTTTACCGATTTCGTCTGCCAGCAATGTATTCAGAACACGCGTTGCGTCCGCGATTTTGGCGCGTTCTGGTCGCGTCATAATCATCAGCAAAGACTCCATAACTTTTTGCGATTTTCTGGACACAAAAAACAAAACGATTAAACTAAGCACTAACAAAGCGCCCAAAACCGCCCCACCAATCAATATTATTTGCGTGATTTCCATTCTTTCCCCCTGAATCCAAATGCAGATTTTTTATATAACTTGCAGTTCATATGGATTTATACTAAAATCAAATTAACAATGCAAGGGTATAAATGGCAAAAAAACGAACTCTTTCACCGGAACAAGATATTGCTGCAAATCCAACTGAAAATGTCTGGGTCCAAGCGAACGCAGGTACCGGCAAAACCAGCGTCTTGGTTCAACGTTTGTTGCGAATATTATTCCGTGTTCCAAACTGCGAAGCCTCTGGGATTTTGTGTTTAACCTACACAAATGCTGGGGCGGGTGAAATGCGCAATCGAATTCTGTCCGCGTTGCGAGAATGGGCGACCGCAACAGATGCAGAATTAATCGATTTGCTGGATGGAATTGCAATAAATCGTCCAGCCAGCCCAGACGATATCGCGTATGCGCGCGAAATATTTTTCAAGTTCATTGATGCACCAGAAATTTTAAAGATAAAGACAATCCACGGCTTTTGCGAAGAAATTCTGCATCGCTTTCCAATAGAGGCGGGACTGTCTCCATCCTGGACGCTGGTATCTGATTCTGCTCAGCGTTTATTGTTACAAGACGCGTTTAGCAATCTTATAAATTCGCCCGAAAACAATCCTTGCGTATACGATGCTTTTGCTCATATCGTGGACAGGGTGTCGGAAAACTATCTGGACGACTTGCTAGATATTTTAAGCAGCCAATATAAACTGTTTTTTCAAATTGAAAATCTTGTCAAATATCGCGAATACTTCATTGATACGATTAAAAAAACGCTGAATACAGAACGGACTAAAAACTTGGATTTTAACCCGTCAGAACTGCAAGATATCATAAACTTGGCTCAACAAGAGCAAAACAGCTCAAAAAAACCGGTAAAGTACTTAGATGAAATTATTAACTTAACAAAACAGTATATTAATAAGACTGCAGATTTTGAAATATACAATACGGCGTATCTGAATGCCAATGGTGAACCAAAAGTCGCGGTTTCCAAAAAGGAGTATTTGATTGCTGAACAAAACCGTGTGTACGAATTAAATCAACATAACGCAAACCAAACGCTGTTCAAAGACACGGTTGCGTTATTTGATTTGTCGGTCGCTTTTGCAGCAGAATACAGGCGACTAAAACGTGCGCGCAACTTGCTTGATTTCGAAGATTTGATTTTATACACGCGCAAGCTGTTTTCGGATTCATCGTCCATGGGTTGGGTTTTGTCCCAATTAGACGTGTCTTTGTCGCACATCCTTGTGGACGAAGCCCAGGACACGTCCCCAATCCAGTGGGAGATTTTGCGACTGCTAGCAAGTGATTTCTTTTCTGATGGAGATACCGCCCAATCACAACATTCGCTGTTTGTTGTAGGCGACACTAAACAATCTATATATGGCTTTCAGGGCGCAGACCCGCACGCATTCGCGCTTAGTCGCGAAACTATATCAAAACAAATCTCGGAAAACATGCGCACAATCGCGGAAATTCCATTGGCGCAAAGTTTTCGCTCGACTTCTCCGATATTAAAAACGGTTGATAAATTTTTTGCCGACACAGGTGTTATTGATATATCGGGTTTTGCGAATAATGAGCATAAGTGTTTTCGTGCGTCTGCGCCCGGCGCGGTCGAATTGCATAAGCTGACGGCAAAAATGGAATCAGAAACAACCTTGCTTCAATACATCGATGGAATTGCGGACAGAATAAAAGAACTGATTGATTCTGGTAAATTTGCGGCGCGCGATATTATGGTTCTGGTTCAACAGCGTAATCCAATGGCGTCGCCATTGACAATTGCGCTAAAACGTCGCGGTATTGATGTCGCGGGCAGCGATCGCATCGTCCTGCCAAATTTTCCGGCGGTGCGCGACTTGTTAAATCTGGTCCGCTGGTGCTTAACCCCAACAGATGACTACAGCTTATGTTGTGTGTTAAAAAGTCCGTTTTTCTATATGAAAGAACAAGATATTTTTAATTTGTGCAATATCAAAAATACTAAAAACAGCGAACGCAAACGTGCTGGCCCGGATGCCGAATTAATCACTGTTTATGAAGTTATTCAAGACGTTTATCCAGACATCTATTCTTGTCTGACAGAAATAAAAAACTGGTCAGCAGACATGGCACCATATTCATTTTTTGACCGGGTTTTGAATATGAATAACACGCGTCAGAAATTTATTGCAGCGCTGGGCGGGCAGGCAATCGACCCCCTGGCCGAGTTTATGACAATTTGTCTGGCATACGAACGTACCCAACCCGGCACATTACGCCATTTCTTAAAATGGTTCATTACAGGGGGCAGCGAAATCAAACGAGATATGGACGCGTCAAATGGAGTACGAATAGTCACAGTCCACGGCAGCAAGGGGCTGGAAGCGCCTGTGGTGTTTTTGATAGACACGGTTCGCACACCAAAAAACGAAAGCATTTTACCAATCAAATCGGATGAAATGCCCGTATGGTTATGGTCGCCGCGCAGCAATGACAGCGCAAGTTGTCGCGATGCGTCAGCTGCTTTAATGCGCATCCGTACAGCGGAATATTATCGTTTATTATATGTTGCGATGACCCGCGCTCGTGATGAATTGTACATCTATGGCTATACTCCAAACAAAAATGCACACCAGAACGCATGGCACACGCAACTGTGGCGCGTTTTGGCGGGCGACACGTCCCAAGATTACATCAGGATTACAAATGACAATATTGAATGATATTTTATCTGCGCATGACCGTACACATTTTGCCATCATGCGCGGCACTAAAATGCATTTGCGTCTGCAACACGTTATAATTGATGGCGACACTATGTATGGAGATGCTGAATTAGTCAGTTTAATTTGCCAAAAACCATCATTGTTACCATTCTTTACCAAAAAGTCTCGGACCGAAGTTCCCATCGCTGGCACAATAAACAATCGTTTTATCAGTCGTCGCATAGACCGACTGGTTATCGATGATACAACCAAGACAATCAGACTTTTGGATTATAAAACAGATGCCGACCGCGCCATATTTCGCGATAAATACATAATTCAACTGCGCGAATATGCGTACCTGTTACGGGCGATTTATCCAGGCTATAAAATAAGTGCGCACATATTATGGACGCATGATTTTTCACTGGAAAATGTACCTGTTATGTCGCTATAATTCGGGTATGTTAATTGGATTAAATATTTCAAATATCGTACTGATTGAAAAACTGAATCTGGAATTCGGGGCAGGGCTGAATATCTTGACCGGCGAAACCGGTGCGGGCAAAAGTATTTTGTTGGATGCGTTATCATTGGCGCTGGGGGCGCGGTCCGATGTGGGTCTTGTTCGGCATGGTTGCGATATGGCGTCCGTCGTGGCGGAATTCGATGCAGTGCCCACCCAGGCGGTTAAAATATTATCAGAATATGATATTGATTCTTCTGATGGTCTGATATTGCGTCGCACACTGACCGCAGATGGCAAAAGCAGGGCATGGATAAACGACACGCCCGTGTCTATTAAAACGCTAAAGGCGGTTGGCGATACATTGATTGAAATACATGGTCAGTTTGCAAATCATACCCTGTTGAACCAAACAACACACCGTACAACTCTGGACACATTTGCGGAAAATAACATCGACAATTTCGGGTTGTTGCAGACCCGTGTCCACAAAGCGTATTGCGCATATCATGATGCAGAAAAACGTCTGAATGAATTGCGCGAACTGTTGGAACGCAGTGCAACCGAACGTGAATACCTGGAACACAATGTCGCTGAATTGCGTGCATTAAATCCATTGCCGGGCGAAGAAGAAGAATTGTCAACAAAACGCGCCAACATGATGAATGCAGAAAAAAATTCTGCCATTCTGGGCGAAGCGTTGGAGGCACTTGCCCCGCGTGGCAATTCGCTGGACGCTCAGTTGTTTAATGTAGCGCATATTTTGCAACGCATCCGCGGCGATGAAAATCCATATTCTGAACAGATTGATAAATTATATGATTTGGCGGAATCCGTTGCCGAAATTGCACAAAGTTTGACACCAGAAACAACGGATATGGACAATATGGATTCAATCGAAGAGCGTCTGTTTGCCATCCGCGCTGCTGCGCGCAAACATCATGTTCCCGCGGATGAATTACCACGTGTTTTGAATGAAATGTCCGACCAGTTGAATGTAATTGATAATTCAGACGCAGAATTACAAAAACTAACTACCGTTGTAAAACAATGTCGTGCTGAATTCGATGTCGCGGCAACTTATTTGTCTGATGCGCGCAAAGCAGCGGCGAATTCCCTGCGAACAAATTTATTGTCGGAATTGCCTGATTTGAAATTAGGCTCGGCTGATTTCGTGGTTGAATTCAACGGTGTTGCGCCATCGGCGACCGGCATAGATGACATCACTTTTATGATTAAAACCAATCCAGGCTCGCCCTTTGCGCCATTACACCGTGCCGCATCGGGTGGGGAATTGGCCCGTTTAATGTTGGCTATGCGTGTAGTATTGGCTGGCGCATCTAAAAACCTGTCATTTGTATTTGATGAAATCGACACAGGTATCAGTGGCGCGACCGCATCTGCGGTTGGCGCACGATTAAATCGCCTTGCGCATTCTAACCAGGCATTGGTTATTACTCATTCGGCTCAGGTTGCAGGCTATGCCAACCGCCACTTCAAAATATCTAAATCGGTTGCAGATGATAAAACAACCACATCGGTTCAAGAAATTAGTGGCGACGAACGAACAAACGAAGTTGCGCGCATAATCAGCGGCGCTGAAATCACACCCGAATCCATCACTATGGCAAAAACATTGATTAAGAATTAAAAGCAGATATCAAAAAATCCTGCAAGTTGCAGGATTTTTTCTTTATTGTTCCGCCAACGTTCCGACCGACATGGTAATACGGCGAATGCCACTGCTGATTGATTTTTCCTTGTTCACCTTGGCTTTTAAAATTTCACCAGTATTATGCACATGTGTCCCGCCACACAGTTCACATGAAACATCGCCCGCGGTAATAACCTTGACGGTGTCGCCATATTTTTCGCCAAACAAAGCCATCGCGCCTTTCTTAACTGCGTCTTCCATTGACATTTCGTCATGTTCAACCGGCATGCCCATAGAAATCCACTTGTTCACCAAATCTTCAACCGCTTGTTTTTCATCCGCCGTCATCGCACGGCCAAATCGAAAGTCAAATCGAACCGAATCCGGCGAAACCTTGGAACCACGCTGTTCAACATCTTCGTTCAGAACGCTGCGCAATGCCGCCTGTAACAGGTGTGTTGCCGTATGCGCGCGTGCGGTTTGTTGACGTACGTTTGCGTTAATAACTGGCTTGACCACATCCCCGACCTTTAAATCTGCAACCAGTGCCCCCTTGTGAATAACAACATTATCAACGCGGGTTGCTTCGGATACATTCATGACCGTATTATCGCCAATTTTTAATTCACCGCTGTCGCCAACCTGACCGCCCTGGGTGCCATAGAAATTGGTTTTATCCAACGCAACTTCGACTTCGTCGCCGGCATCTGCGCTTTCAACAAATTCCCCATTGCGCAATATTGACAATACGCGTGATTCCATATCGATTGGCGCATATTTAGCGCTGTCATCCGTGTCGACCAAATCCGTCTGTGATTCCCAGAAAATACGTGTGCCACGTGTATCCGCGCGCGAACGTTCCTTTTGCTGGGCCATAGATTTTTCAAATCCCGCCACATCAACATCAATATTTCTGTCGCGCAGAATCATTTGTGTTAAATCAAGCGGAAACCCATATGTGTCAAACAGTTTGAAAGCAACATCGCCTGGCAACATATTGTTATTCAATTTTGGAATTTCATTTTCCAACAACTTCATACCATTTTGCAACATATCCGCAAACGCGTTTTCTTCGTTTTGCAGAATTTCAACAACACGGGCCTGTTCACGTGCCAATTCTGGATACGCATCCCCCATTTCTGTAATCAGGGCAGGGTACAGTTTTGACAACAGCGCCCCCCGATGCCCCAAAATCTGACCATGACGCATCGCGCGACGCAGAATACGGCGAATGACATACCCGCGGTCTGTGTTTGATGGAATTACACCATCTGCAACCGCAAAACCAACCGAACGCAGGTGGTCTGTGATAACCTTGAAACTGGCAGTGTTTTCCGCAGTTTCTGCAACGCCAGTAATGTCAGATACCGCGCGTTTCAGATTCACGAACAAATCCGTATCATAGTTATCGGTCTTGCCTTGCATAATCGACGCAAAACGTTCCAATCCTGCACCTGTATCAACGTTCTGTTTTGGCAACGGGGTCAAATTACCGTTTGCATCACGGTCGTATTGCATAAACACGTCGTTCCAAATTTCAACCCAGCGTCCACCATCTTCGTCCGCCGACCCCGGCATTCCGCCCGGTAAATGTTCACCCATGTCATAGTGCATTTCTGTGCATGGACCACATGGGCCTGTTTCGCCCGCCGACCACCAGTTATCTTTATCGCCTAACAAAATTGCATCTTTGCCCGCAACTTTTTTCCAGATTTTGATTGCTTCGTCATCGCTGTAGTGTGTTGTTACCACAATGCGATTTGGATCCAGACCAAATACTTTGGTCAACAATTCCCAAGACATTTCAATTGCGCCTTCTTTGAAATAGTCGCCAAACGACCAATTTCCCATCATTTCAAAGAATGTATGATGGCGGCCATCAAAACCCACATCTTCCAGGTCATTGTGCTTTCCACCCGCGCGAATACATTTTTGAATATCGGCAACACGTGGTGCAAAAGCGGGTTCGGCGCCCTGCAAAATTCCCTTCCATGGAACCATGCCGGCAACCGTGAACAATAACGTTGGGTCATTTGGTATCAACGACGCAGACGGAACAATTTTGTGTCCGCGTGATTCAAAATATTCTAAAAAAGCCTTGCGAATTTCGTTGTATGTCATCTTTCTAGTCCTTTAATTATCAGGGATATTGTATAAATATTACCTTATGGTTTCAATGATATATTTACAAATTTTGGAATTTTTTATACGTATTATTCTTGCCCCGCCGGGGCGGCATTTTCATTTGCTAATGCGATGCGTACGACCGCATCATATCGTGCGATTGCACGCTGAAATTGCTGTGTTGCGTTTTTTGTCGGTTGTAACTTCATGCCATATTTCATTGAACAAGTATCAATATCGGTCGCAATATAATTCGCCACATCCATATAAATGGGTGTTGCCATCTTATTATCATGTCTTGCAATAATATTCAGTGCTGACCACATCATCATATCAACAGGCGGTCTAAAAGACAAAGACTCGTCTATCTCGTATATATTTTGCAACGCACTATTTAACACATCCGCCATACGCATTATTGCACTATACCGCACCAAAGTCCCCGCCAGTCCCACATGCGGCCGTACTTGACATACGTTTTCATTATCAATGACACAGTTCCCAGAATCTCGCATCAAACGCAACACGTCAATCAGTCTGGTGCGAACTGCCAGCATATTTTGAATAACTGCAAAATTATATTGCGACACATCGGGTACGTTCAAACCGGTCAACACGTCATCATCATCACAAAAAACGAACCAGTCAGACTTTAATTTGTGCCTGCGAACAAAATCCAGTATAGCCAAACGTGCACCCAACTGTCCTTTGTTATAGCCGCCATTTATAACATACAGTCCGCCACGATAGCCCAGTTGTCTGATTTGACGTTTTTTGACAATTGTATTTGGGTTGTCATTATAAATTACCAAGATAAAATCATTTCCCAACCTGGCCAATCCCGGAACCGACAGCCCCAGGAATTCATCATAAAACGTGGTAATCCCCACTATAACTTGTGCTTTTTTATGGAACATACAAAAATCTTAGATAAATTTTTGATAAATTGCAATTACATAGTTATTTATGATATAATCTTTACAAACAAAGGCGGAGAGTGTCGTATGAAACCTACAATGTTATTTGCGATTGTTTTATTAACATCAATTGTTTTGATGACTGCGTTTGATATAAATCTGTCGCCAACAACACCGATTGTATTAAGTGCTGAAAACGCGCCAAACGCGTTGTTCGTCTGTCCCGCGGCCAGCAATACTTGGGATATGTTGGCGCACGGTCTGGGACAATTTACGCGCCCATTGATTATCGGTTTTTTCTTCGCTGTCATTCTGTTGTGCTTTTCATGGGCATGGGCCCTGTACCAGAATTTATTAAAGGACAAATTTGTCCGCGACGCGTTCAAAACCCCATGGGGATTGACCAAGATGTTATTCTGGGGATTGGTGATTGTAATGCTGTTGGTAAAAACGCCAAATTATTTCAGAACGGTTCATGTTGACGGTACAAATACCAATTGGGTTATGTGTGACAGCAATACGCCCGGTGCCCGTGCGGTTCCCGCGGATGCGGTTCATCGATAAATTAACCATGAAAAAATGGGTTGTGTTGTTTCAACCATCCGATGGATGTGTCCATCCCATGCCCGTGCACAACCGCCGTATCATCTGGCAATTTCATGTTATAAATATTAGCAATTGATTGCAACAGCATATTTTTATCACCCCCCGGCAAATCGTATCGCCCAAATGATTCCTGGAATACTGTATCGCCAATCAGCAATACTTTTTCATCTGGAAAATGATACACCACACCGCCTGGCGTATGTCCAGGTGTTTCAACAATATCCATAACCAGTCCTGGTAAAATTTCTGTGCGTTTTAATTCAAGTGCCGTGGGGCGTGTGTCTTCAATGTTGATTTTTGGCAATCCAAAATATTCCAACAAATCGTTGCCCCAGCCGACCAGCCTGAAATCGCCACTGTGCAGATACCACGGCACATTGTATTTTTTTGCCAACACCCCCGCGCATGCAATATGGTCTGGATGTCCGTGTGTTGCGTAAATTGCACGCAACTTTAACCCACGCTCATCCAGAATCCGGGCCCAATCATCCGCATGTCCCCACGGGTCAAATATAACACATTCATCCCCCACACTTGCCAATATTGACTGGGTGTTCTGTGGTTCCATTTGAAACAATTGGAATTTACTGTTTTTTAGGTTTTGCATTTTTTCGAGTTGTTGTTGTTTTTGTTGTTTTCTTGGATTCTTTTGCTCCAAAAACAATTTCACGAATTTCTGCGCCGGTCAATGTTTCGCGTGCCAACAGTTCATTTGCCAGTTTTTCAACGGTCTTTTTATTCTTGCTCAGGTGTTTGGTCGCATCCATATGCGCCGCATCCAACCATGCGCGAATTTCCGAATCGACTAATTCGGCTGTCTTTTCGGAAGCGTTTTCCAAAGCCCCACGCACCCCAAAAGTTCCAACCTGATTAATCGCAGGCAACCCGACCTTCTTAGACAAACCCGCAGTCGTAATGGAATAGCGCGCCAAACGTGTTGCCATGGCAATATCACTTTCTGCACCAGTTGTGATTTTATCTGCGCCAAAGAATATTTCTTCGGCACATCTGCCAGCCAACGCAATAGACAGATTTGCTCGAACTTCGGCCAAGGTCATTGATACCTTGTCGTCAATCGGCAGGTGCTGAACCATCCCCAATGCGCGCCCTCGTGGAATAATCGTTGCCTTGTGGATTGGGTCTGTAACTTTTTCATACATCATGCTAACAAACGCGTGTCCTGCCTCGTGATACGCGGTCAGCTTAATATCTTCTGGACGCATTTTTCGGATTTTACGAGGTCCCATAATAATCTTATCGCGTGCTTCTTCAACGTCTTCAGGGGTAATTTTGTCTCGCCCATTGCGCACAGCATGCAGCGCCGCCTCGTTTAACAGGTTTTCCAAATCTGCCCCCGAAAATCCGGTTGTTCCGCGCGCGATATCTTGCAAATTAACGTCGTCACCAACCTTAACCTTTTTGGCATACAGGTCCAGAATTTCACGACGCCCCGCCATATCCGGCAATTCAATATAAACCTGGCGATCAAAGCGCCCCGGACGCAACAATGCCGCATCCAACATATCTGCACGATTTGTTGCACCAATAACAATAATCCCTGTATCATTTGCAAAGCCGTCCATTTCTATCAGCAATTGATTCAAAGTCTGCTCTCGGTCCTGGTCATTATATGAATGCGTTGAACGTTTCTGACCGATTGCGTCAATTTCATCAATAAACAAAATACACGGGGCATTACGTTTTGCCATTTCAAAAATTTCCTTGATCTTGGCAACACCTAACCCAACAATAATTCCTGAAAAATCGGATCCCGACGCAGCAAAGAACGGCACATTTGCTTCGCCTGCGATTGCACGTGCCAACAATGTTTTTCCAGTTCCGGGTTGCCCTGACAACAGCACACCACGTGGCACACGCGCGCCCAGCGATTTATACTTGTCCTTGTTTTTCAAGAAATCAACAATCTCAAACAGTTCTTGTTTTTCTGAATCAATCCCTGCAACATCAGCAAAAGTTGTTTTTGGCTTGCCCGTTGCGATTTTAGTTGGATTCTGCCCAATCAAACTGCGACCGATTCCGCCTGCGCCACCACGACGAAACCCGCGTAAAATCCAGAAGATAAACAATAATGTCAACGCCAACGGCGCAAATGTTGCAATCGTGTCCAGCCACCCACGCGAAGTGTCTATTGTAATCGCGGTCCCAGACTCGGATAATTTTGCCAGCATTTCCGGGTCATATGTAATTGTAGCGGTGTATTTTGTTCCGTCCGCCAATGCGCCGGTCGCGTTGTTGCCATTAATCTTCATTGTTTCAATTTCTGGCGCGCGACGCAGAACGTCTGAAAAAGACAATTCAACCGGTTTGCTTTGTGCCTGTGCTGGGATGCCAGGCGTTGCATTTGGTGTAAAGCCACCAAACAAAAAAATACGTGCTGCCATCGCAACAAACAGTACGCCAAAGAACATCAAGAACCAATTTGCCTTGTCGCCATGTTTCTGATTATTTTTTTGATTGTTTTTTTTCAAGTCTTTTAATTTTTTCATTTTTCTTCCTGATACTTGTTTTTGCGCCTTCGGGGACGATTAGAATCTGATTGCCGAAACGACGAATCGTGCAGTGCCCCAAAGTAAATTGGCAATTGCCGTGCAATTTACTTAGTGCAAAATTTAACGAATTCAAGCGTGGCTGATATTCATTCCCTCCGATGGTCTGAATTAACATCCCCAGCAACTTTAAACCAACATGGGGGGGCAGGTCAAATAGAAAAGAATCAGAAAACAGCGCATATCCATCATACAAAACGGATTGAGCCCGCGTCGCGACATCGCCTTCCAAGGCATCTCGCGCACGTCCCAGATTTTCTATAGCCAACAAAATTCTGTCGTCTGTAATCCCCATTTTTTCAGACAGCAAATATCTGTTCTGACGAATTTTGACGCGGGTATACTTGTCATCAAAATTCATTTCGTCTTCAAAATATTTAATTTTGTTTTTGTTGCAATATTCAATCAATTCAGCCCTAAAAACACTCAACAAAGGTCGCACAATTTTAATCCCATCACGATAAGATTCCGCCTGAATTCCAGCCAGCCCAACGACCCCACTGCCACGTGCTAAATTCATCAAAAACGTTTCTATTTGATCATCAGCTTGATGGGCAGTCATCAGCACCTTGATACCATTTTTATGACAAAAATCGGTCATAAATTTATATCGCGCAACACGGGCTGCAGACTCTAACCCGCGTGCAGGTTTTTCTGCTGTCCAATGAAAAACATGACAAGACACCCCCAGGGCACGACACGCATCCGCTACATACTCGGCCTCGGCATCTGCAGCCTTTCGCAAATGATGATGCACATGCAATGCGACCAGATTTATCTTTAATTCTGCCAGCCAATTCAACAAACAAACAGAATCAACACCACCGCTGACCGCGACAGCCACTTGCTGCCCAGAATATTTACCAACCAAATCCAAAAAATTTTCATTCATTGCATTGATATTTTATGTTATAATTTACAAAAATAAAGGAAAAAGAAAAATGGCGGGAAAATTAAAATCAATTGCTGTATATTGCGGGCACCAAACGGGTGATGACCCACAGTTTAAACGCGATGCGCGTGCAGTCGGTCGCATGCTGGCAAAAAATGGAATCCGTATGGTGTTTGGCGGTGGCGACGTTGGGTTGATGGGAACGGTGGCAACGGCGGCACTGACGAATAACGGTAAAGTTATTGGTGTGTCAACCGATGATTTAATCGCTATGCAGGAACCCGCCCACGCAGACATTGCGGTTCGGATTGTTGATGGCGTAAACGAACGCAAACAAATCATGTTTAATGAATCAGACGCCTTTATTATTTTGCCGGGTGGCATTGGCACATTGAATGAATTAACAGATATTATGACGATGCAGCAAATTGGCGAAACGGATAAACCCTTGTTCTTTCTGAACACGAATGGCTTCTGGAATCCATTGGCGCGTTTGATACGACATATGAAGAAACACGGATTTATGGTTGCCAACATGGATGTTTATAATATGCATACTGCAGATACCGTCGCAGAATTAAAAAAGCAAATTTTGAAATATTAAATCTCAAACACTTTATCGCGCGATGTTTCACCACGAATTAATCTGATACTGGTCTTCGGCACAGCATAATGCCGGGCCAGCATTTTGATTACATCCGCAGTTGCTTTGCCGTCGGTTGGAGCGGTCGTTGTATGCACGCGTACGACACCGTCGGGTTGAACCTCGATCCGATTTATTTTTGCGCGCGGAATAACCCGAACATTAATTATCATTTTTTTACTTAAATTCCGATACCAGTTCACAAAACGCAGGTGTTTTTTCGCCCGCAACCAAATGCAAATGAAAATGAAACACAGATTGCTTTACAAAGGGTGCATTTGCGCCCGCGTTCGCCAGACAGTTAAATTCACATTCAATGCCCAATTTTTCTGCGGTTTTCGTAAAACATTCCCAGAAACCTGACTGTTCTGTTGTGGACGCATTTTTCGTAAAATCCAGTATATCTTTATATTCGCCCTTTGGAATGACCAATACATGTGTGTTAAACATTGGATTTATGTCATAAAAACTCATCGCGTATTCATTTTCATAAATTTTATTAGTTTTAATTTCCCCGCGTATCATTTTTGCAAAAACATTATTTTCATCATACATTTATATTCCTCTTTTTTTGACAAAGAATATTACAAACGGCTCTTGAAATCAATACTTTTTGAATTATTTATGATACACAACCGATAAGTTTTCTTGGAATAGAAACTTATCATAATTATATTGAGTTTTAAATTATTTATTATACTATCTTGTATAATAAAACACATTTCAAGGAGTTTAGTTATGTTCAAACCATTACACAACTACGTTCTGCTGACCAGAATCGAAGAAGAAAATAAGACAGCTGGGGGAATTATTATCCCAGACAATGCGCGCGAAAAACCATCTCGTGGTCGTGTTGTTGCCGTTGGGGCAGGGGCTCGCGAAGGCGACAAACTGGTTCCTATGACAGTTCGTGAAAACGACACTGTTTTATTTGCAAAATGGGCGCCGTCCGCAAACGAAATCAAACTGAACGGCACAGACTACATACTAATCAAAGAAACCGATATTTTGGGCATTATTGAATAAGGATAAAAACAATGGCAAAAGAAATTATTTTCGATACAGACAAAATGGCAATTGGCGTTGACAAACTAGCAAACGCTGTAAAAATCACTATGGGCCCCAAGGGTCGTACAGTTGTGATTGAAAAATCATATGGTGCGCCTGTTGCAACCAAAGACGGCGTTACCGTAGCCAAGGCCGTATCATTAAAAGACCCGGCCGAAAACATCGGTGCCCGCATGGTGCAAGAAGTTGCCAAAAAGGCCGGCGATGACGCAGGCGATGGCACAACAACCGCAACTGTTTTGGCACAGAAATTAATCCGCGAAGGTCGTCGTGTAATTGCGGCGGGCATGAATCCAATGGATGTCAAACGCGGTATCGATATGGCAACTGCTGCGGTTGTGGCGGATATTGACGCGCACGCACGCCCTGTTCAGGGCAGTGCAGAAATTGCCCAGGTTGCAACCATTTCTGCAAACGGGGATTCCAATATCGGTGAAAAAATCGCAAATGCTATGGCGCGTGTCGGCCAAGAAGGTGTCATCACCGTCGAAGAAGCCAAAGGTCTGGACACAGAAATCGACGTTGTCGAAGGCATGCAGTTCGACCAAGGGTTTATGTCACCATACTTTGTTACCAACAGCGAAAAAATGCTGGCGGAATTAGATGGTGCGCAGATATTGGTATCAGAAAAGAAAATTACAGGCTTGCAGGCGTTATTGCCAATCCTTGAACCAATTGCCCAGGCTGGAAAACCATTGTTGATTATTGCCGAAGATGTCGAATCCGAAGCGTTGGCGACACTGGTTCTGAACCGTCTGCGTGGTGGATTAAAGGTCTGCGCCGTCAAAGCCCCGGGCTTTGGCGACCGTCGCAAGGAAATGTTAAAAGACATAGCAATCGTGACGGGCGCAACCGTAATTTCGGACGATATGGGCATGACGTTTGAAAATATTACGCCAGCGGTGCTGGGCTCGGCCAAAAAAGTTATTGTGTCCAAGGATTCAACATTGCTTGCACACGGAGCAGGGGATAAATCGGCAATCTCTGCCCGTGCTGATGAAATTCGCAATGCGCTTTCCACAGTGACCAGCGATTATGACCGTGAAAAATTGTCCGAACGCTTGGCAAAATTGGTTGGCGGGGTCGCCGTTATCAAAATTGGCGGCATGACTGAAATCGAAGTAAAAGAGAAAAAAGACCGCGTTGATGACGCATTGGCTGCAACACGCGCCGCCGTTGCCGAAGGTATCGTAGCCGGTGGTGGTGTTGCACTGGTTCGCGCAACGCGCGCATTGGAAAAACTGCATGGGGCAAACAACGACCAGAATGTAGGCATAGACATTGTTCGTCGTGCAATCGTGGCTCCGTGCGCCCAGATTGCGGAAAACGCAGGCACATCTGGCGAAATTGTCGTGGGCAAGGTTATGGAATCCAGCGAATATAATTTCGGCTATAACGCACAAACAGGCGAATATGTAGACATGATGGCGGCGGGCATTATTGACCCGGCCAAGGTTGTTAAAACAGCAATCGCGGCGGCGGCATCTACGGCGGGCATAATGCTGACCACGGGTGCAGTTATGACTGAAATTCCAGACGAAAAACCCGCCCCTCAAATTCCGGGTGGCATGCCAGGCATGATGTAAAACAGCCCCCATTAAGGGGGCTTAATAATTACCATTCAATATGGCGACAATATATATTGTGAACATAATATAAAAAATCCCCCAATTGGGGGATTTCTTTAATTTATCGCATGGTACGTTGTCGAACCAACCTTGACATTCAGTGTTCCTGTTGTTCCCAAACCAGGTGTCAAACTGCCAAAACATACAGTGTCATTCACCTTTACATTAATTGCAGGCGAAGTTCGCGAACTGCTGTACAGCGGTATCGAAGTCCCGTTCTCTAGATGCAGTTGCGTAATACCCCCGCCACACAATTGTCCACACTGATTATCAGATGTCTGGTTATAACCTTCGTCACAAGTCCATGGGCAGTCAGCAGATGTATTCCCTGTTGCATCAGTATACGACGAATTGGCCGGCTTGTTACCACAAATCGTGCATCCATATGCGCCACCTGTTGAATAGCTGCCCGAAGAGCACGTATTAGGACACGCCGAACTTGCACTGGATCCATAGCAACCAGCACTAATTGATTTACAGTCAGACGACGCATCCGATCCTTCCTCACTATATTTACCACCACCACACGCCGTACGTCCACCTGTGCTGGCATAATACAATGTCTTTCCCGGACAATAATACCCCGCCGTACACGTTGTAAAGCTGGTTGATGTGCTCGATGACAGGTACTTAGTCGCCGGCACAGTCGCATAACAATCATCTGTCGCATCCGAACCCTCGCCCGACTCGCTGTACAACCCGCCACCTAAATCTGCGCACAAGCTCTGGCCATCGGCACCAGCTGGGCAGTAGTACCCAGTCCCGCAGGTTTCGCATGACGATGTAGAACCGTATGCAACTGTGTGTGATGCCTTGTATGTACCACCGGCACACTCGTCCCAGTTGCTGCTGTTATCACCAGCTGTACCGATGTAATAACCACCACTTACTGTAATTATACAACTTTCACTGCCTGCATGCGATGCTGCTGTGTCGCCACTGTTCTTATAGTCTGTTGGACAGGATGAACAGCTGCTGGCCCCCGCATCAGAGTAGGTGTTCGTTCCACACACCGCCGGACAGGATGACGACGCACTTGTTCCATAGCAACCAGCACTAATTTTTTTACAGTCAGACGACGCATCCGATCCTGCCTCACTATATTTACCACCTCCACACGCCGTACGTCCACCTGTGTTGGCATAATACAATTTCTTTCCCGGACAATAATACCCCGCCGTACATGTTGTAAAGCTGGTTGATGTGGTCGATGACAGGTACTTAGTCGCCGGCACAGTCGCATAACAATCATCTGTCGCATCCGAACCCTCGCCCGACTCGCTGTACAACCCGCCACCTAAATCTGCGCACAATCTCTGAGTATCGGAGCCAGCTGGACAGTAGTACCCAGTCCCGCAGGTTTCGCATGACGATGTAGAACCATATGCCACGCTATGCGCCGCTTTATACGTTCCACCCGCACAGGTACTTAATGTCGCGCTGTTCTCTGTGCCAACGTACTTACCACCAGCAACGCTAATTATACATTCTGCTTGGGTCGCAACTGCCGCACCATCGTCATACCCAGTCGGGCAACTGTTACAGGTCGATGTATCGCCATAGTATACTGTATGGGCCGCTTTATATGTACCGGTACCGCAAGCCGTCGCACTGGCATCGTTTGCTTCAGCGACATACTTCGTCGCCGCAACACTCATATAGCACTCTGCCGCCGCAACAGATCCCGCCGCACTCGCATCATATCCCGTTGGACAGGTCTTTTGTTCTCCACCTGTACAGTATGTGCCAGATGCACATTTGCTCTGACCTGTACGTGTTGCGGTTGTACCACCAGTTGTATAATAACCATCACTTACTGTCGAACAGCTGCTTGCACCAGATGACGAGTATTTATTCACCGCACCGCATGCCGTACAAGACGATGTAGAACCATACGCAACGCTGTGTGCCTCTTTATAGTACCCAGCCTGGCATGTGCTCAATGTCGCACTGTTCTCTGTGCCAACATACTTACCACCTGCAACGCTGATCTTACAACTGGCACTGCCTGCATGCGATGCTGCTGTGTTGCCACTGTTCTTATATTCTGTTGGACAGGATGAACAGCTGCTGGCCCCCGCATCAGAGTAGGTGTTCCTTGCACACACCGCCGGACAGGATGACGACGCACTTGTTCCATAGCAACCTGCAGTAATGTTCGAACAAGAAGAAGAACCTTCCGAGCTGTACTTACCGCCACCACAGTCTGTACAACTTGCTGCCCCTGCTGCAGAGTATTTACCTGCCACACACTTTGCTGGACACGCTGTTGTTGCACTTGTTCCATAGCAACCTGCAGTAATGTTGCTGCACGATGTTGCACCGTCCGAACTATATTTACCACCACCACACGCGGTCTGGCCACTTGCACCAGCTGGACAGTAGTACCCAGCCTCGCAGGTTTCGCATGACGATGTAGAACCATACGCAACTGTGTGTGATGCCTTGTATGTACCGCCGGCGCACTTGTCCCAGTTGCTGCTGTTATCGCCGGCTGTACCAATGTAATAACCACCGCTTACTGTGATTATACAACTTGCACTGCCTGCATGCGATGCTGCTGTGTCGCCACTGTTCTTATAGCCTGTCGGACAGGACGAACAGCTGCTGGCACCAGCATTAGAGTAGGTGTTCGCTGCACACACCGCCGGACAGGATGAACTTGCACTTGTTCCATAGCAACCTGCAGTAATGTTGCTGCACGATGTAGAACCGTCCGAACTATATTTACCACCACCACATTCGGTCTTTACACCACCAGAGCAGTAATTACCCGCTTCACACTTCGTCTGACCTGTACGGGTCGTTGATGTCCCACCGGTTGAGTAATAACCATCGCTTACTGTCGAACAGCTGCTTGCACCAGATGACGAGTACTTAGTATTACCACCACACGCGGTCTGGCCACTTGCACCAGCTGGACAGTAGTACCCAGCCTCGCAGGTTTCGCATGACGATGTAGAACCATACGCAACTGTATGTGATGCCTTGTATGTACCACCGGCGCACTTGTCCCAGTTGCTACTGTTATCGCCGGCTGTACCAATGTAATAACCACCACTTACTGTGATTATACAACTTGCACTGCCTGCATGCGATGCTGCTGTGTCGCCACTGTTCTTATAGTCTGTCGGACAGGACGAACAGCTGCTGGCACCAGCATTAGAGTAGGTGTTCGCTGCACACACCGCCGGACAGGATGACGACGCACTTGTTCCATAGCAACCTGCAGTAATGTTGCTGCACGATGTTGCACCGGCCGAACTATATTTACCACCACCACATTCGGTACGCCCCTGTACAGAACCGTTATATGTATATGTAACAGATGACGATGGGCAATAATATCCCGCCGTACACGTTTCGCAAGACGTTACATTCAGATACTGTCCTGATGTACACTTATAAGTATTCGCTGTCCACTGTGCATACAGCATTGTATTTTCTGCTTTATCCCACGTGCGCGCAGACGCCCCCGCGGCGGTATAGTACTGGGTTCCACCAGTCTCTGCATCATACCAACCATTAAATGTATACCCTGTACGTGTTGGTGCGGTTGTGCTGATTGTGGGCATTTGGCTGCCATACGTTGCCGTCACATCGTCCGTCTGACCACCCGTTCCCCCATTGGCATTAAATGAAACTGTATAAGTATTCGCTGTCCAGCGTGCATACAGCGTTGTATTATCTGTTTTATTCCAGTTGCGCGCAGATGCCCCCGCGGCGGTATAGTACTTGGTTCCACCAGTCTGTGCATCATACCAACCATTAAATGTATAACCTGTACGTGTTGGTGGGGTTGTGCTGATTGTGGGCATTCGGCTGCCATACATTGCCGTCACATTGTCCGTCTGACCACCCGTTCCCCCATTGGCATCAAATGAAACTGTATAAGTATTCCCCGTCCACTTTGCATACAGATTAATCGTTGCACCTTGTGTGCTTGCCAAATTAATAACACTTTGTTGATCGGTATACTTAACAGCACCAGATGACGAGGTTGCCCATCCTGCAAATGTATACCCCGTACGGGTAAATCCATTGGCTGTCAATGTCTTTGCCACACCGTATTGATGGCTGCTGGATGCGGTTGTACCACCCGTTCCCCCATTGGCGTTATATTTTACCGTATAAGTATTCGCTGTCCACTTTGCATACCATTCACAGCTATCTAAACATTCTTTAGCAGCACTTAACCCGTCCGATGTAATATACCCATCGGCATCAATATATTCTGTGCCTGTGCCACCTGATTCGGAATAATACCCACCAAACGTATGAGCATACCAAGTTGGCTTTGTAATAGGGTTACCGCCGGTTGTCATTGCCTGGCTGCGATTGCTGTCAAGATAAACATTCGTGCCATATGTCGTATAAAGAACAAGCGTGCCCTGAGAATTAAACGAACCGGGGGACAAACGGATTCCATAGTTATTCGCTGTCCAGCGTGCATACAGCGTTGTATTTGCTGTTTTATCCCACGTGCGCGCAGACGCCCCATTGGCGTTATAGTACTGGGTTCCACCAGTCTCTGCATCATACCAACCATTAAATGTATACCCTGTACGTGTTGGTTTGGTTGTGCTGATTGCGGGCATGCTGCTGCCATACGTTGCCGTCACATTGTTCATCTGACCACCCGTTCCCCCATTGGCATTAAATGAAACTGTTGATTGGGTGCCCGTACATGTCCCTGAAATTGTCGTGCCAGACCCACGCCAATTCGCATCACAGTTATATCGCGCATACAAGGTTATCGGCCCAGTCACGGTCTTTGACAACAAACTTCCAGAATCACTGATATATTGGGTTCCGCCACCGGACTCGCTCGTAAAATGACTGCCATATACCGCATTCGTCTTGGTTGGTACAGTTATTGTTGTAACCTGCGTTGAACAAGAACTGTCGCTGTACCATAAGTTAGAATTATATGTTTTATACAGCACTGTTGTGCCACCGGTTCCGCCGTTAGCCGTATTATCCAAGGTAATCTGATAACAATCTTGAATCCATTTTGCATGCCATGTACAGCCAAACGTAGATGCACATTCTTTACCAGCACTTAACCCGGCCGGTGTAATATACCCATCGACATCAATATATTCTGTGCCTGTGCCACCTGATTCGGAATAATACCCACCAAACGTATAACCATTCCGAGTTGGCTTTGTAATATTGTTAGCACTGGTTGTCATTGCCTGGCTGCGATTACTGTCAAGATAAACATTCGTGTCATATGTCGTATAAAGAGTATGCGTGCCCAAAGTGGTAGTCGTAGATGGGGACAAATTGATAACATAGTTTCCCGCTGTCCAGCGTGCATACAGCGTTGTATTATCTGTTTTATCCCACGTGCGCGCAGACACCCCCGTGGCGGTATAGTACTGGGTTCCACCAGTCTCTGCATCATACCAACCATCAAATGTATACCCTGTACGTGTTGGTTTGGTTGTGCTGATTGTGGGCATTGGGCTGCCATACGTTGCCGTCACAGAGTTCGTCTGACCACCATTTCCCCCATTGGCATCAAATGAAACTGTATAAGTATTCGCTGTCCAGTGCGCATACAGCGTTGTATTTGCTGTTTTATTCCACAGGCGCGCAGACGCCCCCGTGGCGGTATAGTACTGGGTTCCACCAGTCTCTGCATCATACCAACCATTAAAAGAATACCCTGTACGTGTTGGTTTGGTTGTGCTGATTGTGGGCATTTGGCTGCCATACGTTGCCGTCACATCGTCCGTCTGACCACCCGTTCCCCCATTGGCATCAAATGAAACTGTATAAGGAATCGCCGTCCAGCGTGCATACAGCCATGTAGTTGCTGTTTTATCACACGTGCGCGCAGACGCCCCCGTGGCGGTATAGTACTGGGTTCCGCCAGTCTGTGCATCATACCAACCATTAAATGTATAACCTGTACGTGTTGGTGGGGTTGTGCTGATTGCGGGCATTTGGCTGCCATACGTTGCCGTCACATCGTCCGTCTGACCACCCGTTCCCCCATTGGCATCAAAGCGAATACTTAATTGGGTGCCCGTACATGTCCCTGAAATTGACGCGCCAGACCCACGCCAATTCTCATCACAGGTATAATGCGCATACAAGGTTATCGGCCCAGTCACGGTCGTTGCCACCAAGTTTCCAAAACTGATATATAGGGATCCGCCACCGGGCGACGTGCTATTAGTATGTTGTCTATATACCGCATTCGTCTTGGTTGGTACAGTTATTGTTGTAACCTGCGTTGAACAAGAACTGTCGCTGTACCATAAGTTAGAATTATATGGTTTATACAGCACTGTTGTGCCACCGGTTCCGCCGTTAGTCGTATTATCCAAGGTAATCTTATAACAATCTTGAATCCATTTTGCATACCATGTACAGCTAGGCGAAGATACACATTTTTTACCAGCACTTAACCCGGCCGATGTAATATACCCATTGGCATCAATATATTCTGTGCCTGTACCATCTGATTCGGAATAATACCCACCAAACGTATAACCATTCCGAGTTGGCTTTGTAATATTGTTAGCACTGGTTGTCATTGCCTGGCTGCGATTGCTGTCAAGATAAACATTCGTGTCATATGTCGCATAAACAGTAGTCGTGCCCGCAGTGGTATACGAACCGCCCCACAAAAAGATTGAAGCGTCATTCGCCGTCCACTTTGCATACAGATTAACCGTTGCACCTTGTGTGCTTTCCAAATTAATAACACTTTGTTGATTGGTATACACAACATCATCAGATGCCGATGTTGCCCATCCTGCAAATGTATACCCCGTACGGGTAAATCCATTGGCTGTCAATGTCTTTGCCACACCGTATTCATGGCTGCTGGATGCGGTTGAACCACTCGTTGCACCATTGGCGTTATATTTTACCGTATACTTTATCGCAACACACGCCGTATGATTGGTGTTATTGGTGTATCCCGTATTGCACGATTCACAAGATGTGCTTACACCATATCCTGCCATGTGCGCTTCGCTGTATGTGCCGTCGGCGCACGTGTCAAAGGTAGAATTGTCGGAATTGTACCAGTTTCCAGCCTGTACTGTGTGCTTACAGCTGGATATATATGCATGATCTGCGGCTGTTGCACCATCGTTTGCCCATCCAGACGGACAAGTCTGACAAGAACCCGCCGCATCGCCTGACCATTGGTTTGTTTTACACACAAGACATTGGGACGTGTCACCATAGTATACAGTATGCGCACCAGCGCTGGTTCCAGCCTGACAATCAGTGACCACTTCAGCCCTGGGTGTTGCTATATATTGCCCGGTCAATGTATTTGTATAGCAATCAGTTGCCGCAACAGACCCCGCTGTACTGTTGGGATACAATGGAGGACACCTGGTCGCCTGGCCATCACCTGTACAATAAGACCCCGCAGGACACACTGAACAACTTGCGCCATCATACGGTGTATATGACCCCGGGGCACAACTGCTGCACTGCGATACGTTGCCATAATACACCTCGTGTTGGCCACTTGATGACCCTTTGAGACATCCAGATGGTGACGTGTCACCCGGATTGCGCAGATAAGACCCCGCTGGTACAACCATATAACAATCCGATTGCGCATCCGAACCCGGCGCAGAATTTCCATACCCTGTCGGACACGCTTTCTGATTATTCGTGCCACCTGTACAGTAATAACCCTCCGTACATGTCGAACAAGAACTGTTTCCAGAACTGGTTTTATATGTACCCGCCGCGCAAATTGTACATGTGCCATTTGTCTCACCAGCATTACCGCCGTACCCAGCATTACATTTACAGTCGCTTATCTCATCAGACCCCGCCCCAGACGAAGAATTCGCCGCACACGCCGTCCGATTCGCGCCACCTGTACAGTAATAACCCGCCGTACATGTCGAACAAGAAGTGTTCCCAGAACTGATTTTATATTTACCCGCCGCGCAAATTGTACATGTGCCATTTGTCACACCAGCATTACCGCCGTACCCCACATTACATTTACAGTCGCTTATCGCGTCAGACCCCGCCCCAGACGAAGAATTCGCAGTACACGCCGTCTGATTCGCGCCACCTGTACAGTAATAACCCGCCGTACATGCCGAACAAGAACTGTTCCCAGAATCGGTTTTATATGTACCCGCCGCGCAAATTGTACATGTGCCATTTGCCACACCAGCATTACCGCCGTACCCAGCATTACATTGACAGTCGCTTATCTCATCAGACCCCGGCGCAGACGAAGAATTCGCAGTACACGCCATCCGACCATCGGTATCACCATAGTGGACATCTATGCCACCAGGACAATATCCATTCTCTGCACAGGTCGTCTCTGCGCTTTCTGGGGTTTCGACATACTTGCCCGCTGTGGTCGTCAAATAACAATCCGACTTGTCAACCGAACCCGGCTCAGAATTTTCATACCCTGCCGGACACGATTTGCGCCCCTGAACCGCGGTGCCCGTCCATGTTCCGCCTGGACAATAATACCCGCTGGTACATTCTTGGCATGCGCTGCCATCCCAATACTGCCCCGCGGAACAAGTGTTCGAAGCAAGTGTACAAGTATAGCTAACACTGGTCGCCCCCGTGGAACCCGTATGTGTCCCAGATGTGCCATAGCCTGAATTACATGTTACATTACATCTTGGTTTATTACTTGAAGCGGTGGTCGCCACCCCAGTACCATTCGTGATATTACATGATGGGGTCACCCACACCGCATAATAGATTGTATCATGTTGAAAATCCCCCGTCGCCCCCGTTGTGGCATTGTCAGACAAAGACCAGCCTTGGAATATTTTGCTGCCATTTGTCATATTACAAGAAGAAAAATTCCATGATGGCAACGCGCATGTCGAACCATAATAACAAGTAATCGACCCATCATTCACACCAGTTTTTCCAAAGCATGTACCATTTCCGCCATTTTTCATCAGTTCCGCAATCTTATAACATTCCAATTCGCTGCTGGCCCCCGCCTCACTGTTCGGATGCGTGCTTGGACACGATTTGCACTCGCTGCCATCCAAATACTGCCCAGCGCTGCAAGACCCCGAAGATTTAGGGACACATTCCCCATTTTGCACAACGTAACCTTCGTCGGCACATTTCGTATAAACTTTCTTGGCAGAACATGACCCATAAGGGTCGCCTGCAAACGCATTTACTGAAAAAAGCACAACTGCCACCAAGGCAAAAAAACGCAGAATTCTGGACATTCTTCTCACTTTCCTATTTTCAACAATCAAATCATAGAAAAACTAGCAAAATAGTGCAAGCAAAAATCCCCATTCTTGTCCCACTTTTTTAACTGACACCGGTTCTGTTTTGCTTTATGAAAATAAAGATTAATTAAAAAACCCCGCCATTCGCGGGATTTTTTTATATTAACGATTGTCCGGTCATCTCTTTGGGTTGCTTTAATCCCAAAATTTTCAGCACAGTCGGCGCAATATCCGCCAGTCCTCCATCACGCACCGCCGGCGCATCATCCGCCACCACCACTAAATTCACAGGATTGGTTGTATGGGCCGTCCATGGGGCACTGTTTTCCCTGTCCCACATTTTTTCTGCATTACCATGATCTGCGGTTATCAGCAGCATTCCCCCCATATCCAGAACCGCCGGCACCAGTCGTGCCAACTGGGCGTCCAGGGTTTCCATTGCGCACACTGCCGCATCCAGATTTCCTGTATGACCGACCATGTCGCCATTAGCCCAATTCAAAATCACAACATCATAATCCCCCAGCACCGACAACAAAGCGTCTGTAATTTCCACTGCCGCCATTTGGGGTTTCATATCAAATGTTGCGACATCAGGCGACGGAATCAAAACCTTTTTACCCATTGGGAAATCGACATTTCTTTCTGCGTCAAAAAAATACGTCACATGATTATACTTTTCTGTTTCAGCGATACGCAGTTGGCTGATTCCATTTACAGCCAGCACATCCCCCAAAGTATTCTTGATTGTCTCGTCCGGCAACAGGGCAGGGCAAAGCTCGTTCAAACCTTCGCCATATTGTGAAAAGCATACCACATGAACCCCTGTTTTCAAAATCTCGCGCATAATCTGACGCGCTCGGTCGCTGCGATAGTTTCCGAACAAAAATCCATCCACCGGTCGAATGGGCACATCGCCATCAATTACGGTTGGCGCAATAAACTCGTCCGTTTCGCCACGGGCATACGCATCTGCCAACGCGGCATCTATGGTTTTGGCCCGATGTTCTGATTTTGCATTTGCGATTGCCTGAACTGCCATCTGTGTTCTGTCCAGATTGTTATTTCGGTCCATCGCCCAATACCGCCCAGAAATTGTGCCAAAAAACGCGCGCCCATCCCCCAGCGCCACAGACAACCGCTGTTTTATCAAATCGATATATTTTCCTGCGGATTGGGGCGGGGTATCACGACCATCTGCCACAAAATGAATACACACACGCAGGCCCGCCGCCAAAATTCGTTCTATAATCGTCAAAATATCATTTATATCTGAATGCACGCGTCCATCAGACATCAGTCCCGCCACATGCACAATTCCGCCATCGCGCTGCACAGAATCTATAAAATCCGCCAAATAAGTATTACTGTCCCAGTTTTCCAATTGAAACCGCCTCAGGAATTGATTGACCACTCGTCCTGCCCCGATGGTAATGTGTCCGACCTCGGAATTTCCCATTGTTCCATCAGGCAATCCCACCGCCGCCCCACTGGCATCCAATTTTGCATGTGGATATTTTTCCAACAACATGTTCCAAAACGGCATATTTGCCATTGTTACCGCATTATCCTGGCTGGCTGGTGCGATTCCGACACCGTCCATGATACATAAAACAAGTGGTTTTTTCATTTTACTTTCCTTACTAGTTTCTCTATAAGATATCACAGCTGTTTTTTAATTGCAAAAACAAAAGAAAAATTGTATCAATTCCATAAACAATATTTTAATGCTGGAGGTTAAAAAATGAGTGGAAAACCTTATAAACGCAACGCAATTGACGAGCATATTGGGCAACGCATGCAACTGCGTCGCATCATGATGGGATTGTCTCAGAAAGATTTGGCAAAAATCTGTGGCGTAACATTTCAACAAATTCAAAAATATGAATGTGCAGACAATCGTATTGCGGCATCACGACTTTTTGAACTAAGCGCGGCACTTGAAACACCCGTATCATTTTTCTTTGCGGGATTACCAGGACATATCGAGCGCGAACCCCGCAATGGCCGTCTGCCAAAGCCTAACATATCGGACCAAAGTTCGTTTGATCCACTGGGCAAAAACGAATCCTTGCAGCTTATAAACCTGTACTGGAAATTGCCAACAGACGCGCAACGTGAAATCATTATGAAAATGTTAAAGGCACTTAATAACCAAGACTAATTCATAATACCACATAAAAATCCCCCGGCTTATGTCCGGGGGATTAACAAAAAACAAAACCGCCGATTCGGCGGTTTTTTATTCCTCAGGGTTGTCGTTTTCACCAGTGCCGTTATCAGTTGTTGTTGCGGACGACATCTCATCAAATGTCAATCTACTCGCTGACTGCGAAACCGATGGCCCAGATACAGTTATGGTTGTCGCGCTGGGCACATTTGCCAACACACAGGCGCGATATTCATCAATCTGTCCCAGCCCCCAACATTGATCGGCAACATCTGGCCTGGAATTTTTGGTATATCCAAAACCATATTGCATATCCGTCTTGGTCAACCTGATTGCGGGTTTGCACAATTGGGTTCGACTAATCGCGCGCCCATTAAACACAGTACCCAGTTCACACGACACACACGTTCCATCAATTGGCGACACCCCAACCCGCATAGAAGATGGACAACTTACACAGGTTTTATCCGTTACTGACGCGAACGCCTGATTATTATCTTTGCATCTAAAATCGGGGCATTTTTCACCCGCTGGCATATACTCAGTATGAATTGTCCCGTCATACCCCTGATTCGCCAAAACTGGACACCCTTCTTTCGCTTGTCTGCAAAGTTCCGAATTTATCTTAACACACTTTTTCTTTGCCACGTCTGGGGCGTACCCACTGACACAAACCAACAGTGGTTCTTTATTTGACACAGGATATACCGCAGGCCAAGCTCTACGCTTAGGCTCCTCATCCCTTTTCTGAAATCTAGCACGAATTGCCATCGGTTGCACAAACGCACCATAACCACCTTCCGGCCAATCTGTCACCGCTAAAACGATATTATGTTCTTGTTCCCTCCATCCTGCCTGACAAAGTTTATAACGGTTCGCTTTTTTCAGAAACTGGGCAATCGATTCCGCAATATTTCCTTTAGTGTCAGCAATACTTAACCCCTTATAGTTATCCTTCGTAAACTCCTTCCAATCGCAAAAGGTCGTACTGCCACCCACCTCATCCTGACAACCAACGCCACTGTAATCTTCCTTGCACAACCAACGACAATCATCACCAAGCTGAACGTATTTCAAATTTGACTGCGTGCCCGACTTCCAATTGTTTGTAAAAACCTGGACTGGGCAAAAATACGCACCATTCTTATTAACATCTGTTGCAATCATCATCTGATACGCATAGTCCTTAACTTCGTCATCTGATTCTGAGGGGTTCTGTTTAGCACCACAGGGGAGAAGTCCGGGGGTCGTACATGTGGCGGCAGCAGAAGTACCAATAGCAATGTCCATGTCCATTTCTTTATCATGCTCGCCACACTTGTAAAAATTGCCACCACCCCAAGACTCAAAAAGATCAACTGCATCATATCCGGTCACAGCATACGCGGACGCGGACGTTACAGCAAAAAAACCAATCAAAGAAAATAATACTTTATTCATAACTATGGTCTCCCCACATAACAAGCACCCATTTCATAATACCCGCCAATCATTGTACATTGCGATTGATACCAAGTGTCCGCCAACACACATTCATCGGTCTGCGCGTTATAGGTGGCCACAGCTGCATCACCCCCCGCATTTTGCGCTTCGCACATGGTCAGTACAGTATTTTCCGCACAGGTTCCAAACCCAGTTGTAACAGAATCAACCGTTCCACCAAACACGCGGGAATAAAATACCGTTAACGGGGTCGTATAGCTATCACCTTCTCTCAACCAGATTCCATTCATTCCTTCGCACGTTTGTTGTAACTGATAATCTAATTGTTCTTCAATATTACTCAATGACCTTTCTACTTGTGTACGTGTCTGTGATGGCAAAGACGCAAATGTCACATTAGACGCGGTCGGATCGCCACAATTTTGAACCGCAAAATTTACAACCATGCTTTCAATCGAATTAGTATTATCCGCGCTTGCCCACATATTCAATCCGCGACAATCCCATGGGAAACCCATATCCCCCGATGTTGGCGTACACAATTCCTGAACATACTTATCAACCGATGCCGCACAACCTTCGGCCACACGAACTTCGTCAACCATATCAACAAATGCCAACAACGCCGCCAAACCGCACGACTGGGCATTGCTGGTCAAATGACCATTCCCATCGAAACGGCACGCAGAATTGCCGCCATACAACGCAGCACACGCCGTCACTTTTTCTTGACACATGGCCTTGGCCGCATAGACCGACAAAGCCCCCGTCATCTGGGATGTCGTATCATCAGCCCCCTTCAGCGAACTGGTTTGCGTGTCATAGCATTCCTTCATCGTACCGACACAAGACATTTTGACTTCTTCAATCAATTCGTCCTGGGCCTGGGCAATTTCAATCAATGCACTGCGCTTAAATTCGGTCCAAACAACATCTGAAATCGCACGACAACTGTCCAGTGCTGTATTTGCAAACATCTTTTTGTCGTCCAAGAATTTATTAAACTGTGGATTTTGCCTTAACACATCAAAACCCGCCGAAGCCCCGCCCAGCACAATAATATCTTCTAATTCAAATAAACGCGGACTGTAAATTGCCTCGCCCGTTGTTTGGTTAACATACGCGCCACTGTAATCCAAACATCTTTCATAATTCGCACCACATGCCACATCGCCCAACATCGCTGTCCGCACTTTGTCCAGACACTGATTCACATCTTCCGAGTTATGTTCACGATATTCTTCCAATCGTGCCTCGCGCAGGATTTTTTCCGCTTGACGCACAGTTTGTTGCACCGCTTCGCGCTTGGCATTTAAACTTTTTTCATAAACATTGCAATCCTGGGCAATCATAATTCCATACGCACTGGTTGACATGTTCAACACGGCATCATTTTCGCACTGATCTTCCATCAGCTGCAAACATTGATTACTGGCCGCGTTATACAGCGCCTTGCCTTCAAGGGAATTTATATCAACGGCCGAACTGCCACCATCAAACAAAGAAGTCGCACTGCCGCCCCAAATATCATCCATATTCGTTGAAAAATCCAGCGACAAAATCCCCAAAGATGTTGTCGAATTATTCACAGCGACTGTTTTTTTGCCAGACAGCAAATCCGAAATCTGGTTTAAAGTCTGTTGGGCGGCACTGGCATCCTGTTTTATTGCGGCTTCGCCCACAGTCGCACTGTACATAGCATCAACTTCGGCCGCTGTTTTATCAACCGCATTCAGGCTGTTGTCTTCAAATCGTGCCAACAAATTCCTAGCTTCGTCCAATGCTGCCTCGGTATTGCGAATCTCTGTAAATTTTTCGCTGCAATAACACCTGCGATAAGTATCATTCGCAGTCGCACAAAACTGATCCATACATGTCGCATATGCCTCGCGGCAAGCGGCATACCCACCACCAATTTTAGAAATGTCTGTGAACACAGCCGTAGCACGCGCCCGGGACGCACGGCCAGGCACCACACTGCGCGCACTGGTTGCACCTGCACGAACTGTTGCCGTACGCGCCACCCCAGCCTTGGTTGCGCCTGTCTCGCCACGTGAATCATTTGCACCAGTACGAATCGCCGCCGTACGCGCCGCCCCAGCCCTGGTCGTGCTGGCCGCGCCACGCGAATCGTTCGCGCCCGCACGAATCGCCGTCGTACGTGAAATCACACCAGCCTTTTCAGTCCCACCACGAACAGCAGTATTTGCGTTACCCCGCGAAACCGCCACCCCCGCAGTTGCACTGCGCGGATTTGGTGCAGAAGTTGCGCCTGCAACCGATACGCCAAACATCGCTGTCAACAGCGCAGAAAAACGAACAAAATCTATAAATGAGCGTTTCAATTTAATTCTCTCTTTTTTTTATTCTACCATTCTCGTCACTTTTAAATCAAGCACTTATTTCATACACCGCGGCCAAATACAACACATAAAATTCGTACGCCATATCGTACAGTTGATTAGCACGCCTAAAATCCCCTGAAATCTGCGCTTTTTCTGCTTCTTGCATATTTTGTACAGATTGTCCCAATAAATCCAATGCTTGTCCACAGGCATGCGCATCAGATTTAATTCTTGTCAGCATCGGCACCATCAGCCGTTCCCGCGTTTCTTGCACCAATTGGGCTATCTGACTGCCCTGCGCAACATTTTCAATCGCAATCAAATTCATCAACGCGATTGTCAAATCCTGGTCTGATGACAAATCCAGCGGATTCACCTTGCGCTTTGTATCTGCCAGCTCGACCGATTTTCTAAGCCTTTGTTTCATCATCATCCTCGTTTTTAATCACACCACGCATATGTGCCGACCGGGCACGTGAATTGTTTTCCAATTCAGCATCTGTGGGCAGGGCGGTTTTTATCAATTTAAACGGCGCACACGCCACCACCGGCATCCGTGGGTCACCAGGGACAGTTGTCCACGCACGAAACGTATTTTTTACAATCCTGTCTTCTGCTGAATGAAATGTCACACAAATGCATTTCCCACCCGCCACCAACAAATTCGGCACACATGCCAACGCCCGTTCCAGTTCCCCCATTTCATCATTAACAGCAATACGTAATGCCTGGAATACAGGCGCTACATCTTTTGGATTGTGAATCAAATCGCGCAATTCAAATGTAGTCTGGGGACGTGCAACCTTAATCGCCCGCGCCAACAAATTTGCCTTTTTAACATCGCCATAGTTCCGCAAAATATCAGCGATTTCAGAAACAGACAAATTCTCTATTAATTGAGCAGCCGTTAATATTTGCTTTTTCTCCCTATTATCCATCCGCATATCAAGTGGTGCATCATAACGGAACGAAAACCCACGTTCGGCAATATCAATCTGCATAGAAGAAATACCCAAATCAAACACAATCGCATCAACCTGCATGTCTAATTCCACGATATTAGAAAAAGGACGCGGAACAAATGTAAATCTGTCACCATATTCACGGCGCAACACATCTGCATCCGCCACCACATTTGGGTCACGATCAAACGCAATAACATTTGCGCTGCGCGCCAAAAATGCACGACTGTATCCGCCCGCACCAAAAGTGCAATCAACAATCGTTTTTCCCTGAATATCCCCCAGTGCCCCCATCACAGCGTCTAACAGCACCGGAATATGTTTATGTTGTGTATCTGCCATATCTTATTCCACCCCCACGCGCAACCCCAAAGCCGTCAAATCCGAAATTGTTGTCGCCCCCAGTTCAACCCCGCCGGGCAGGGCGACTGTCGCAATCTTTTCAGCACCATGTAATACCATTTCCACGCGCGTATAGCCACGGGGCAGGGCCACAATCGCCTTTTTAACATCTTGCAAAACCGCACCATCACGAATGTCCAGCGTTATTTTCTTGGCTATTTTTGCCACCCATTGATTTAATGGTATAATAGAATCCACAAATATAGAAACCCGGTCATCACGATTAGATGTCTTGCCCGAAATCAGAACAACTGTTTCATTCGCCAAAATTTGTGAAAAGCCAATCGCGGATTCTCCAAATGCCACCGCATCAATATTTCCGACGCTATCGGACGCATTGATTGTAATCATTTCTTTGCCAGCCTTGGTGCGACGGCGACTAAACGAATTGACATTGGCGGCAATCTGTACCTGTTTCCTGTCGCCTAATCCCTCTAAAGTTGCACTGGTTACCAACTTTTCCCTTGCAATTAAATGTTTATACTGGTCCAACGGATGTGCCGAAATATAGAACCCCAATGCAGACAATTCATTTTCCAATTTTTGCCCGAATGTCCAGGGTTCTGTCTTTGGCAGATTCTTGCGCAATCTATCCTCGGAAACATCATCTTCGACCGTATTCGCAAACAACGACAGCATATTTGCGCCATCCTTGGATTTGGCGGCATACGATAAAATCGCATCCGCATTCATATAAATCAGCGCACGATTGGGTTCCAACGAATCCAACACCCCCGTCTTGGCGAACGCTTCTAATATTCGTTTATTTACAATTGTCGCACAACGTTTCGCAAAATCGGTCAGGTTTTTAAATTTACCATTCGCAGTACGTTCCGCTACAATCGCGTCTGTGGCAACCGCACCAACACCCTTTAATGCGGCCAAACCATAGATAATTTTCCCATCACGCACCGTGAACAAAGATTCACTTTCATTAATATCCGGCGCAACAATTTGAATGCCAAAGTTCGTTTTTGCATCATCTACAAATATCGCCAATTGGTCTGTATCGTTCAAATTACTGGACATAGACGCCGCCAAAAATTCCGGTGTGTAGTTTGCCTTTAAATACGCGCATTGGTTTGCCACAATAGAATAAGCAATCGCATGCGATTTATTAAACGCATACTTTGCAAATTCTTTAAACTTTTCCCACAAATCTTTGGCAGTTGCGCGATCCAAGGTGCCTTCTTTTTCGCACCCCTCATAGAATTTACCCTCCAGTTCATCCAACATGGCAATAATCTTTTTACCCATAGCCTTGCGCACGTTGTCTGATTGACCACGGGTAAATCCCGCCAACACACGGGTTAATTGCATAACCTGTTCCTGGTACACAATAATGCCGTATGTTTCCTTCAGAATTGGAATAGCGCGATCGTGTACATATTCAATTTCTTCTTCGCCATGCATACGCGCAATAAATTGCGGAATAAACGCAATTGGCCCCGGACGATTCAATGCATTCAATGCAGAAATTTCCAAGAAACTGGTCGGATGCATTTTACGCAAAGTCTGTTGTACAAACGGCGCATCAAATTGGAATATACCTTCGGTCAACCCCTGTTGCCACAAACGCATAGTTTTTGGGTCGTCAGTTGGAATCTGGTCCAGGTCAATATTAATGCCACGCGTTTGCTGAATCAATCGCGTCGCATATTTTAACACCACCAACGTTTCCAATCCCAAAAAGTCAAACTTAATCAATCCGGATTTTTCCAGATACTTGCCATCAAACTGACACGATGGCAACGGGTTTGCAGGATCACGATAAACCGGTGCAATCTTGGTAGTGGGTCGGTCACCAATAACAACGCCACACGCATGTTGCCCCAGATTCCGCAGGGAACCTTCTAATTCTTCGGCGACTGTTACCACCTTGTTCAAATCTTCATCATTATTCAGAATATCTTGAATTTCCGTGGACATACCAACGGCATCTTTTAATGTCTTGGCGTCCTGCGGAATCAATTTTGACAGTCTGTCTGATTTAGAATAGGGCATACCATACACACGCCCAATATCACGAATTGCCCCACGCGCCTGTAATGACCCAAATGTAATAATACGGCACACAGAATCATATCCATATTTATCGCAAACATACGCCAACACGCGTTCAATTCCCGTCGGTTCAAAGTCAACGTCAAAGTCCGGCATAGAAATACGATCTGGATTCAAGAAACGCTCAAACAGCAAACCATATTTCAGCGGATCAACATTGGTAATTCCCAAAGCCCACGCCACAATAGACCCAGCGCCCGACCCGCGCCCAGGCCCGGTCAAAACATCATTATTGCGACACCAATCAATATAGTCCGCCACAATCAGGAAATACCCCGGAAACCCCATACCAATAATAACACCCAATTCAAATTCTGCCTGGTCATAGTATGGTTTTGTGTCTGTGATACCATGCTGTTCCAACCTGCGTTTTAACCCATTCATGGTATCATTGCGCAACATCTGACATTCGGTTTCTAAATCATCGCCGAAACGTGGTAACAGGGGCTTTTCATGAACATTCACCATAAAGCCACAACGCTGGGCAATAACTACTGTATTTTCTATAGCCTCGGGCAGGTCAGAAAATATTTCCGCCATTTCCTCGTACGATTTAAAATACTGCTCGGATGATTTTCGTGAACGTTCTGGATCTATAACCTTGGTCTGCCCCAACACACACCCCAACGCATCTGCAGCTTCATAGTCTTTGCTTGACGCAAAACACACATCGTTCGTTGCCACAATTGGGATATTCATATTCTGTGCAATTTCCAAAAAGCCAGGCTCTGTTTTTATCTCGTCTTCCAATCCATGACGCTGAATTTCAATATAAAACCTGTCGCCAAAAACATCCAACAATCGTTTTGAAAATATTTTCGCCTGTTCTTCCTGACCGGCCAATAACGCCATCCCAACTGGCCCCAAATGCGCCCCAGACAAACAAATCAATCCATCATTGTGCGCCGCCAATTCATCAAACGAGACAAATGGCCCCAAGTGATGATTTTCTTGTCGCATATACATAATTCTGTTCAGTTCGCACAGATTCAAATACCCCGTATGGTTTTGCGCCAACAACACAATCTTGGACAATACACTTGAACGTAAAATCTTTGGATCAACAGAATGATGATTCAGGCTTAATTCCACACCAATAATGGGTTGCAACTTATTAGACGGCATTACGTCTGAAAACTCTGCGGTTCCCGACATCAAATTAGTATCTGTCAGCGCACACGCACTCATCCCCATTGACGCGCACAAATTTGGTATCTTTTTAATGGTCAATGTACTGGCCCCAACAGAAAACCGCGAATGTGTACGAAGATGAACAAACTGTTGCATAACCCCTTTCCCTTTATGCCTTTTATGCAAACCAAAAAATGAATAAACTGCACCAAATAATCTTAGTGCAATTTACCACAACAATGCTTGTACTTACGTCCTGAACCACATGGACACAGCGCATTACGACGCGATTCTGCGCCCGGAGCACTGTTCAAACCAGCATCATGTTTTGCACGTTCGGCCTCGGTTGCGGCAACATCGTCACGCGTCAACTCCATACGACAAATATACGAAATTGACATAATCTTAAAGTTATTCACTGTATTTTTGAACAAATCCAACGCTTCGCGCTTATATTCATACAACGGATTCTTTTGGGCATACCCACGCAATCCAATCGCACTTTGCAAATAGTCCATTTGTTGCAAGTGTTTTTTCCACACCGCATCCAAAGCCCCCAGCATCATCTGACGTGACGCCATTTGCATCAATTCCGGACCATATTTTTTTGATTGCTGCTCGTATCTGCGCATTGCCAAATTGACCAGCGTATCATATGCCTTGCGCTCTGTAATCTGGTCGTCGGTTTTCCACTTTTCAATATCTGTAATATCAAGCGCAAACACACGCATCATCGCATTATGAATCCCCTTCAAATTCCAATCTGCTGGCACAGACCTTTCAGGCATATTGCTTTCGCAAATAATTTCAACGACATCATCTATCATTTCATGCGCCAAAGGCTTTAAATCCTGGGACACCATCAAATCGTCGCGTTGTTTATAAATAACTGTACGCTGTTCATTGGCCACATCGTCATATTTCAACAGTTCTTTACGTGCCTCGAAATAGCGCGTCTCAACTCGTTTCTGTGCTTTTTCCAAGGCTTTTGTAATCCACGGATGGGTAATTGCTTCGCCTGTTTTCAACCCCAGTGTCGTCAACATACCTTGCAAGCGAGCCGCCCCAAATATGCGCATCAAATCATCATCCAACGATAAAAAGAATTTAGAATCACCGGGATCCCCCTGACGACCTGAACGTCCCCGCAATTGGTTATCAATACGACGGGATTCATGTCTTTCTGTTCCAATTACATACAAACCGCCCGCATCCAGCACCAACTTCTTATTAGCCTCGACCGTGGCATAAATTTCCTTCTTTTTCTCTTCGAAATCTGCTGCCGTTGGATCCAGTCTAGCTATTAAATCTTCGGCATTTCCGCCCAATTTAATATCGGTACCGCGCCCCGCCATATTTGTTGCAATTGTTACAGCACCCGGCGCCCCCGCCTGAGCCACAATTTTCGCTTCAGACTCGTGATGTTTGGCATTCAAAACCGCGGGTTCTATATTCAGTTTTTTGCGTACAATCGCCGCCAGCTCTTCGGACTTTTCAATCGACACAGTCCCCACCAGAACTGGTTGCTTGCGTGCCACACATTCTGAAATTTGTTTCAATATCGCTTCGTGTTTTTCTTCTTTGTTGCGATAAATTTCATCATGATGATCATTACGCGCCACCGGTCGATTCGTTGGAATCGACACTACGCGCAATTTGTAAATTTCTTCAAATTCTGCTGCTTCGGTCATTGCTGTCCCTGTCATCCCTGACAAAGTCGGATACAGTCGGAACAAATTTTGATACGAAATACTGGACACAGTCTGATTTTCTGGTTGTACCTTAACATGTTCTTTGGCTTCAATCGCCTGATGCAACCCCTTGCCAAAGCGTCGACCCGTCATTACACGTCCTGTAAATTCATCAACGATTAAGATTTCTCCCCCTCGCACAACATAATTAACATTTTTCTGATACAAATGATGCGCCAGCAAAGACTGTTGAATATGCATAACCAGCGCCGCATTTTCGGACGCATATAAATTATCCCCCACTAACAATCCCGCATCTTTTAATAAACGGGTTGCTGTATCAACACCAGTTTCGGTCAATGTGACATGACGATCTTTTTCATCTTTTTTGAAATCAGATTCTGTAAATTGCGCCACCACAGCATCGACCTTGGCATACAATTCACTGGTATCCTCGGCAGGCCCAGAAATAATCAGCGGGGTGCGCGCTTCATCGATTAATATACTATCAACCTCGTCAACGATTGCATAAAAGAATGGACGCAAAACCTGCTGTTTTTTCGTAAACTTCATATTATCACGCAGATAATCAAAACCCAGTTCAGAATTTGTCACATATGTAATATCGCACGCATACGCTGCACGTCTTTCTTCATCGGTCATATCATGCTGAATAATCCCAACCGACAACCCCAAAAAACGATAAACATTTCCCATCCACGACGCGTCACGCGACGCCAGATAATCGTTAACGGTAATCAAATGCGCACCTTTGCCGTGCAAGGCCTTCAAATACAAAGCCAATGTTGCAACCAGTGTTTTGCCTTCGCCGGTTTTCATTTCTGTAATTTGTCCATTGTTCAGCACCATACCGCCAATCATCTGAACATTGAAATGACGCAGTCCAATCGTACGAACAGAAGCTTCGCGCACCAGGGCAAACGCATCTGGCAATATGTCCTTTTCTTTATCCCCCGCTGCTAACCGCGCACGCAAGACATCCGTTTGCCCACGCAGTTCCTCGTCCGTCATTGCATGATATTTTGGCTCCAAATCATTAATCAAGGACACAGTCTTATCATAACTTTTAATCAATCTGTCGTTTGCAGACCCTAACAGCATACCCAATATATTTTTCATAACCTTTTCCTTACTTTTATCACGAAATATATAGCAATTTTGCCCCTTTCGGTCAAGATACTTTATTATATAATAACGTCAAGCAAAATTAACAAGTGTCAAATACAAAATTTTATGATAGAATAGGGCATAAAAAGGGGGGAAATCCATGCAACGCACAACAAAAAAGCTTAACCCATCAGATATCACCAGTGATGTTTACATTATTGCCCCAACCCAAATCGAATACATATCGCGTCTGTTTGGCAACACGGTGGCAGATACAATGAATATGCGCACATTTGCGCCAAAAATCCGCCAAATTGCTGAACAAGCTTTACGCCATGCATTAAATTCGGCAAAAACAATGGGGGAACAAAAATAAAACCGCCATTTTGACGGCTTTTATATTACATAACCTTCCCCTGTGTCGGATAAAACGTTAACTGAATCTTCTCCCACTTACTAAACTCATTGACAGGCAACATACGAAACGGCTGACACACATTAATTGCTGCGCGAATCGTATCCAAAACATAGGCAAATGCAGGCTCTGTCTCAGCGCGCGCAGCAGATTCGAACCAAATATCTTGCACGGTCCCATTTTTACGCATAGTCAAATGCGCAACAGCCCGAATATCCGCAATATCAGACCGACTTGTATCTATTGTCCAACATCTTGTCAGCGCGACACGCAACGCATCAACCACCGAAACCGTCAATGTCCGTTCCAGCGATAAAACCTCGCGATTCACGCGCACAACTCTTTTTTTCTTGGGCGCATCAGGCACAGGCTCTACAGGTTTGGACCCTGTCCCAGATTCTTCCTTCTGAGTGTCTAATTTTTTTTCAACATCTTCCAATTCCGGCCTGGCCTTGACATCTTCTGCCAATGTTGGGTTTTCCAGCTTGAACTTATCAGGTTCATGTGCCTCAACATCTTTTTTATCGGGCTGTGCGACTGGGGCAGGGACTGTTTCCTCTGGTTCAGAATCAGCAACCTGACCAACATTATACAATTTTGTTTCATCACCCGATACAACAACATCATTCAAATCAATTTCCACAATCTGAATTCTGTCTGGCGTAACCAGCTGGGCACGATTTATCACAACCGCAACCGAAGCAAGCATAACCACCACCAAAGCCAAATGCCCCGCAATGGAAATCAGCAAATTTTCCGATGAAAATTGATCAAACTTTGCCATTTATTTCTATTCTGGTTGTGTGCGCAATCCGACCTTTTGAAATCCCGCGTCTTTCAGTTTTCCCATCATACTCATCACCGCGCCATAATCCGCACTAGCATCCCCACTTATCATAATCGTCAGATTTGGATTTTCCGCACGCATTGCGATTGCTCGCTTTACTATTTCATCTCGGTTTAACTCTGACTTGGCCAAGAAATACCGCCCTTTGGAATCCACACTGATTTGAATCGCATGCTCGTTACCCGTCATAGCGGACGCACCCGCCCGTGGCAATTCCAAATCAATTCCTGTTGTCATCATAGGTGTTGTCACCATAAACACCGCAAGCAACACCGTCATAACATCAATCATCGGTGTTAATTGAATAGAAAAATCTGCTTTTCTGCGTCTGATTCTGGACATCTATGCCACCATTACTTCTGGTTTTGAAATTCTTTACACGCACATTCCAGTCTTTCATACAAGTCATCCGACTTCTTCGAATACACCTGATACGCAATCGCCGCTGGAATCGCTGCAATCAACCCCAGTGCAGTTGTCCCCAGTGCAACCGCCAATCCCGGCGCAATAACGCCAATACTGACTGACTGGTTCACACCAATTGACGCAAACGAATCCATAACACCCCACACAGTTCCAAACAAACCAATAAACGGTGAAATATAAGACACCATGGACAAAAACCACAAATTCTTGTCAAATGGACGAATGAACACATCTAAATTTTCACTGGGATTCATTTTAACAGGGTTGCGTTTTTGTCTGTGCCACAAACGAAATTTTTCAACAATAACAGCCCAAGACATCACACTGAATGCCAACAACACCATCGACACAACAAATGTCATAATATCGCCAGTAAATAAATTTAATAACGAAAAATTGTTTCCCATTTTATTTTCCCTTTCTTTTATTTCAAGCCATCGATAAAATCCCCAGGCATACGTTTCGGACGCATATCGTCCCCCAGATATGCAACTTTCAAATTTATTATAGCACAAACATTCCCATCTTTCACGAACTTTTGTTCAACTTTTACAACCACAGCCCCAACATCCACCATCTGTGTTTCGACCACAAACTCGTCCGCAACCCGCAAAGGTTGAATATACTTAACATTCAACTCGCGTACGACAAAACCGACATCGCCCCCAACATTCAGTTTACCTCGCAACCAATTCATACGCGCCCGTTCTGCTATTTCCAGATAACGTGCATGATAAACAATACCCTCGGCATCAGTGTCAGCATATGCGATTGTAAAAGGAAATTTATGAATTTTCATTTATATACCCCCACCACAACTACATTTACCCCTTCTTTTAATCGTGCCATAACACACACAGCTTCGTTTATTGTCTTTTCATACTCTGGCTTATACATCAGACTTGTCCAACCCCAAATGCTGGTATCCCAAATCAGTAATAACACGTCCACGTGGTGTACGCTGAACAAACCCTAACTGCATCAAATATGGTTCAATAACATCTTCAATCGTGTCACTGGGTTCTGATAATGCTGCCGCCAGATTTTCAATCCCCACAGGCCCACCCGCATAGAATTTAACAATCGTTGACATATATTCGCGATCAATTTCATCCAACCCGCATCCATCAATATGCAATTGGAACAGGGTAGTTTTAATTATTTCTGCGGTAATACGTTCCCGGTTTAGCGCTGCGGCAAAATCGCGCGCACGCTTTAACAATCTGTTTGCGATACGTGGCGTACCGCGCGCAGAACGCGCCAACATCAACGCCCCATCAGCATCAATCGGCGTTCCCAGAATATTTGCGCTGCGCATAATAATCTTGGCCAAATCTTCGGGCGAATAAAATGACAACCGCAAATCAATTCCAAATCTATCACGCAATGGATTTGACAACAATCCCGTACGTGTTGTCGCCCCAACCAATGTAAACGGGGGCAGGTCGATACGCACACTTTTCGCACTGGGGCCTTCGCCCAGCATAATATCCAATTTGAAATCTTCCATCGCAGAATACAAGACTTCTTCTATGGCGGTTGGCAAACGATGAATCTCGTCAATGAACAAAACATCCATCGGTTCTAATGCAGTCAAGATAGCCGCCAAATCCCCCTGTTTGGTCAGCATTGGGGCCGCCGTCGCCCGAAAATTGGTACCCAATTCATTTGCCACGATGTGTGCCAATGTCGTCTTGCCCAATCCTGGTGGCCCATACAATAAAACATGGTCCATCGCCTCGGCCCGATTACGGGCGCCAGACACAAACACCGACAGATTCTGTTTCAAACCTTCATGACCGATAAAGTCCGACAAACTGCGCGGACGAATAGTTGCCGCCATATCATCCGGGATATTTGCATCTAAAAATCTTTCTTTATTTTGCATAATTATAACAGCTTATCCTCGGCATTTTCTCGCCCGACATAGGCCTTTAAATCATTATACATCTGACGCAAGTCAGCTGGCTGACTATACAGCGCATCCGCCCCCCTGATACGAATGGTTTCTAAATCAATCTGCGCCTGTTTTTTCAAAACCTGGGTCATATGGGACGCAAAAGCACGAGCCTCGTCTGATTCTGCTGTACCCTGCAACAACAAGCCGCGATTTGGTCGCGGAGACAAAAATGTAAAATCAGACATAGACACATCCGGCGACACCAATGCAAAACCCGATATTTCGGGTCTGCGCATCATAGCTTGCAAAACATACCAAGCCCCCAACTGATGCCCAGCCAGCCAAATTTTATCGCTATCTTCATTATGATTTTGAATCCAGTCGATTACCGTCGCAATATCCAGCATATTTTCAGATGTAATGCCTATGGTTCCCTCGGAATCTCCAACCCCACGATAATTAAACCGCACAACCGAAAACCCGATATCCATAAACGCGCGAAACATTGCGTACGACACACGATCATTCATATGAAACTTTTGTCGCGGATTTCCCGACAAAATCACCGCCAAAGGGGCTGCCTCTTGCGCAGACTTGTGATAAACCGCATGCAATTTACCGGCCTCTCCCGCAATAATCAAATCGACCATTATTCCACCTTTCTATTATTACCCAGTCATAAAATAAACCAAAGCGATTATAAATTTCAATAAAAATATTTTTTGTTTTGACACAATTATCAAAAATGTTCTAAGATTTATCACGAAAGAACAAAAGGCGACACGATGTTAAGACCTATTTTGACCGCTGTTTTTGCTGGAATCGCTACAATTTCTGCCCACGCAGAAGAGATTTTTTACGACAACGTGCAAACGATTTACACTGAAACACCAGTACAATCTTACTATGCGTATCCAGACGACATAAACTTTATTCCAGAAACTACGTTTATGGAACGTGCAGACAGTTTGAATTATGACCAAAATATAATTGCCAAACGGAAACAAGAACTTGAAGAACATCCGGGGGTTAAGTTTGCAGATCGTCCCATGGTAATTTGTCGTAATTTTGGTTGCACGCGCATGAATGACCGCATTACGCGTTCTTTCCTGTTCAACAGTATTGCGAACATGTTTATGATGAACTCGCACTCTCGCGTTTATATATGCGAAGCAGACCCGTTCTCGCGCGATTGTCTGGAATCTGGCATTTCTTTCCCAGCGCGCAGTGGCATTGCCAACGCAATACTTAAAATTCCCAAAGCAACAATTTCCCAGGTAAACCTCTCTACAGGACTTTCCAAGGCAACCGTCAGCATGACATATGAATTCCTGGTTAACGGCATCAACCGCGTTTGCGAACCAACCGTTATGGACATCGTAGTCCCCGTTAATTCCGAGGCAGTCCTATCAAATCGTGAATTCGCCTGCAATATGACCAGCGATGGCATCAGCAGCGTTTCCTTGATTGTCAGCCTGGACTACATTGATTTGGACTACGGTATCTTGGGTGGCTATTATTCATTGGGCATGCAGGGACCAACAACTGGCGGTGGCACAGGTTACGCGTTGTTCAAAACAGAATTTGCAACCAGCAACATGCAATTTCGTGCTGCTACATACGAAGAATACGTAACAGGCTCGGACAACACAGTACAAACAATTCGTCCCGGCGAATACGCAGTCGAACCACTAAGAAGATAAATGAACAATACAATTCTGATTGTCGATGATGACGATATGCTGCGCCAACCTTTGGCAACAGCGTTGCGTGGCGAAGGATTTCATGTAATTACTTCTAACTCCTCGGAAAACGCCGCCGAGGTATTAAAGCGCATGTCTGTGGATGCCATTATACTGGACCGCATGATGACCAACATGGACGGACTGACTTTTTTGCGTCAACTGCGCTCAGCGGGCGACACAACCCCAGTATTGATGCTTACCGCACTCAGCGGGGCAGAAAACACAATTGACGGATTATCTTGTGGTGCGAACGACTATCTGGCGAAACCATTTCAAATTCGTGAACTGATATTACGCCTGCGCAACATCATACGCCACACAACCACAACCCGGAAAAAAATGCCCCAGGGCCTATCATTCACAGATAACGAGTTTTTTGTTTCAGACCCAACAGGTGAAAAAAAACAAATACTGGCTTTGTCTGGCGAAGAAAAAAGATTGTTACAATTATTAACCAGCCCCCTGGGCAACATCGCACCTGCGGCCCCTATGGTTGCAAAACGCTTGCGAAACAAATTAAATCTAGTACTATCACACCTGGACATCATAACAATTCGGGGGCATGGATATAAACTGATTGATAAATCCACACACCCCATAACATAAACGGACCAAGAAATGAGATTAGTTCCTCGCAGTTTTTTATGGCGAACCATATTAATGATTTTAGTACCATTGATTGTCGCACAGGTTATCGTTGCCAACGCGTTCTTTGGTAACCATTGGTCACGCGTACACAATACATTGGCTCGCACATTGGCAGGCGAAATCGCAACAATAATGAACTTTATTGACGAAGGCAACACAAATGCTGCACAAAAAATGTCACGTGACATCGGTATCAATGTCACGGTCAATGAAAAACTGAACCGCCCCAAACACAACGACAATCATGCACGCGAAACAGGTCGCTTGACATCCGAACTAAGCCAACGTCTACATCGCGACGCAGATATTTACATGGATCGCAACAAGCGGCTTATCTTTATTGACATACCAACCCAGAACAATCAGATTATAACATTTGGCACATCGCTATATCGGATATATTCCACCAGCACCGAAGTATTTATTATATGGCTAATTGGTTCTATTTTGATTGTATCAATTTTAATTGCCCCGTTTATTATTACGCACACCCGCAGCATTCGTCGTATTGCGCATGCGGCGGGTCGCTTTGGTCGCGGTTTGGACGCACCTGGTTTTTCTCCAACAGGCTCCAAAGAAATCCGCGAAGCCGCCACATCTATGATAACTATGAAAGAGCGTTTGGATAGATACAACCGAACTCGCACAGATATGTTGAACGCGGTCAGTCACGACCTTAAAGCACCATTAACCCGCATGCGTCTGGCACTAGAAACGGGGACGGCCACCAATGACAATTTGATTCGCGACATAGATCGCATGGCAGAAATGGTGAACGGTTATCTGGCATTCGCTCGTGGCGAAGCCCCGGAAATCGAACAGGCAACCGAATTGCCTCCAATGCTCACACGAATCGCGCGCGACGCGGCACCAACAAAAAAAATCATAACAAATTTCCCGGACACCCCAACACAATTCTATGCGCATCCAATGGCATTGGCGCACGCATTCAGCAACATTATTGAAAACGCCGCCAGATACTCACACAAAATCATCAGAATTACCGAACGCGATTACGCCGACAAAATCGAGGTTATTATCGAAGACGACGGCCCTGGAATCCCGGACAGTCGCAAACGTGATGCCTTGCGTCCATTTGTTCGTCTGGACGATTCGCGCAGTTCAGAAACAGGCGGAACAGGGCTGGGGCTGTCAATCGCCCAAACTGCAATTGAAAATCATGGCGGACAACTATTCCTGGAAGACAGCGAATTTGGCGGTCTGCTTGTCAGGATAGTTTTACCTATCTAGCCCCCGCCACAATGCAAACAAAAACGCCCGATTGGGCGTTTCTTCTTTTTCAAAGAAAATATGCCTGTTGCCCCTTGAAAACAAATTTTGCATAACTATATGGTGTGTAAGCAAATTTTTAACAGGAGTAAAAAATGGGAAAAGTAATTGGTATTGACTTGGGTACAACAAATTCAGCCATGGCATTCATGGATGGTTCAGACCCAAAAATTATCGAAAATTCCGAAGGTCAGCGCACAACCCCATCCGTTGTTGCATTGACATCAAACGGAGAGCAGTTGGTTGGCATCACAGCCAAGAACCAAGCGGTCACCAACCCCGAAAACACAGTCTATGAAATCAAACGTTTAATGGGTCTGCGTTTTGACAGCCCAGCGGTTCGCGAAATCGCCACACGCGTTCCATATAAAATCGTTGCGGGCGACAATGGCGACGCATGGGTTGAAATGAACGGCAAGAAATATGCCCCATCCCAGATTTCCGCAATGATTCTGGCAAAATTAAAAAAAGATGCAGAATCCTATCTGGGCGAACCGGTCACCGACGCGGTAATCACAGTTCCCGCATACTTCAACGATTCTCAACGTCAGGCAACCAAAGACGCAGGTCGCATCGCAGGTTTGAACGTATTGCGTATTGTTAACGAACCAACGGCAGCGGCATTGGCATACGGTCTGGACAAGGACAAAGATGGCATTATCGTGGTCTATGACTTGGGCGGGGGCACATTTGACGTATCTATTTTGGAAATTGTTGACGGCGTATTCGAAGTTAAATCTACCAATGGCGACACAGCCCTGGGCGGTTCAGATTTTGACGCGCGCATCTTGGAACACTTGATTGCCGAATTTAAATCACAGACTGGTATTGACCTGTCGGGCGACAAATTAGCGCTGCAACGTCTAAAAGAAGCCGCCGAAAAGGCAAAAATCGAACTGTCATCCAAGACATCAACGGACATTAACCTGCCATTCTTAACAGCGGACGCGTCGGGTCCAAAGCACTTTAACACAACCCTGACACGTGCGAAATTGGAATCATTGGTTGCGGATTTAATCGAACGTACAATCGAACCATGCAAAAAAGCATTAAAGGATGCAGGCCTGGAAAAATCACAGATTAACGAAGTTATCTTGGTCGGGGGCCAAACCCGCATGCCCAAGGTTGCCGAAACGGTCAAAGAATTCTTTGGTCGCGAACCGCACAAAGGCGTGAACCCAGACGAAGTTGTCGGCATGGGCGCTGCCATCCAGGGTGGCGTACTAAAAGGCGATGTCAAAGACGTTCTGTTACTGGACGTAACGCCATTGTCGCTGGGCATTGAAACATTGGGTGGTGTGTTCACACGTCTGATTGACCGCAACACAACAATTCCAACCAAAAAATCCCAGGTGTTCAGCACCGCCGAAGACAACCAATCGGCCGTAACTATCCGCGTATTCCAGGGCGAACGCGACATGGCGGCGGACAACAAATTGCTGGGTCAATTCAATCTGGAGGGTATCGCACCAGCCCCACGTGGCATGCCACAAATCGAAGTGTCTTTTGACATCGATGCAAACGGCATTGTGCACGTATCGGCCAAGGACAAAGGCACCGGCAAAGAACAGGCGATTTCAATCAAATCCGACGGCGGTCTGTCCGAAGACGAAATCAAACGCATGGTTGACGAAGCTGCTGCTAATGCCGAAGCGGACAAAGCAAAACGCGAACTGGCCGAGGCCAAGAACACCGCCGAAACCGCAATTTTCAGCATTGAAAAATCACTGAAAGAACACGGCGATAAAATCAGCGAAGCCGACAAAAAAGCCATCGAAGATGCCAAGAAAGAATTGGCGGACGAATTGGCACGTGCAGAAGCAACGGTTGACAGCCTGAAATCAAAAACCGAAGCGTTAACCGAACGCGCCATGAAACTGGGCGAAGCGGTCTATAAAGCCCAACAGGCCGAGCAGGGCGCATCCGCCGACACCACAGAAAAGAAAAACGACGACGGCACCGTCGACGCAGACTTTTCTGAAAAGAAATAATTGAAAAATCCCCCAATTGGGGGATTTTTTCAGACACTAAAAAACCCGCCAATTGGCGGGATTTATTATTTTGCGTTCTTTTCTGCAGATGTAGCAGCCAAGTCTTCGACGATACGCGCCTTTTTGCCTGACAACCCACGCAGGAAGAATAACTTTGCACGACGTACTTTACCGATACGAACCTTTTCAATCTTTTCGATTGCAGGGCTGTACAGTGGGAACTTGCGTTCAACACCAACACCGTATGATTCACGACGTACTGTAAAGGATGCATTATTTCCCATGCCACCATCACGTGCAATAACAACACCTTCGAAAACCTGGATACGGAATTTATCACCATCTTTAATTTTGACGTGAACCTTTAATGTATCCCCAGCCTTAAAGTTTGGGATTTTTTTATCACCCGCCAGTTTTGCAACCTGGGCCGCTTCGATTTTTTTAATAATGCTCATTTTTCATTTTCCTTTATTAAGTCCGGCCGACGTTTTTTTGTTATGTCAACCGATTGTTGTTTCCGCCACCGTTCGATATTGCCGTGGTGACCGGACAGCAGGACTTCTGGGACGCTTCGTCCACGCCATACTGACGGACGGGTATATAACGGCCATTCCAACCCGCCGATTTCGAAACTTTCATTTTGGGTGGTCTCATCACCACCGTGAACCACATTATCCATCACGCGAACGCAACTGTCAACAAAAACTTGGGCTGCGATTTCACCACCCGACAGTATGTAATCCCCGATGGAAAGTTCCATTATATCATATTCTTCGATGATTCGTTCATCAATTCCTTCGTACCGACCACACAGCAGGGTATATGTCGCGTCGGGCTGGGCGACAAATTCGCGCACCATCTTTTGGTTCAGCGTTGCCCCACGTGGCGAAAAGTATATGATTTTCCCCGGATTTTTAATTGAATCCAGTGCCGCCCCCAGACAATCCGGCCGCATTACCATACCGGCACCACCCCCGAATTGCGTATCATCGACACTGCCATAATTATTTATTGCAAAATCACGAATGTTTATTACATCATACGACCAAATCCCCCGTTCCAAAGCGCGCCCAACAACCCCGCCGGCAAGCGTCCCCGGAAACATTTCTGGAAAAACGGTCAGTATATTAAAATGCATTATTTTACAACCACAATCTTGTTTTCTATATCAACAGTCGCCCCAATAAAAGACACCATATCACCATTGTCCAGTTCAATAATATCGCCAGCCCCATAATTCTGGAAACAGTCTACAACACCAATTTTCCGCCCATCACGCACAACATCAAAACCAATCAAATCAGCCTGATAATATTCATCGTCCGCAACCGGGGGCAGACCATCACGCGCAACAAACAATTCTGTCCCACGCAACGTTTCCGCGGTATTTCTGTCATCAACACCACGAATTTTCGCAATTACGACATTAGAGTTTGGCACCGCGCGAACGAACCTAAAATCCCCAACTGCAAAACGCGAACTAATGACATTGAACTTTTGAAAATCTGTTGTTTTTTCCGCAAAGGATTGAACACGAACCTCGCCCCGAATACCTTGTGGCGCCACAATTTTCCCGACCAAGATTTTTGTTTGATTTGGCATATTTATTTTTGTTTTTGTAACTCTTGTTGTTTTCTTTGTTGAAGCTTAAAGGCGCGCAGTTTTGCACATTCATGCTCTAACACCTGACACTTGCCATTTGTCACAAAGCAAACGCCCCGGTTCAACATCATATCTTCGTACATCTGACGAAAAAATTCATCCTCGCGTTCAGACTGCGTGCATTCTAATCTTTGTTCATAAGGACAATAAAAAACCATATCAACCCCCATATACAAAATCTTGCCCGGGAAAATCCCGGGCAACACAAACAACAATTATTCCGCAACCTCTGTCGCTGGCGCTTCTGCTGCTGCCTTGGCTGCCGCTTCTGCTGCGGCTTTTTCTTCGGCTATCTTTGCCAATTTGTCAGCTTTGTCCTTGATTTTCATCTGTGTTTTTTCAGACTGCAAATGTTTCTTTGTCTGAACAGGAATCGCCTTGGCCTTTACCAAGCCAGCCTTGGCCAAAAACTTGTAAACACGATCTGATGGCTGTGCACCTTTGGCCAACCAAGCCTTGACTTCATCCAACTTCAAAACAACACGTTTGTCGCTGTCTTTTGCCTGCATTGGGTCGTATTTACCAACAACTTCCAATACATTACCTGAATTACGCGCATTGCGTGAATCTGTTACAACGATGTGATAATATGGACGTTTCTTTGCACCAAAACGCGCCAAACGAATAACAGTTGCCATAATTTTGCTCCTTATATTTTATAACTGTTTAACCACCAAAAAACCATCGCCAAGGATGAAAACTCATCGGATGACGTGCCACACGCATACTGCGAACTGGCTGTACAATAATGGCAATCTTTGGGATTTGCCTACGCATTATGACCAAAAAAATCTAAAAAGTCAAATTTTTATTTGTTTTTCCTGATTAATATTCTGAACTATACTGCCGAAATGATAAAAACATACGACAATTTTATCGCCAATTACTTGGGATGCTTTTATAGTCTGATAATTTTTGACATTTATAGAACGCGCCACCGACCCGGTTTCTGATTATCAAACGGTTTAGTATCCACAGATAAAATTTTCACAATACCCCCTGTGTTTAAATACCTAATACACAGCATGACACGAACTTTTTAACATATCAAGATTTGACTTTCACAAACTCAGATTTAATTCTTTCGCGTGTGATATTTTTAACCAAAGTATCGCCTTTTAAAACAACTGTATCGCCACGTTCAATATATTCACCCCCGCGCATAGGGGAACCTTTTTGCATAACATCAAACACAATACGATCTTTATTACCTTGATTATCAACACAGGTTATAAGTCTAACCGCGTCATTCAACCCACCATAAACATCATACACGCCAGTCACTCGAACTGTATCAATATCTTTTTTAATCACACTTGTTTGATTGAATCTTTCTCGTAAAACACGGTTCTTTTCGGTTTCTGATTTTTTGCAAGAAGACAAAGCACACAAAGAAACTAATACGAACAATTTAGCATATGATTTCTTCATTTTTATATTATTTTCACATATCGCGCGCAACATAGCAAACTCCTAATTTTCAAAACCTGGGGAATCCGCATGCATAAACACACAATAAGTTGCGCGACTGGAACGAATTGATGTGTGCGTCACAAGGATACCCGCTTCCACACAACCAACCTTAATCTTGGTGCGGACGAAGGGGAGCGTGTTTATGCCATTTTTATGCTTTTTGGACCCTTTTTACCGCTTTTTTCCATTAAAAACATTTAAATGCCTGACACTTTGCTTGGCACTTTTATAAAATAACATGTTTTTGGTCAAAAGCACATGGTTTTTTACCAACCCATACGTTGAATAAACCGGCGAAGTGTAATTGTCTGAACATCCATTATTCTGGCAATTTGTGATTTTGATACGCCCTTGTCCAACAGTTCTTTGACCCGTTTGGTGTTTTTAGACAGTTTTAACTTCTTTGACTGTGCTGCAAATGGTCTGCCTAACTTCTTACCCCTTGCTTTGATACTGTCCAAAGACGCTTTTGTTCGTTGCGATATCAGATTCCGTTCAATTTCAGCGGACAAACCAAAAGCAAATGCCATGACCTTTGACTGAATATCATTCCCCAGACGATAATTTTCTTTGATTGTCCAGACCTGACAGTTTTTATTCAGACATTTTTCCAATATTTTCATAACTTCCAATAACGAACGCCCCAGTCGTGATATTTCAGCAGTAATCAAAATATCACCGTCTTGTAAAGATTTCAACAACTCCCCCAGTTGTCTTTTATGCAACGGTTTTCGTGAACAGATTGTTTCTTCAACCCATTTATCGATTGAAATCCCAGTATTTTTTGCAAACTGTTCTATTTCAAAGTGCTGATGTTCGTGTGTTTGTTTATTGGAACTGACGCGAATGCACCCGATTACAGACATAATTTTTCCTTTATTTTTTGTTAATACCTGGTCATTTTTATAGAAAGATAGGTTTGAAGTGTGTTCGATCAGAATAAATTAGTTGATTTTACATAATGTACATTATAACATGATTATTGACGGGGGAAAATTGGAGATATAAAACGACAAAAGGTACATTTAATGCTAAAAATCCCGTTGAATTCTGCGATATTGTCTAAACATAAATCAATTGCAGATTCTGTAAATGTTAAATACAAATCTAAATATGATCGCGAGAATTTTAGGCATACAGAATGTATGTTCCTGACGCAAAACGAAGGTAGATTAATATACACAACATGTCAAGGTACGCGTGCGTTAAAAAATTGGGAAGAAGTAGATTTTATTTTACCGTATCCGTTGGCGATTAATTTGTCGTCTGTGCCATATGGTTTATCAGAGTCATATTCTTGCTTGGAAATTCCAGATTGTACAATGGAATCAATCAAAACTTTTTATGATTCTTCGCGGCCAAAATATATCAAAGATTCTGATTTACATACCAAGGTTGTTGCAATTAATAACCGTCGTGCAAATGTGGAATTTATTGATCCAAAACGTTTTGATCTGAATTTTGATGTTTATTTCAAAATGGTTAAGGAAAATCCACTAACAGACATAAGTAAATTTGCATGGTTTATGCGAAATAGTGAAGATAAAATTGATTATTATGATATTGCTAAAATATACAGATTAGTATTCGGACAGCATAATGTATTTTATAAAATGGGTGAACAGCAAATCTTGCGTAGTATTAATCAGTTGCATGCCAAGGCCAGCACGCACGGCATAATAGAACATTCGACACACGATGGTGTAGAAATGGAAACATATCATTTTCCATTTACGATATTCGAAGATGCAAATCAAAAACTTATGTGGCAGGGTTTTGCACAACGTGTGAAATAAATTAAATGTTATCTAAATTGCATCACCGATAACAATAGTTTTTTTGATATTTTCTTGGTGCTGGTTGTTGTGATGCCAAGGCGAGTCCAAAGTCCCGGATTTCCAATAGTGGTTGGTCAGTTGATTTTATATCGCAGATCATAATTGGGATAAAATTGGATATCGTGGTATGGTGATTGATATTATGGCTGCGTATTCTAGATTATATATTGCTGATAATAAATAGTTATCAAAATGCCCCAGCGTGCATTTTAATAACTGTGGTTGTGGCGCACTCAATTCCCTCGGCATAAATGCCTGCGGGGCATTCCTAACGATTTGATTGCGCGCATATACAGATTGTCATTTGCTTGACAGTTTGCTTTACACTTTTTGAACATAGTTATTTGCCTATTATTTTTCAAGTGTTCCAAGCAAAAAAATATTGGAATTACAATACATTGGTTGCATTGCTGTTTCTTGTGTATCAAACAAAAAAATCCGACAGATAATGCCGGATTTTCAATATTTTTAATTTGGTGCGGGCGAAGGGAATCGAACCCTCGTCTTCAGCTTGGGAAGCTGACGTGCTACCATTATACCACGCCCGCAAAAGTACAACTTGAATGATATAACAAAAACTATCTCATGTCCAGAACAGATTTTGCTTAGCTACATTTTACCTGTTTTTCGACCCACGCCTTGTTAACCGTCTATCATTACTGTACTTTTCCTTATCTTTCTTTTTATTCAAATTTTTGTCTGTATCTTTTGCAACGGTCGTCACACGGACACTCATAATAGTTTCGACAAGACCGGATTTAATGTCATACCGATAATCGACCTGGCACAAACAATCGGCCTTGACTGCATTATTGCAATGCCTGTGCATAGGCTGCAGATTATCCAAAGAATCACTGCCACCCGCAGATTTTGGCACTATATGATCCCAGGTAAAATCTTTTATATTATAAATATAGTCATGGCACCACGGACAGACTGGATAATGCCCACTAAGAATCAACAACGAATAAATCTTTTTCAAATGACGCCGTGTCAACTGGTCTGGATTCTTTTCCAAAGCCCGCAACAGCATCATCGCTTCACCGGCAAACGACATACAAACACACCCTTTATTTACCTGCAACTGGAATTTGCAACAACTGTTTTGGATAAATCAAATCCGGATTAGCGATTGCATTACGTTCTGCGATAATACTGAATAAAATACCACGCCGCATAAAATTACGCGCAATAATCCACAAACAATCCCCGCGCCGCACAGTATAATAAGTATCGTCATCACCCGTCATTTCTGGCATAACAAATTTATGGACCACACTGCCAACTGTACGACCATCACCATCATGCATACGCACAACCAGTTCATATTCTTTTCCGCTTTCCAATTCGCCTACATCCGCCCCCAGCCCAAAGTGTTTATGGTCGGACACACGCGCAAAGCCCATATATTTATCATTCAAACTCAACGACACACGCAACCGTGGCAACCCATCACCGGACACTACAACACGTCCCGTGTCCAAATAATCAATCTTGGACACAGACAAATCACCATCACGCAACATGGCCGGCGCTTGCAACAATGTACTGCCTTCTTTTGTCATCAACAGCGATACAGAATTATCCACCCCCTTATCCGAGATATAAACAAAAACCCTGTCCGAAGATTTTACTTCTGGTTCAGCCCCCAACAACGCAATTGTATAATTACCCGGGCCCCATGCGTATGACGAAGTATAAACAAATTCACCCGCATAGTCTGTGCGTTCCGTCGCGACAATCTTGTTATTCACCACAATAGAAATATTCTGATATGGCAACCAACGACCTGCGATAACAATATCCCCATCTTTTTCGATACGCACGATATCAAATGTCGGCACATTAAATTCATCATTTACTTTTTGTACAATCGGCTCTGGCACAACAGGCACCACCATAACACGAGGCTGAGTAGCCCCACGAATAAACATCACCCAAATCGCAATAAAGATTACTAAAAGCGCACACACAATCGGAAACCAATATGCACGCAATGTGCCGTGGCGATTGCGAGCGGACTCAACATCTTTGACCTCGACAGACTGATTTTCCAACTGTTTTCTTTTTGATGGGCGCGCAAACATATTCAAAGATTTCAAAAATACACGTGTATATTCACGACGATTTTCCTGCCAATCGCTTTGTCTAGCAATCGCTTCATTAATTAAATCATCGGTTGAACGTTTTATTTTTCCCATATTGTTGTTCTGTTTTGACATTACTGATACTCCTGCAGAATAAAATACATATAGTCTCAGAAAATTATTCCAAATAATATTTCTTTGTCAATTCATTTATGGTATAATCTTGGGGAAATACGGAGATACACATGAAAAAGATTGGAATTATGACAACTGGTGGCGATTGCAGTGGCCTGAACACAGCAATTTGGCACATTATGACAGGCGCACGCCTGCGTGGATGGGATGTATACGGCATCCTAGACGGCACAGACGGCCTGTGCGTCACCCCGCCGGCAGCCATCAAACTAAGCGACATGTTGCTGCCAATCGAAAACATGCGTCTGGCAGGCAGTTTTTTGCACAACGGCCGAGCAACGGCGCTAAACTTTGAAACAGCCACCGAAACAGGCCGCATCCAGGCATTCAACAAACAGCTGCGAAAATCCTTACAGGCATTAAAACTGGACGCACTGATTTTAATTGGTGGCAACGGCAGTTTGTCATTGGCCTGGGCGAACCGTGAAACCTATCGTGATTTACAGTTGATATGCATACCTAAAACAATCGATATGGATATTCCTGGCACCGATAGCACAATCGGGTTTAACACCGCCGTTCAACAGTTAACATCCTTTTGTGACCAATTAATGTTGACAGCACGCAGTCATCATCGATGGTTTGTGGTTCAATCGATGGGGCGCGACTGTGGCATGCTGGCACTGCATGCCGGAATCGCTTCGGGGGCATCCGCGATATTAATCCCAGAAATAAAATTCGACATCAACAACTTAATCAAACATATAAAATCTGCTCCCCAAGACTATGGTATAATCATAGCTTCCGAGGGCATAAAACTGCGCGGACATTCCGGCCAACCAGCTAATATGATTTCACGCAAATTAACATCTGCGGGCATAGTAAATCGTGTTGCATTCCCCGAACATACCCAACGCGCAGGCGACACAACCGCCACCGACCGCATTTTGGCCACACGTTTTGCGGATTGCGCCTTGAACGCAATCGATAACGGCGAAACCTATGTCATGACCACCATAAAATGCGACAGCGTTCACACCATCCCCTTGGCTGAATTTGTTTCATTGGGTGAATGTGTCACAGACCCAAAAATACCAGACCTGATGACATCAAACTCCTATGTTTCTCCGGACAATCCATTATTGGATGTTGCGTATAATATGGGAATTTATATAGGGGAACAGAAATAAAAACAACCGCCACATGGCGGTTGTTTTTAACTATGCATTTTCACCGGCAACACGTCCACTGGCCCACGCCCAATGCAAATTAAATCCACCTAAATCCCCAGCAACATCCAAAACCTCGCCAGCAAAGAATAATCCCGAACATAACTTTGATTCCATTGTCTTGGATGACACCTCATTTGTATCAACACCGCCACGCACAACCTCGGCGCTGGCCAAATTATGATATCTAATTTTATCACCTGGAACATTCATTTTTGAAACACGTTCTGCAATTTGTGCAATCTCAGAATCTTTAATATCCGCAATATTGCGCGATTCATCCCCTGCAATCCATTTGGCTAGACGCGCCGGCAACCATTGTCCCAAAATGCCCACCAGACTTTTTTTACCATAAATCCTTTTCGCATTTCGCAACTCTTGCGCGACATCGACATCCGGCAATAAATCAATATAAATCCCATCATGAACATCATATAAACTGGCGCGATATGTTGCGGGTCCTCCAATTCCAAAATGTGTGAACAGCAAAGAATCACGCACTGTATTTTTTCCGATAGTTATAATCACATCCAATGTAATTCCCGCAAAATCAGATGGCATACATGCACACGCCAACGCGCACAAAGCAGGGCGCACAGGAATAATTTTATGACCAAACTGTTTAGCAATTTTATACCCCGCGTCCGACACCCCCAACACACCAAATGACGTACCACCAGTCGCAACAATCACAGAACGCGCCACACAATTATCAACAATAAAATTATCACCATCTTTGCGCACATCGTTAATCGTCGTATTATACACAAAATCCACCCCACGCGCATCGTCCATCAAAGCATCCAATACCACGCCCGCTCCATCGACACAGAAATACTGTCCCGCATTTTTTTCAACCAGTGATATATTATGCGCGTTTGTCCATTCGACAATATCATACGGCGACACACGACTAATCGCACCACGTACAAAGTCCCGATTTTCACCAAAATACCTGTCATACCGCGCCGCCAGATTTGTGATATTACACCGTCCACCACCCGACGCCATAATTTTACGCCCCGGTGTTTTACCCATATCAAACACAACAACGCGTTTCCCGCGCGAAACCAGCACGCCCGCGGCACTAAGCCCCGCCGCCCCCGCACCAATAATAATCACATCATATCTGGATAACACCATCTGCAAACTCGATTGATTTTGGCACACCAGCATCCACGCGACTGATAATCTGATTGTTTTCACCGCGCACAATTGCATACCCACGCGATAAAACGCTTTTATAAGACAGCGAATTTAACATCTGCCCCAGATGCGCCACCGCCTGATTCAAACTTGCCATACGATTTTGTAAAACATTTGGAAATGCAGACACCACTTCCATCTTTTGATAGGCGGCACTAATTTTGGCATTAACAATGATATTCATCGTCCGCCCCAAATCATCCAGTCGTTGCGCATGTTCCATAACCAGTTGTTTGGGACTTTTAATATTAATCGATTCTATACGTTGTTTTGCATTTACAAGACGAGTCATAAAATTTCCCGACAACCGCACCCACATATTATCCAGTTCCTGAGTTAACGCCAATTTTGTTGGCACAACGGCCTCGGCCGCGCCGGTGGGGGTTGGCGCACGATAATCGGCTGCAAAATCAATTAACATCCAATCAGGTTCATGTCCAACGCCGGAAATCAGCGGGATACGACTGGCCGCCGCCGCCCGCACAACAATTTCTTCGGAAAACGGCAACAAATCTTCCAGCGAACCACCGCCACGCGCCACAATAATAACATCAACATTATTTTCACGGTTAAAGTACTCGATACCCGCTGCCACCTCGGCTGCTGCCGTCGCGCCCTGAACCGTCGCAGGGTATAACAACACATGCACCGGGAACCGTTCCCGCAAACGGTTTTGGATATCTTGGAACGCAGCACCCGTTGGACTGGTCACCACCCCAATTCTTTGTGGCAATCGGGGCAGGGGCTTTTTTCGTGCGTCATCAAACAAGCCTTCTGCCGCCAATTTGCGCTTGCGCTCTTCTAACATTTTCAGTATCGCGCCCACACCCGCCATTTCAATTTCACTTGCAATAATCTGATAATTACTGCGCGCCGGGTATGTCGTAAAACGTCCAGTAATAATAACCTCTAACCCATCTTCCAACTTGAACGGAACGGGCGTGCCACGCCAAATTATCACAGAAATCGCAGCCCCCGAATCCTTAATCGTCATATACATATGCCCCGATGTCGCACGTGTAATCTGCGATAATTCACCACGAATTTTAATCCGCGGGAACGCCGATTCCACAACCCCCTTTAACAGGGCGGACGCATCCGACACACTAAAAATCATTTCACCGTTAACAAAAGATTCTGGTTTTTGCATACTATTTACCGTCTGTCTAATTCATGTTTAACACGTTTAATAAATTCAGCCTTATTCGGGGTTTTCATATCCCGCATATGTTTATTAATCGGCTCGCCCAAATGATATGGCACAACCAAAGGCGCAAATTGATCGCCCGTTGTATCAAATGGCATATTCGTAAATTTGTTCTGCAAATACACAACCGGCGCATACTCCCACACCCCCGGTTTAATTGCAGAAGGTTCCCAAACGTCGTCCCCACCATACAATTCATATATACAAATACTGGACAATGCACAAAATCCCTTAGTCCACGGCACAAATCTCTGAAACGCATCTTGCCCCACGAATTTACGTCTAAATTTTTCATCCGCGTACAAATTTCGCAACACATAAACAATATCATACAAAGTATACTGTGCGTCAAAATGCGACAAACTGCCCCGGTCGATTTCCGCCGCCTGCCTCAGCAATTTTTGTGTTGCCATATCATAAGTTTTCTTATAGTTTTCCATACCACACATTATAGCACACATAAACATCAATTACAATTCTGTCAACGGCCACCGCGGACGTGGCGCAATCGGTTCAACAACAACGCACCCCACACGATAATTTTCAATTCCAGCCCACGCAATCATCGCGCCATTATCCGTACATAAATTCATCGGTGGCGCGGCAAACACCATATTATTTTTCTTGGCCAGTTTTTCCATTGCGGCACGAATTGCACTGTTTTTTGCAACACCGCCCGCCACAACCAATGTTTTTGGCATCGCATCGCGCACACGTGAATCACGCATTGCATTATTCAATCTGTTAACGATACAATCAACAACCGCCGCCTGGAAAGATGCACAAAAATCATTGATATATTCATCTGTTAATGGCGTTTCCGCCCGACCTAAAAATGTACGCGCCGCGGTCTTAATCCCACTGAATGAAAAATCACACCCCGGCTTATCACACAGTGGCCGCGGAAAGTCAAACGCGCGCGGATTGCCATCTTGGGCGCGTTTATCTACAATCGGCCCACCTGGATAGCCCAACCCCAGCATTTTTGCCACCTTGTCATAGGCTTCACCTGCGCTGTCATCCAACGTCTGCCCAATCAATTCATATTGTCCAACACCACGCACCAACAAAATCTGACAATGCCCACCAGATGCCAACATTAATAAATAAGGGAACTCAACATCGACACCCGCACCTGTACCATCTGCACGCGTTGCATGCAATCGTGGGACCAAAGCATGCCCCTCCAGATGATTGACCGCAACCAATGGTTTGCCTGTTGACTGGGCAATCCCGGTTGCCGCCATCCATCCGACCAACACGCCACCAATCAGCCCCGGTCCTGCAGTTGCCGCCACAACATCAACGTCATCAATTATCTTGCCTGCCTTTACCAAGGTTTGCTTTATCACTTCATCAATCGCCAAGATATGTGCCCGTGCCGCCAATTCTGGCACGACACCGCCATATTTTTGATGTTCTGGAATTTGCGAATAAATGACATGCGATAAAATATTGCGATTACTGTCCACCAGCGCAGCCGATGTTTCATCACAAGACGATTCAATCCCCAGACACAACACCGCGTTATCATCATGGGCTACACCGCGCATCCCGCCCATATCCATACAAATTAGTTTTTCATCATTATTCATTTTATTTCAACCACAGCTATTCCCAGATTCTGTTTGTCCTTCATTCGTTGGCGCACATAGTCCATCATATCAACATCTATGACCGTCCCCCGTTCACTGGACGCATGTCGCAGGACACCATTCGGCAACCACAACCCCATATGCACGACCGCCAAATCGGTGCCCATTGTATCATGAATTTTTGGGTTGTCAGTAATAAACAACACTATCACAGGCGTATCTATTTTTACATCTGCCACATACTTATATGGTATATATTCCAAATCCACCACAACGGGCGCAACATCTACATCCAACCCATGCGCGACACGGAACCAATTCGCCTTGTCAATCACAACACGACGCACGGCTGTTGGCGCATATTGCGCACTAGCATTACGCACAATACCAGAATTGTTCGCCAACCAATCAGATTCAATAAAATGATTACGAGTCAAAAATCCAACTTTGCCGTCCTTGTATCGAATTTGTGTCAAGCAACACTCACAACCATCCGCCAGCACCGTTTCCACAAATGTGGTACAATCAAACGCATCAAATCGTATCAGCGGATCATCATCGGGCAAAAAACCTTCGCCCAGCGGAGAATTTATATACCGCGCCCCTAAATAAGACTGACCGGAGTCGCTGTCACCACAACCGCCACACCCGGCCAGAAAAACCAACAATAAAATTCCGCGCCACATTTTACAAATTTTCTTTTAATCGAATCCCGGTATGACACAGCGAGACAGCATCGCGAATCAACAACTCGCCACTATTGTCCAAAGTTGCCATTTTATCCACACAGGCCACCAGCAGTTCGATATCTTTATCTGTGCCACTTAAAATTTGCGCAGCTGACACACGACTGTCCACTGATGCTGCCCGCCAATTTTTCAGTGTCCCTGTTTCCAAGGCCCCACTGCGTTGTGCAAAAAAGAACACCATCACAACCAAAACCAGCGCACAAATACCGATACCAATCTTCAGATACTTTTTCAAAGAATTCATTTCTCTCTCTCCTGTTCCAAACTAAGCATTAGACGTGCAAATTTACCATGTTGCTTGCGAGCCTTCACAATCAAATCAGCATCTGTTATCTGTCTGGTATCTTTGTGAAAAACAACCCTATCCACAACAATCTTGGTTGGCGTATTTGTGTACAACAGCCCATCACAATCCCTTTCACAAGCAATATCCTTTGCCGACACCTGATAAATAGTCGTCCACACACCGCCAGGTTTTAAATAATTGGACTGCGACTCGGCCAACTTCCTTTCCGCAATCCCCCGCGTAGGACAAATCCAAACACGACAATCCGACTTACACCACTCGCACCCAACGTGATGTTCAACACTTGGATTCCCCAGCATATAGCCAACCATATTCTTCATTTTTTTCATTTTTACAATCCCTTATTCGCAACGCACCAGCCAAACATCATAATCTGCATGCTGTAATGGATTCTGCCCAGGCTCGTTACGATTCATCCAATTACTGTAAATCAATTCTCTATCTTCAGTAATTTCCAGAAACGCCCAATAATCTTCTGCCTCGAACGGATCGCTTTGTTTACATGCACGTACATTTATAAACAGTTTTTCATGTTGCGCTTCATCTCCTACCGATATTTTTATTTCCTGGGCTTTGCCGGCATCCTTGTTCATTACACGCAACACCGCGACATCCCGTTCAACAAAAGCCGTCGCCAACTGCGGCAACGCACAAACCAACAACAAAGCAACAAGCAGATTTTTCATACCGAACATATTACAGCCCCAATACCACAAAGTCAATTTATTAAACAATCAAAGTTCAAAAAAACGCCCCGCTTTTTCCCAGAGCAGGGCGCAACACTTTTTACTTTTTTACAACAAAGTTAACCAACTTTTTCGGCACCACAATCGTTTTAATGATTTCTGCCCCTTGCAGTTTGGCGCACGCTACGCTTTTTGCGGTGGCCACAATCTCATTTTCATCCGCACCCACAGGCACAACAAAATCACTTACACGTTTACCATTTATCGACACAACGACTGTCACCTGTGTTACAATCAGTTTATCTTTGTCAAATGTTGGCCACGGCGTGAACACCAGCATTTCATCATGTCCAATTTTTTCCCACATTTCTTCGGTTAAATGTGGCGCAAATGGATTCAGCACCTGCAACAACGCTTCGTACGCAGGGCGGGGCATAGTTCCGCCAGGGAACGCATTGATATATTCCATCATGGCGGAAACAGTCGTATTAAACTTCATATTTTCCAGGCGTTCCGTTGAATCTGCAATCAATTTATGCATCAGTCGTTCTTGTTCCGCAGTCATTGGTGCTTCGGTCAAATTATCCGCCAAGTTTTCCACGCGCTTCAAGAAACGTTGAACGCCCGCCAACGCACCATCGGTCCACACGACATTATTTTCCCACGGCCCCAGCGATAAAACCGCCACACGCCCCGCGTCCGCCCCAACATTGTCAACCAAGTCCGCCACCATAAACCCATTGCCACGAGATTTGGACATTTTATACCCATCATTCCCCATCAACAATCCCTGAGCGGTACGCCTAGCGTATGGTTCCGGCGTATTAACCAGCCCCAAATCATACAGCGCATGATGCCAAAACCGCGAATAAATCAAATGACGCGTATTATGTTCATGCCCACCGTTATAGTGTGTCACAGGCATCCAATTTTCCATCTGTTTGCGCGAACAAAAGTCATTATCATTTTTCGGATCCAAATACCGCAGGAAATACCACGAAGACCCCGCCCATCCTGGCATAGTATCCGTTTCGCGACGCGCTGCTGCGCCACAATGCGGGCAGGGCACATTTACCCAATCTGTCGCACGCGCCAACGGCCCTTCACCTTGGTCAGTTGGGCGATAATCCGACATATATGGTTGCATAACCGGCAATTGATCTTCTGGCACCGGCACCCAACCGCATTTATCACAATAAATCATCGGAATAGGCTCGCCCCAATACATCTGACGTGAAAACCCCCAATCTTTTAACTTATACTTGGTTGTTCCACGTGCGAACCCATGTTCGGTTCCATACTTAATCGCGGCCGCAATTGCATCATCTTTGCCCATGCCATCCAAGAACGATGAATTAATATGCTTCCCGTCGCCTTCCCAAACTTTGTCTGGTTCACCACCTGCCAAAACAGGGATAATATCCAACCCAAATTTCTTGGCAAAGTCCCAATCGCGCCCATCATGCGCCGGCACCGCCATAATCGTCCCATACGCATAGTCTGCTAACACATAGTCCGATGTGAACACCGGAATCTCGCGTCCATTAAATGGATTAACCGCCCGAATTCCCTTTAATTCAACGCCTGTCTTTTCTTTGGTCGCATCTGTCCTTTCGATTTCAGACTTAGTCGCAGATTCTTTAATATACGCACGAACTTCGTCGGCATTTTCAATTTTTCCATCATCCAACCATTTTGCCAACAACTTGTGTTCAGGCGCAATCACACAAAAAGTCACACCAAATATGGTATCAACTCGCGTTGTATAAACCGTCATAACATCATCGCCAACACGAAAATCGACATCCGCCCCACGCGATTTACCAATCAGATTTATTTCATCTTTTTTAATACGTTCTTCAAAATCAATATCGTTCAAACCATCCAGCAACTTATCCGCGTACTTTGATAGCGCCAAATTCCACTGTAATTTTTCTTTTTTCTCGATAAGGCCATGACAACGCGGACATCTGTTATCTTCCAGTTCTTCATTTGTGAACGTTGTACGACATGACGGACACCAATTCATCGGCAGGGCAGACTTATACGCCAATCCCGCCTTCCAGAATTGAATAAACATCCACTGTGTCCATTTAATATATTCCGGATCTGATGTTGAAACACGCGTATCAGGACTGACCGACCAACCGACACGATCAATCATATCAGAATATGCGATAATTAATTCACGCGCAACGTCGCGTGGATGCCTGCCAATTTTGGTTGCATAGTGTTCACCTGCAATTCCCATAGCATCAAATCCCATCGGGAACAACACATCATACCCACGCGCACGACGAAAACGCGCCAAGACATCGATACCTGAATAATTCATCATGTGCCCCGCATGCATTCCTGCCCCAGACAAGAACGGAAATTCCACCAATGTATAAAAACGCGGTTTAGAGCCATCGTCTTTCGGTATAAACGCGCGCGCATCGCGCCAACGTTTCTGCCACTTTGCCTCACGCTCATGAATCTTTTTAATATCGTCTGCCATAATTTCGTCCTATGCGTTATTAAAATTGCCTTAAACACCAGTTTATATTTCACGCGCACATTATTCAAGTTTTTTTATAAAGACACACAAAAAAATCTAGACTTTTTTGATTTTTCAATAAATACTTGTTACGGGGCACACACATGCCCCGGACATAGTGATGTGGCTTTGGCTTAGAACACCAAAACATTGAACGAAATGGCTATCACTTTATGTCCCGACCAAACGGTCGGGATGTCGTTGCTCGCAAGACAACGAGGTCATCAATGTTTGACTGTTCTAACTCCCGACCACCACTTGCTATGGTGGTTTTTTATTATAATCGAAAGGAAAGAAAATATGTCAAGACTTAGAACTCTTGTCGCGTTTTCTGTTTGCGGGGCATTGACCGCAAATGGTGCAATTGCGGGTGGACCTTTTTCATTTTCCAACCCAAATAAACTAAGCGATACATTTATGGTAATGACGGTGGCATACGCCCTGGGGCTAAGCAGTACCGAAGATAACTTTGACGGCGCTATTGAATTAGCCACCAGCATTGCCGGTGCTCAAATAATCGCCGAAGGCATCAAGGGCCTTGAACTGGAACGTCGCCCAAATGGTTCAGACTGGAAATCGTTCCCCAGTGGCCATGCCGCCGCCGCATTCAGCAGTGCAATGTTCGTCCACCGTCGTTACGGATGGAAACCGGCAATAATACCATATGCAATGGCCGCGGTAACTGGTTGGGGCCGGGTAAGGGCCGACGCACACTATTGGCACGACGTCCTGGGCGGGGCGGCGGTATCTGCGCTTTTTACATGGCTGGTTGTGGATAAATATGATACAGCGCAAAATATTACAGTTGCTGCCACCCCCGATAACATCCACGTCGGGTTCAAGACAGAATTTTAATATTTAAAACATGCTAAAAATTCGGTATTACCACTGCCACCTTTTATCGGAGACTCCGTAACTCCACACAACGAAAATCCGCACTTTTCAAACGCTTCAACGACACGCGCAATCGACTCTTTATGTAACTGTTGCGATTTTATAACACCATCATATTTTGCCGCGACTTCGCGCGGAACCTCGAACTGTGGCTTTATCAGCGCAATTATATTTTTCGCACCCCACGCCCCCAAACAACCAACGATATTCGTCAACGATACAAACGACACATCGATTACAATTAAATCAACCGTCTCAGTCGGCACAACATCGCGAATATCGGTCTGTTCCATTGAAATCACACGCGGGTCATGACGCAGTTCTTCTGCCAACTGATTTGTCCCGACATCGACGGCATACACGCGCTGCGCCCCGCGTCGCAACAGCACGTCTGTAAATCCGCCGGTACTGGCCCCAATATCCAGACAAAACAAACCATCTGGATTTATCTTGAAATAATCCAAGGCATGTTCTAACTTCAAACTGCCGCGACCAACGGAATAGGGCAAATCACCCCCAACAACAATATCTGTGGATTCTATCATTTGGCTGGGCTTCTTAGCCGGTTTTCCATTAACCGTCACCAACCCAGCACGAATACCCGCCACAGCCTTGGCGCGCGTCGGATACAAATTACGTTGAACTAATGCTATATCTAACCTCATACAAAATAAGGTAACATAAAAAATCTTAAAATCAACTTGACATTTTATTTATTTTGTCTATATAACACATAACAAAAATGAAAGGATTTATACCCATGGGTAAGAAAAACCAGATAAAAACAGAATGTAACGGATGCGAATTTAATTGCAAAATCGACGCCGCACTGGCGCCCGGAAACGTCGGCGTAATACAACGACATTATCCAACAATCGGCGGCGAAACATATCACACATACACACAAAACAAGAAAACAAAAGCCGTACCGTTCCTTGGAACGCGCGCAGGCGCCATACAATACGGTATAAAAATCGCAAAATTATGCTCTTTGAACACTAAAAAGCACTAAAAACCGCAGAAATCCGCCATTTTTTCGATTTTTTTGACCCAGAATAGGGCACAAATCACCATTTTTAGACATTTTTACCTAAAAAGCCCCCATAACAACAAATCAGCAAAAATCAATTTATGACACTGATAACAAATCACTACCCAGCACTTTAAACACAAAACTTTAACTTTTTATCAAATCACAAAAAAACACTCAAATCCATTATCAATATTATACCACAAATCAAACCAAAACGCAAACCAGACCGAAATCTATCGTTGCGCATCGGCCGAAAAAGGCAATTCATCCGGACACGACCGACAAAAGTGCAAAACGTCCCATAATCAATGGCATCACATCTGTCTATTATTATATCACACACACCGTTCGCCACAACGAACAAAACCCAAATCCATCTATATTATGTATACGTTTGTCCGTGCCACAGCACAGCAGATTCCCAAATTCCAAAATCATCTATATTATGTATACATTTGTCCGTGCCACAGCACAGCAGATTCCCAAATTCCAAAATTATCTATATTTATGTATACGTTTGTCTGTGCCACAGCACAGCAAACTATACATAATATACATTATACGCCTTTTATTAGTCGCGCCCTAACGTCGCCCCGCTGCACAAAAAAAAACCGGCAAAAATCCGGTCTTATTGTTAATAATCGATTACCACAAACATAAACTAATGCGTTGTAATCTTTTTTATTTTCTTAATTGCGCCCAACGCATCATCAGCAACCCCGGTCGCAAACTTCGTCACTTCTTTAATTCCTTTTTTCAATTCGCTTTCTTCAACCTCGCCCGTTTTCACCGGTTCAACATCCGAACAGCAAAACGCACACTTAGTCGCGGCATTATTAATCGTCGAGTGACAATATGGACACGCATGCGTATTCGCCGGTTTTTTATCACGCATCTTGTTCATCGTGCGTACAAACAAGAATATCGCAAACATTGTGATAAAGAAGCTGACCACAGAATTTAAAAACACGCCCAAATTCAAAGTAGTCGCCCCCGCCGCCTGGGCCGCCGCAATTGTTTCATAATGCACCCCCGGCTGACCACCCCCCAAAACAAAGAACCATTGCGAGAAATCCACCCCACCAACCAACAACCCAATAGGAGGCATAATAACATCTTTGACCAATGAATTTACCACCCCGGTCATAACGCTACCAACAATGATACCGACCGCCATATCGATAGCATTTCCACGTTGAACAAAAGTCCCAAATTCTTTTAATATTCCATTCTTTTTTGCCATTTTTTACTCCTTGTCTTGTTTGTTTGAATATTCTTCTATTCCACGCAAAACCGCCCCAAGCGTTTTACGCAAATTCTCGTCATGCGTTTCAACTGTTATATCTGCCAAAGCATAAATCCCATAACGCTCGTCAATCAGCTGCTGCAAAATTTTACGACTGTCCGCATTCAGCAACTGAGGGCGAGTATCGCGCGCGCCCGTACGCCTAACCAACAAATCTAAATCCGCACGCAACCACACCGACAACGCCCTTTCCAAAATCATTTCGCGCACAGCCGGCGTAATAAAAGCCCCCTCGCCTGTAGAAATCACCTTCAAGGCCGGCGGAGTATCCAACAGCCGTTCAATCACCCGCTGTTCCACACGACGAAACTCTTCTTCGCCATACAACGAAAAAATATCAACTACACTACATCCAGCGGCAGCTTCTATCTCTTTATCTGAATCAACAAACGGAATCCCCAAGCGCCGCGCCAACGCACGCCCCACACTGGTCTTACCTGCCCCCATCAACCCAACCATAACAACAGGTCTGTCTATAAAATCATCTTTTGTTTCGCTCATAACAACATCCATCTTATCAAATTTCACAAAACTCTCAACAAAAAACACATTACCATTTTCAACAACAGGTATTTTATGCTATAATACAATCAAGATAACAAACCGAGAGAACATCATGAAACCTAGAACACACCTAACAAATGCATCATTATTTTTACTTGCGTTTACGACCTGCGCACACGCAGCAACACACACCAACGCACACACAACCTCTATCACAGCACACAGCATAGCCTCATTTCAACACAGCATAACACAAACCGTATTCTCGTCATTTTCGGGCAACGCTTATACCAAACTTGACACACAAAAAACACCCTGCAATTACGGTTTGCAAAAAACACACGAAGACCCCACAGCAACATACGGCCATGCACCAATGTACGGCACCGCGCCCACATACGGGGAATATAACGACGACGGACGGGCCGGCCGCAACGGAGGCGACACCTTTTCTACAAATACTGCACTCAGCAACATTTGGTTAAACTGGGAACACCTGAACGGAAACACCAAATTTGACAATTTCGCACACCTAGACTCTAAAACGAACATATATACATTTGGAATTGCAGGCGACGCATCAGATTCAACACCAAGTCTATCCAAATGGGGACTGTATACCGGCTTTATCAAAAACCAACAAGAAACCCAAGAAATCGCAATCAAATCTCAGGGCGGCTATTTTGGAATCTATAATGGCAACAAAATTGGAAATACAGGCCTGTACTTTACCGCCAACGGTGGCGTACTAAACAACAAAACATCCGCAGCCCACAACAACGACGAGTACACCAATTTCTGGGCAGGTGGCGCAATTAACGCGACATACGATTTTGCGATGGATACTACATTCACTTTACAACCCGGACTTAGTTTGGGCTATACATGGATACGTGGCGAAAACTATACATCCGCGTCCAACAAAATCGCATCCGACGACTTCCATATATTCGAAGTAACACCTGCTCTGCGCGCAATCAAACATATTTCCAACGGATGGTTTGGCGCACTTAACGCAAAATACATAATCCCCCTAAACAAAGGCGGCAAAACATACGTCAACAACACGCCCATCACAACACCCCAAGCCGACGATTATCACGAATACACAATATCGCTTGAAAAAAGCGTCCATAACTTTAATCTGTATATAAATTTTGGCCGTCGCGACGGAACCTATAGTGGCTGGATCAGCGACCTGAATATAAAATACATATTCTAAAAAAATCCCGCGTTTGCGGGATTTTTTATTCCATACTTGCCAATCGTTCTAACTGATCTGCCGCAATCAGCGCATCAATCATTTCATCCAACCCAAGCCCTCCGGCCAAAATATCATCCAATTTATACAAGGTCAATTTGATACGATGGTCGGTCACACGTTGCTCTGGAAAATTATAAGTACGAATTTTTTCACTGCGATCCCCAGAACCAACCATCGACTTACGCGACGCATTGCTAGCAACCTCTTGTTCCATACGCTGTTTTTCATATAATTTGGAACGCAACACTGACATCGCCGCAATTTTATTTTGCAATTGACTGCGCTCGTTCTGACACGTCACAACAATACCGGTTGGAAAGTGCGTAATACGAATTGCGCTGTCTGTTTTATTAACATGCTGTCCGCCTGCGCCCGACGCGCGAAAGATATCAATTCGAATATCTTTATCTTCGATTACAACATCAATATCCTTAGCTTCGGGCATAACCGCCACAGATACCGCACTGGTGTGAATACGACCACTGGCCTCAGTTTCTGGAACACGTTGCACACGATGAATCCCAGACTCAAATTTCATACGACCATATGCACCTGCCCCATCTATTTTGAAAACAATTTCTTTGTATCCACGCAAAGACGTTGCATTTTCTTCAACAACCTCGACTTTCCAACCCTGACGCAAAGCATAGGACTTATACTGATTATACAAATCCCCCGCAAACAGCGCAGACTCTTCCCCGCCAACCCCGGCACGAATTTCCATAATAACACTGTTATCATCGGCCGCATCACGTGACAACAGTGCAATTTGCAAACTTTTTTCAATTTCCGGCAATGCGTGATTTAGTTCATGCAGTTGTTCATTTGCAATCTCGCGCAGTTCAGCATCATTTTGCATTTCAGTCGCGTCCGCTATACCAGCCACAACCTGAAAATATTCATTAATTAATGGCAAAAGTTCATTCAATCGCGAATACTCTTTTGACAATCGCGTCAACTCGTCGCCCAACACATCCCCAGAATTCATCTGAGACTCAATTTCTGCCGCACGTTTTTGAATATCTTTTAACTTCTGCTCTGCTATCATAATTACTCACCTCGCACCATTTTTATAGCTTCCTCAACCGTCATAGCTATCTGCTCGCCAGTCTGCATATTCTTGACAGCGACAACACGATTTTTTACTTCATCTTCGCCAATTATTATACTGAATTTTGCATTTATTTTATCAGCATACTCAATTTGATTTTTAAACTTTTTGTCCGCATCCAAATATGCCACAGACGCAACTTTCGCATTCCGCAACGCCCCCAATACAGACATCGAGTACACAACCTGTTTCGCCCCCATACACAGCACCGCTACATCAACAGGCGATTCAAATTGCGTCAAATCGATACGATTGTCATCCAACAACGCAACCAATAATCGAGAAAAACCAACCGCCGCCCCAACACCAATGATTTTACTCTTGGAAAATTTAGACGCCAAATCTTCATATCTGCCGCCACCGCCAATCGCCCCCAACTCTGGCCAATTCTCCAAAAAGAATTCGAACACAACACCAGTATAGTACGCATGGCCACGCATAATTCCCAAATCAATTTCAGCGCTTTTAATCCCCATCGCCCCCAGCAAATTCATAAAGTTATCCAACTCTACAATCGCCAAATCAAGATTGTCGCTCTTTCCGACAAATGAACGATAACCATCTGCAAACACTTTATTTATTTCGCACGCAGGCTTTTCGCCAATTTCGGCAATCAAAGCCTCTTCGAAATCCTTTAATTTATCCTTTTTATCTATCAAGACAAACGCGCTTCGACGTTGTGCATCATCCAAATCCAAATAGTCAAACATCGCATTCCAGAACTTACGATTTCCTACACGCACAACCGTCGGCCCGATAAATTCTGCCACAGATTCATAAACACGCGACAACGTCGCCACAATTTCGGCATCATAATTCGTCGACAGCGAATTTATCCCCATAATATCTAAATCCATCTGATAAAATTCACGATACCGTCCACGCTGTGGGCGTTCCCCACGATAATTTCGCGCAAACTGATATGCCCGAAACGGAAAAACCAAACTATTTATATTCCCTGCAACATAGCGCGACAATCCAACCGTACCATCATATCGCAACCCCATCTTGGTATCGCCCTTTTGGAACAAAAACATCTGTGTTTCAATCTCGTCCCAATTATCTTTATCGGTCAAAACCTCGGCACGTTCAATTGCCGGCAAATCCAGATGAGCAAAACCCGCCCCCCGCAAAACATCCTGCATACGACGCGCACATTCATCAAAACACCGTTGTTGCACGGGTGTTAATTCTATAAATCCTGACAGGGGTTTTGTTGGTTTCAAATCCATTTTATTAAGTCCTATTTATTTTTATTATGAAAAACGATGACATTATCAATGTCAATTATAGCACAGAAAAAGACAATATGCTAATACCCGCCCACACGGACGTGACAAAAAACAACACAAATCGCACTGTTATTGCACATTTCACATTAATCATAGAGCTTTTTTAATTTTTTTCAAGCACAAATAATAATTTCAGGCGGGGGCCGCCCAACAAATCACACAAATGACACAAGCAAAGATTTTCTTACTTTCAGCATCTGCGATTATTGTTGTTCGCACCCCCGGAAAGATATACATATCATAACAAAAACCACCCCACCCCGCCACAGGTACCTTTTCACAACCACAACCCCGCACTGTTATATCGCCCCACTCGCAAAGGGTCAAAAAACGCATGTATACTCTGCCAGAAAGACGAACCTGCACAACCAGGCTCGGAAGAATACAAGGCTGTTTTTAGACGTATTCCACAAATAACAATCAAACGAATGAAGAATGTTGCAAAAAAGTATCCAGGCGAAGAATTTCAAATATTTAGATAATTGTGATCCAACTATGCTGCTTTATTTGGTTTTACAATTTATTTGGAATGTTTTTTGATATATTCAACGCCGCGCAATCTAATTGTCAGCAAGGATGATTACTAAATCTATAATCCTAAGTTAGATATAGCGTCTTTCATTGCATCACCAATCATCCATGAACTCTGTTCTGTCAATTCCTTTCGATAATCTTCGTATGCATGACCAGTGTAACCTTGAATATATCCTTCTGTCTGACCTACTTCTGCTAGTTGTGATCCGAGTATCCCCCTGTTCGGATTGAGCGTATCAACTTTGTGCGCTTGTTCGTGTGCAAGTGTGCGCATTACGTCTCTAAAACTCATATCAGGAAAATGTCTGCTACTTATATACACATGACTATTTGTTTGAAGCCCACGGACAGTTTCAGCCATGCCGAAATCTTTAACCAGATCTCTGACAGCAAAATCTGAGTGTTTTACACCCAATTTATCATCAGCGATTTCAAATATTTCTTTACAAAGTTTTTCTCTCTCTTTAATTGACAATGCATTCCATCTTTTTGCGCGGTTGTAAATATTAGGGTTTTTCGTAATAATATCTTCATACACCGACACACGTTTAGAAACAAAATCCTGCACAAATTTAAGTTCTTGTGTTGTCCTGTCTACGCCTGCGTGCAAACCAGCCGCTTTATCTATTTTTTGTACATTTTCAGATTTTGCGTTTAAAAATTCTTGATATTTTGTTTTTGCGTTGTTTGTTATATCTAATACGCTCTTGTCTTTTTCTTTAAATATCCTTAGCACAGTTGATTCGTCATAGTCGCCATACTCTACATATTTTATCAGCTCTTCAATTTCGGCGACTGTCAAATTGTTTTTTTCTGCCATGTCCACAAAGTCGTCATCGACTTGTACCTCATAAGGATGCGCTGCGCTATTCTGTTGCATTTCACGTTTCAAAGCAGATATTTCAGGATCAAAAGTTGAATAGCTTGCACCCTTTCCTGGTGGTAAACTTTTTACGTCCAGTTCTGCAGCATAAACTTTAGCTGCATCTTCAATTTGTTCCTTGCTCCAGGATTCCAAGCCTGGGATTTTTTCGTATCCATTTTCCCATTTGTATGTCCCATCAGCAAAAGCCTTGTCCTTAAGCTTTGCATATGTATCGTATGAAAAAGAATTATCATCTGCATCATATTTTTTATGAAAATCCACCCACAGCTTTCCCGCTTTGTTTCGGGCAGCTTCAGGCGTTGACCGATCGTCCCAATTCTTTGCATATTCTTTTACTTTGTCTAAATTATTTCTAAAAGATTCTTTAAATTTATCGAAAGTTTGATTTTCTGGTGCGTATTTTTCATATAGTGCACGCCATTCTGCTTCCTCTTGTGCTGGTGTCCTTTTGGGCGTTGTGGGTGTGGCGACAGGTTTTGTTTCTGCTGGCTTTGGCGCGACTTTTGGTCCAGTTGGTGCATTGTTAATAGTTTTTGTTTTCCTTACTGTGTAATAATGACTGTTGGTTTCTGATATCTCCAGACCTTCTTTCTTTAAATCAGCTTCTAACACTTTCCATTCTTTATCAGATAAGTGTCCTTTTGGAATATGTAATTCTTTTTCTGTTCCTTTTTTGATTTTGTCTGCGTGTGCATTAAATTCGCTGTATACTCTATTTCTAATGTCGGATACAGCATCTGGATATACACGTTTTTGACGCATAATCATAACATTGCCAGATGGCACTACTTCCAAATTGTCTTTGGCCAAAGATTTGTTCAATGTTTCCCATTCCGTATCAGCTAGGTAGTTCTTTTGAAATACCACGGTTCTGTCTGGATTATTTTTTAGTGCTGGTTTTAAATCGTTATACCTGTCACCAAGCGACTTTTCTATCTCTTCAATACTTTTTCCTTTTGGGGTAGAATCCTTTGGTTTTGGTGTCGTTGTTCCCTTTTCTGGTTCTTTGGGTTTTGTTTCATCTGGTTTTGGTGTTGCGTTTTTCCCTGGCATATTATCTATGCGTTTTAATACTTCATCTTCTGATATATATTTGCCAGTTTTTGTGTCTTTATATCTCACCACACCATTGGCAGATTTTTCTTCTTTGACGCCTATCTCAGCAAGCTCTTCTTCCCATGTTTTATTTGTGCCAGATGCAACATCGTCAATTTTACCTGCCGCGGGTGCCATTGCTCCGGCTTTAGCAGCAGCTTTTTGGCCTGTTTTCGACATTGCAACTACATCATCGGTAACATCATCAACTTTCAGTATTTTCAAATCTAACCATCGTGCTTGTTCCTTTTTGGAAATGTGTATCAAGTTATGTTTGAACGATTGACGTAGCCCGGCCATTATGCCACCACCGATTAGTGTCGCAAACGTAGCAGCTGTAGCGACTTTTTTCGTGGCTAGTAACCTTTTCTCGTCACTAGTTAGTTGGGTTCCATAATATGCACGAATTGACTTCTCTAAATCTGGTTCACGATTTTCGCCAATATAACCAGATAATTCTCCTTTGTCGACTATTGCAGATAGGTTTTTTTCATCCAACATCCCCAATAATCGTTCTGTTTGTTTCGCAATTTGTTTGTTCTGGGTTTCGTTGAACTGCTTAGAACCTTCCATAATACGTGCTATGTGTTTCTTCATAACCCCATTAGCACAGATTGAATTGTTGTTACTACAACGTGCAGCATCCACCAAGAAAGCTTCTGCCCAATCGTTTATCTTTTCTTCAGTAACAGCCTCTGTTACAAGTGCAGCACCTTCTACGACGGACAACGCCCACACGACTGGCCCACCAGCGGCAGCGGTAACCAAAGTCAACGCAACCATACCTGTTGTTTCAGCGACTTTTTGTACATTGCTGACATATTTAGCATCCTTCAAAACACAGGTGCCCATTTCTTTGTCCCATTCCATCCCCCTGGAATTTGGATAATCTTTTTTGAATCCTGCATTGAAAGAATCACACTGTTCTTTATTTGCCAAAGTACAACTTTTACCAGTAAATGAACCACCTTCGCTTAAACAAAGTAAACCTTGGTATCCGGCTGTTGATTTACGATTCCATTGTACATCTAATTTTTTGAATAAAAAGTCAATTGGTTGACCACCATATTCGCATGAAAGTAAATCGCCAGACTTGCTATCCAGTGCATATAGACGATTGCAAGCAGCCATTGCACCACTCATACCCTGGGCGGCATGTTCGCCACCGCCACTATAAGTTTGTGCATCTTGCTGACATTTTCTAATTTTTTCTTGTGTTTCATTATATTTCTGTCGTGAAACATTGTAATACATAGTGTTGTCAACGAACCCTGCACCACAAGAAAATTGCTTTACCGGCAAACGTTGTTCAACAAACAAATAATGGGTAATGGTTTTATACACATCAGAATTGGCGTTCACTTGTAATTTCTTGTCATAGAAATGAAGTGGATCAATGTTTCCAACAGTACGCATATCCTCTTTGGTCAAAACTTTGCTGTTAAATAGTGCAACTGGGGCACTTTCTGCTGTTGGATGCGAATTGATTATACAATTCGTTCCTTTCAATTCCGCATTTCCACCAATATAAAATGTCCGATTCACAGCTACAGATATTTCATTGCATTTTGACTGGTTCGCATTTTTGCACAGATTCGCGCCACCTTTCAACCCCCATATCAAACACAAAGCGTTGGTAAAACCACTGTTGCCAGCATCCAAATCTTTGAATTCAAATTCATAAAAATACTTGCTGTTTTTTCTGCTAGCACATTGACGATAATTATTTGATTTTCTGTGTGAATTCTTATCGCATTTGATGTCGTCTTTATATTTTTTCAGTGCGTATTCTTTCATCAGTCCTTCAGCTTCCATCGGTGAAACTTTTTCACGTCTGAAATCTTGAATAAATCTACATGTGATGCCTTTCGGAAGTTTGTCGTTTTCTCCACAATTATAATACTTCAATTTACTATCAGCCGCTCTTTGTTTTGCCGCACCAAATTCATCCTGACCTGCATTACACAGTACTTTGCCTTTTACGCCGGTATAATCTTTTATTGCGTTGACAGTTTTACATTGCTTGCCGCCTTTGGTTTCACAGAATTTCAACGCATCGTTACCTGTCTTGATATTTGGAACATTGTTATATTCTTGACGTGAACAATTGGGTATTTTTACTTCATCTTTATCACATCTACCACTTACAGAGTGATATCCATTGTTGCACACATAGGCCAGGCAAGTGCAAATTGTCTTGGGTTGTTTTGTTTTTGCCCAAACAACTTCACCGGCAGCAATATTTGTGGATGAGCACTCATCACCGATCTTGGTTTTATCGTTAATACTTTTCAAACGATTTCCTGTTGCAGGACAATATTCGCCTTCAGAATCTTCGGTTTGCGTTGTTCCATCTTCTGGGGTGTTTTCTGTTCCCGGCGTTTGTTCTTCTGCTGGTTTTTCATCCTCTGGGGTTGTTCCTGCAACCGGTTCATTAGTAATTTCAACCGGTTTTTCGACACATTTACCGTCCTTTTCAATAGGTTTATCTTCTGGACATGGGCATTCGCTGGTATCAGAATCAAAAATACCACCCTTATTATCGCATTTTGTACATTCTGATAATAGAGCTTGTTGATCTGAAACTTCTGGAAGAGATATATCTGGAACGTTATCTGTTTCGTTTTCAACAGGGGATAATTCTGAAACAGTTTCAATATAGGCAGTAAATAAACTCCGACAACCTGCAGACGATTGTTTTATTACTGGGATTTGGTCTTTATGTCGCTGTATATTTTCGTTGTATTTCTTTACGTCAGCTGCATTTTGGGCGATTGCTTCGTCTAATTGTTTTGCAAGTTCTTCCTGTTCAGCGGTCGCATCGGCTATTTGTTTATCATATTCACGATTGATTGCTTCACTTTCATTTTTGGGTGCATCTTTGTTAATAATGGCATTTCCCACAATACCACCAACAACACCAGATCCAGCGGCAACCGCACCACCAATCACCCTGTTTTTAGATGCTTTTTTATCTGAATCTATTGCTGTTTTATCTTTTTCTGACCCTAACATCTGTGCACGATATAGCGAGGCGTATACACCATCTGTTATACCAATACTTTCGTTATCGTAAAGGCCGAGTTGTGATTTGTCCAATATTTCTTCGGATTCTATACCTGGTTTCATTCCCAAGGCCGTTTTTCTTTCTTTCAAATCTGCAGCCAATGCAAAATATTCGGCTCGTAATTTCATTATTTCTGCACCATTTCCGCCAGGCAGTTCGATTTCTGTAGTGCCACCTTTGACAGATTTTCCATTGCCGTATTCACAACGAAATGTTGCAAGATATGCAGCCATATCTTGTTCTGCGTCTTTATCAGCTTTTTGTTCGGAAAGTCCACGAGCTAATTCCATTCCACCAATTCCAGTTGCGGCAGTTGTTGCAGCAGTCAATGTTCGATTTTCTAAACTTTGCTCATTTTCTTTCAACGCTTGGTAATTTTCAGATAATTTATCCATGCGTTCAGACTGAATTTTGTCGATTTTCGTTTTTGCATCCTGCAGTTGCTGATACAACTCAACTATTTTGGAATTTGTGTTTTCTGTGATGGTAAGATTAGGCACCTCGCTTGCCCACGTTATAATTGGCAAACAGGCCATAAAGCAATAAAAAACAAGCTTCCTACATATCATTATGAAAATTTGTACCAAAAACCAACGATTAAATCAACCTATTTTTTCCTAGTCTGAATTTATGTGGATCAGACGTAACAAACCATCAAAAAAAACACAAAAATCAACATACATAAGATTTGTTGGATGCTTTTAGCATCTGATTTTCAGTACATAATCCGAAAACGTTCTATTAAAAAGGATTAATTTATATAAAAACAAGGGGTTATAAAATGGCAGTGGTAGGGTATCTTAGGGTTAGTAGTTCGAAACAGACACTACAACATCAAAAATATGAATTAGAACAATTTACAAAGCGAAATAATATAACAATAAACAGGTGGGTAGAAGAAACTATATCTTCACGTAAACCACTGAATAAAAGGAGGCTTGGACAATTATTGGATGAATTACAACCAAACGACATATTGATCTCAACTGAAATATCCAGACTTGGACGATCAATGATGGAGGTAATGCGTATATTGGAAACATGTCTGAACAAAGATTGCCAGGTTTGGACCGTTAAAGAAAACTATCATCTGGGAAACGATATACAAAGCAAGGTGCTAGCATTTTCTTTCTCGCTTGCAGGGGAGATAGAACGCCAGCTTATCAGTCAACGCACAAAGTGTTCATTGGAAAACATACGAGCAGCCGGCAAAAAGTTGGGACGCCCTCTATCCGCTCAATCCAAGAAACTTAAATTATCCAGAAATGCCAAGAAAGTAAAACAAATGCTGGATCTTGGATTTACCAGATACAGGATAGCAAAAACGATGCAAGTCCGACAGACAACAGTGGACAGATTCCTTCATCGTATGGGTTGGATATAAGGTTCATTTGAGCCTGAGAATTTATCGTGGAAATAAATGTATAAAGCGTAGGGACACTGACCTTTAATTGCTTGGCTATACGCGTTTTTGGTACTTTTTTTATCAGTAATTCATTTACTATTTCGATTTTATCGTCTAACTTGCGTTTTTTATTCTTGCTGCCGACTTCTCGGCCAAGCTTTTTACCTTGTTTTTTCAGTTTTAACAATGCCTCTTTGGTCCGTTGACTTATCAAATCTCGTTCTATTTCTGCAGATAAACCAAAAGCAAAGGCCATTACTTTGGATTGTATATTGTCGCCCAGCTCATATCCGTCTTTTACAGTATAAACCTTGGCTCCGCATTTCATACAGTGTTCCAAAATTCGCATAATCATGAACATTTTTCGCCCCAGACGCGAAAGTTCACTACATATTATAACGTCACCCGGATTTAAATGTAGCAAGCATGATAACAGGATAATTTGGTGAAAGTTATGATTTACAGGTCAATGGCAATATGATTATTTGTGCAGTTTAACCGCAATTTATTTCAATACCGCTAACACATAATCTGTTAGCGCATACATATAATCATCATCAGTAGGATACTTTTTAAACAAATTGCCGTATTCTTTTATGTAAAATTTATCACGAACACTTTCATTTATTGGATTTAATAATAACGCCACACCACAAAAATTACGAACAATGCATTCAAAGCTATCCAAGGCATAAAACATCAATATTTTACTATATTTTAACCCGCTTGAGTGTTTTTGACCACAAAACTCGTTAGACATTGCGAAATGTCCTAATAACACGCCAGACAACCATTTACCCATACCTTTATGTTCCCTTTTACGAACACCATGATTATTCGTATTTTTTATGGAATGCGGTAATAATGTGAAAAAGCCTACAACATTATCATCTTGAAATAAAAAGAATGCTTTACAAGCACGCACATCTATATCTGTTTGTAATTGTTCTTTGTAATATCTGTTGATCTGAGGATCTCTACACTCAAACTCTGGTATAGAGTTATTGGGCATCCACGCGACAAACTTTAACATTCTCTATGCCCTTAAATATATTCTGTGCGCGTTTAACAATTGTAGCATCAACAGGCTTTTTCAAATCATTGAAAAAACTAGCACCAGGTGCAGTAACACCCTTAACACCAAAATTATTACGCATATTTTTCATAGGTTTACCCTTATATCTGTTTGCACTTTGGCACAAGAAACGTTATAAGTCAAGCAACGGAATAAAAATTCTCCCTCATCCTTGCTCATAATTATACCATAAATTTACGCAAAAATCAATAGCATTTTATGCTTAACGATTCATTTTAGCACATGGTTTGAACTTAAAAAAAACCCGAACATTCGGGGCTTTTATATCTGGCGTGCCCAGCAGGACTCGAACCTGCAACCTATTGCTTAGAAATCGTCTGAACCCAGACCGATGGTTCGCCCGATTTCTGCCCACTTGCGCCATTTTACCCTTATGGCAAACGCCATACTATGTAGCAAATATGTAACATTTTTGTAAAAATGTCCATAAAAAACTATAAAACTCCCTTTGTTGTATCTTGCACGCTGTTTTTTACTGACAAATATTTTGAACCATTGTATAAATAATATCGTTATGTACATGAAAGGACTATGGAAATGGACAATATTTCAAATTTATTACAAGAGGCGAAACCGCTGTACTTGCAACGCAAGCAAATACGCAATCGTGTTAAATACCATTGTATGGTCGTTGCAGTGGTGGCAATTTTTACCCCAATTTTTATCCATACACATCAAAATAACATTGATGTCGGTGCGCTGTATGCAGAATTGTATTCCACAGACACAAATACCGAATACTATATTGATGAATTTGATGCCATAGGAATCATTTAATGCGCGATACTGTGGATACGTATAAATTTCTGGTTCGCAAAATCGCATAAATTCGGGCAAATAACACGAAATAAAAAATCCCGGAACACCGGGAAATTCTGGTAGCAGCGGAGGGATTCGGACCCCCGACCAAAGGATTATGATAAGCAACCTAAACACGCCATACACCGTAGATTTCTGCGGTTTTTTGACTTTTGTAATGGCAGATGTCGCTAATATGTCGCCCACCGATTACAAGATTTTGCGAGTAAATACAAAAACTTACAAAAGCCAGCACAATGGTAAAAATATCACAATAAGCAAGACAAGTTTTTTATATATTGAAATGACGTATTGAATGCTTTGAATAGAATTAAATAAAAATAGGTAAGTATCTTGACTTTTTTATAAAAATCCTATACCATACCAAACGTTATGAAATTGTTATTTTTTATCTTTGAAACTTATACTACAACCCCTTTTGGGGTGTAAGTTCTTGTGCGTTTGCAAAAAAACAATAAAATCAGATGATGTAAAAACAAGGCTATTTTGAGCCTACTTGTATAAAAAGGTTAAATAATGTCAAACAAATATGAAATAGAAATAATCAGACATAGTCTGGCACACGTTTTGGCGGCGGCTATAAAAAAACTATACCCAGATGTAAAATTTGGCGGTGGTCCCGCTATTGCTAATGGCTTTTATTATGATTTTGATACGGAACATAGATTTTCTGATGCAGAATTTGCCACAATTGAAAAGGAAATGAAAAACCTAATTAAAAGCCGCGGTAATTTCGTTCAAAAAAACGTGTCTCTTGATGAAGCGAAAGAGATTTTCAAAGACCAACCATATAAAACCGAATGGCTAAATGAATATAATGATTTTGGCAAACAGCTATCTATTTACTCTTTTCGTGATTTTACAGACTTGTGTATTGGTCCCCACGTTGAAAATTCAAAAGATTTACCAACAGACTCTTTTAAAATCAAATCTATTGCCGGCGCTTATTGGAAAGGCGACAGTAAAAATAAAATGTTGCAACGTATTTATGTAGATGCTTTCGCCACAAAAGAAGAATTGGATTCGTTTCTTTTCGCACAAGAGGAGGCCGCAAAACGAGACCATAGAAAAATTGGTCCGGCGCTAGATTTATTTTTCTTTGATGAAAGGTCTCCGGGCGTTCCGTATTTTATGCCAAACGGGTGGATTGTTTATCGCGAATTATATAATTTTTGGTCCGAATATCACGAAAAACACGGCTATTTGGAATTTCGTTCGCCACTGATGAACAAAAAAGAACTGTACGAAACAAGTGGGCATTGGGAACATTATAAGGATAGTATGTTCACTTTCAAAGAAGATGATAACAATGTTTTTGCTCTAGCGCCAATGTCTTGTCCGAATGCTATTGTTGCATATCAACACGAATCACGCAGTTATCACGATTTACCGTGGCGTTTGGCCGATGCAGATATGCTCTATCGTTATGAAAATTCTGGTGCTTTGAACGGGTTGTTTAGGTCTTTTGAATTTAATCAAGACGATGCGCATATTTTTATTAGTGAAGATATGATAGAAGACGAGTACAATCGTATTATTGACATAATTCAATATTATTATAAATTGTTTGATATGAAATATTTTATAAAATTATCAACAAGACCTGACGATTTTATGGGAGATATTGAAACTTGGAACAAAGCAGAGGCCATTTTGAAAAAAGTACTTACTGCACGATTTGGAGAAAATGGTTTTGGAATCAAGGAAAAAGACGGTGCGTTCTATGGACCAAAATTAGACATTCAGATGGTTGATAGTTTGGGAAGAGAATGGCAAACAGGTACTATCCAATTAGATTTCCAATTGCCACGAAATTTCAACTGTGTGTACACGGATAAGAATGGCGAGAAACAAACACCAATTATTGTTCATCGTACCGTTTATGGTTCTTTGGGCAGATTTATGGGATTGATGCTGGAACACTTGGCAGGCAAGCTGCCCGTTTGGTTGTCTCCTGTTCACGCAGTAATTATACCGATTTCCGACCACTGCAAAGAATATGCAGATAGCATAGCTGCCCAGTTGCAAGATGTATATGTAAGAACTGCAACAGCTGGATTGCGCATCAAAAAAGACTATTCGTCTGAAAGTATGCAAAAGAAGATACGAAATGCGCAACTTAAACAAGTTCCATATATGATTATTGTTGGCGATAAAGAACTAGAATCGCAAACAATATCGGTCAGAACCAGAGACGGCAAACAAGAAAATAATGTACAAATAGATAGTTTTATACAAAAGTTAACAGATAAAATCAAAAATAGAGACTTAACTATATGATTTTATTGATTGACAATTGGAAAATAATCCTTTATCCTTGGTGTAGGCCACCAGAAAAAGGAGTCTATTATGACAAAAATTAAATTGTCTGCGATAATCCGTGTATCAAAATGCAATTCTTGCACTTGCTGCTGTGGCGGCGGCGGTGTTGGAGGAGATCCAGACCAATAAAAAATACAGAGATAGTATTTCTGGGAAATATGTATTTGTTTCCCAGTTTTTTAATAAATAATCTAATAAAGACAGGCAAAAAAATGTTAAAACTATCCTCAGACATTATACGGTTCAAAAATTTTCTTATTAACACCAGAACAGGCGACTCTTTTGAAGTAGATGAAAAAACGAGTAGACTGATTGACTTTAAGGCAATAAATAGAACGGAAGAAAATTCATCTTTATTGGATACGATGATAGATAACAACATTATTGTTGATACTGCTTATGATAAAGAAAAAAACTTTTTTCATTTGCAATGGCATTTGTTAAACGCCTGTAATTTAAGATGCAAACATTGTTATGATTGGAAAAACAAAACACAGACTTTAAATATTAAACAGATGTTTAAGGTGTATGACGATTTTGTATTTTTTGTAAAAAACGTTGGAGCACAGGCAGAAATTTCTTTGACGGGAGGCGAACCTACCCTGTTCAAAGATTTAATACCCCTTATAGAATACATAAAGTCTAGAGATGTTTTTGCCCAAATTTACATACTATCTAATGGTTATAATTTATTTAGCGATGAACTCTTGGAATGTTGCATAAAACATAATGTTGGTGTTCAAATCAGTTTAGATGGCTTAGAAGAAAAGCACGACGAGATAAGAGGCACTGGCGCTTTTGCTAAATCTATTGCAACTATCAAACAGCTAATAAGCAAAGGAATTTCTACCACGGTTCATTGCGTTCTTATGAAACGGAATATTGATGGAGTAGCAGAGTTTATTAGATTTTTAGACCCGATGGGATTATCAAGAATCAATTTCTCTACATTGATACCTATTGGTCCGGGGGCAGCAGAAGCAGCAGCAACTCCTCAAGAATTAAAAAAATGTATGGAGATGATAGTTGAAATGCAATCGACCACAAAAGCACGCATAATAGGAGAACGTCCATTATGGGCTTTGGTAGGTGGTTCTGGTATTTGCCCAATAGGAGACAAAACGTTGACCGTAGATGCAGCAGGCAATATGATGCCGTGTCGCAGACTACCTATGGTTATGGGAAATGTTCTTGAAGATAATTTATTAGAAGTTTGGTTAAAAAATGACTTTTTGAATAAAATGAGAGATAAGAAAAAGAATCTGGAAAAATGCGGAACGTGCAAATTTCTGGAAAGATGCGGCGGGTGTAGAGCTATGGCAGCGGCTGTCACTGGCAATCCACTAGCAGCAGACCCCTATTGCTGGCTCTAAGTTATGGATATAATACAATAAAAAAGCAGAACCTATTGATAAAATGAGAGTAGTAATGAAAAATAGTTTGAACAAAAGTCTTTTAAAACAATTATTGAATACCGTTGTTCCTTCTGGTTATGAACAAGATATTGTTCGTCTTTGGACAAGTAAGGCAAAAGAGTTTACAAAAGATGTATATGTTGACTCAATGGGTTCTGCTCACGCTGTAATAAATTCCAAGGCTAAAAGAAAAATTATAATAGCTGGACATTGTGATGAGATAGGTCTTATTGTAAAATCAATCACAGATAAGGGTTTTTTGAAAATAGGAACTATTGGTGGTTGGGACCCGCAAGTAGTTGTAGGACAACACGTTTTAATAAAAACCGCGAAAGGAATACAAAGGGGCGTTGTTGGTAAGCAACCAATTCATAATATAATAGATATTAAAGCAGCCTCAAAAATAAAAGATTTATTTGTTGATATTGGCGCACCGGATAAACAATCCGCTGAAGCAATAGTGCAGATTGGGGACGCTATGGTTTTAGACCACGATTATGTAGAACTTCAAAACAATAACTTTGCTTCTAGGGGGTGCGATGATAAAGTCGGTGCTTTCATAGCATTGGAGGTTTTGCGTGAATTAAGCAAAGAAAAACTAGCAGTTGCAGTTGAGTTTATTGCATCTGTACAAGAAGAAGTCGGTACAAGAGGTATTCAACCTGCGGCATATTTAGCAGATGCAGATATTGCTATCGCGGTAGATGTTAGCCCGACTAACGACTACCCCAATGCAGGCGCAGACAATGAACTTAAATTGGGCAAAGGGGCAGTAATCGGTAGAGGTCCACACGTAAATGCAAAATTATTTGAACTTCTCAAAAGTACTGCGGAATCCAATTCAATTCCATATCAAATAGAGGCTAGTGGTCGTCCATACGGAACAGACACAGAACCTTTGCAACGGGTTCGCAAGGGAACGGCGAGCGCTTTGCTTAGTATCCCTTGTAGGTATATTCATTCTCCATCTGAAACCTGCAATTTTGATGATATTCAGGCCATAATAAAATTGTTAGTACAAACTATATCTAAGATAACTACAAAAACAGATTTTAATTTTATTTAAAATAAGCCTATGCCGTTTTTGGTGTCGGCTTTTCTCTATTGCTTTTTTTATAGTTTTGTGATATAATACCATAAAATCAAGTGGACGGTTCTAACCGTCTTTTTTATTGCCTTGGCGCTCGTGCCGGGGCTTTTTTTCTTTCCGTAGGAGTTTTTATGGCTAACACCAGCGCAAAGTTATTGCGTGCTAAACAGACTAAAAATGATGAGTTCTATACGCAATACAACGATATAAAATCAGAACTAGAGGGAGAGAAATATGAAGAACAAACAGACCAAGAATAAAAAATCCAGCAAACGCATTCTGAAATACGGTGTGTTTGCGCTGGCAATTATTGGTACGATTGCAGTGTTTAGTGGTGGTGGCGATGAAAAACGCAACTATATCACGATAAATATAACGCGTGGCGACCTGTCCTATACGGTCAGTGCAACCGGTGAAATTCAACCTGTCAACACAGTAAATGTGGGTTCGCAAGTATCGGGAACAATTGACAATCTGTATGTTGACTTTAATTCCAACGTTAAAAAAGGCGATATATTGCTGACGATTGAACCATCTGTTCTTCAGGCATCTGTTGACGAGGCCATGGCATCACTAACATCTGCAAAATCCCAACGGGATTTCGCATTCAGCGAATACAAACGCAACAAAACCTTGTATAACGATGGCTTTATTTCACGTGCAGAAATGGAACAATCCGAAACCACATATAACCAGGCCGAACAATCTGTTAAAAAAGCCCAATCTACATACGACCGTGCGGTGACAAATCTGGGCTATGCAACGATTACATCCCCTGTCGATGGCACAGTTATATCACGCAAAGTTGATGTTGGTCAAACGGTTGCGGCATCTTTTTCAACACCCGACCTGTTTGAAATCGCCGAAGACCTGACCAAAATGCAGATTGAAACATCTGTATCCGAGGCAGACATTGGTGTTATCCGCGAAGGTCAACCCGTCACATTCACCGTTGATGCATACCCAACAGATATTTTTAACGGCACTGTTCGTCAGGTTCGCTTGTCCCCCACAACAACATCCAACGTTGTCGTTTATACGGTTGTAATTGATGTTGATAATTCTGATATGCGCCTGATGCCAGGAATGACCGCATTCGTAACCGTTATTATCAACAGTGCTGAAAATGTGTACAAAGCACAAAATGCCGCTTTCCTTATTCGCAATTTCAAAAGCATTGACCCAACATTAGATGAAACGATTACACCCGACACCCATCTGGCAATTATGCGTGATGGTGAAATTCAATTTATTGAATATAAAAAAGGGCTGGAATCTGCCACAGAAACACAAATTATATCAGACCAGATAATGGATGGCGACCGCATCGTTGTCGGTGTCCAAGGACAAACATCCACAACCCAATCAAGCAACAATCGCGGTGGTCCAATGGGCGGTCCTGGTGGTGGCGGTCCAATGGGTAGACCAATGTAATATGGGGGCGACTATGGCAAAAAATACACCTGTTATTTCAATGCATAAAATCTGCAAATCGTTTCCCATGGAAATGGGCGGCGAACAACAGGTTTTATTTGACAACACATTTGATATTTATTCTGGCGAATTTGTATCTATTATGGGACCATCAGGGTCTGGCAAATCAACATGTATGAACATTATTGGTGCGCTGGACACCGCCACATCTGGGACATATAAACTCTATGGCACAGATATTACAACAATGTTGCCCGATGAATTGGCCGTTGTCAGAAATGAACATATTGGCTTTGTTTTTCAACAGTTTAACCTGTTGCCGAAACGCAATGTTTTGGACAATGTAATGTTGCCATTGATGTATCGCGGACTGCCAATGGCGAAACGGGTACAAAGCGCCCGCGAAATGCTGAAACTGGTGGGGTTGGAAAACTTTGAAACATACCTGCCAACACAATTATCAGGGGGGATGAAGCAACGTGTTGCAATCGCACGTGCGTTGGCAGGCAACCCAAAACTGATTTTGGCAGACGAACCTACAGGCGCACTGGACAGTAAAATGGGAAATGAAATTTTACAGTTCTTCAAGAAATTAAATCGTGAACTGGGGATAACAATCATAATGATTACACACGAATTTGATATTGCCATGTATTCTGACCGCCTGATTCATATCTATGACGGGCATATCACATACGATGGCAAAATCCCAAAATCAGAATCACATATACCAAAGGCATATAAAAAATGAATATACAAGATATCGCCAAAGAATCATGGCTGTCCATCAGTGGTAATAAGATGCGGTCTTTTTTAACCGTCTTGGGAATTGTTATCGGTGTTATGGCGGTGGTAATTATGGTGGCTGTCGGTGAAACTGTACAAAAATCCATCACAGACCAATTTTCATCGCTGGGGACGAACACCATTATGATACGAGCTGGCGCGGCACAGTCCGCCGGTGTGCGTGGTGGAAATCGCCAAACCCTAACCATGGACGATGCAGAATTTTTGGGACAATTACCCGATGTTGCGGCGGTCACCCCTGTTCAAAATGCTGCCGCCCAGGTTGTCTATGGGAATAAAAACTGGTCCACATCAATGGTCGGTGCATGGCCAGATTATGCAACCGTACAAAATATAGAAATAGAATATGGAACTTTCTTTGATATGTCTGCGGTACGAAACGCATCAACACATGCTGTCATTGGTCCCGAAACCGCCGAAGAGCTGGGGATGGGGAAAAATCCTGTGGGGCAAGTTATACGTGTGCAAAACACACCATTTACAATTGTCGGGGTCACACGTGCCAAGGGTGATTCATCTATGGGCAGCCAAGACGATATGATTATCATTCCAATCACAACATTAAAGAAACGCCTGTCGGGTTCTCGTTTCCCAAATGCAGTACAAATGGTGTCATTAAAACTATATAACGATGCTGATAATAATTTGGCAATTGAACAAATGACATTATTGTTGCGTCAACGACATAAACTGGACGACAATGATGCAGATGATTTTCAAATTACAGATATGAAGCAAGTCATGGAAACAATGGAAACTGTATCTGGATACTTAAAATTATTACTGGTTGCGATTGCGGCGGTGTCGCTTTTGGTTGGGGCAATCGGCATTATGAATATGATGTTGGTTTCTGTTGCAGAACGCACACGTGAAATCGGTATTCGCAAGGCAATTGGTGCACGCGAACGCATGATTATTATTCAGTTTTTGTCGGAATCTGTTCTGATTTCTTTTATCGGTTCTATGATTGGTTTGATATTAGGGGTGGGATTATCCCAGGGCATTGGGCGTTTTGTATTGGGGTATGCTGTACCGTTCAGTATTTGGCCGGTTGTTGTATCGGTTACAGTTGCGATTGTGGTAGGGCTCGCATCTGGTGTTATGCCTGCACGCAAAGCCGCCAAATTACACCCAATAGACAGCCTGCGATACGAGTAACACACCGCCCGTTCTGGGCGGTGTTTTTATACCAAAATTCCTGTGTAAAAAATATGTAAAACTAAAACCATATCCGGACCAAGATATAAAAAGCTTGTTTATTTCCCTGGCTATTCCATTTTTTGTTGGCATTGTTGTGTTGAAAAAACAAGAGGCACAACATGACAGCAATAAACAAGCAACACGGATTTTATGGTGCGCTGGCGGCGCACTATGACAGTCCAGACCACCGAAAAGCAATCTGGGACGTGACGGTCAAACGCCTGAGGCAAATTCACCCCGAAAAGTCCGCCGAAGAAATCATAAACTTTCTGAACAGTCGCGCCGGGCGACACCTGGCCGACGAGATATTCGACGGTCCCGGCACCATGAGTTATGGGGTTGCAATGCTGCGTGTGGCAATGCTGAACAAACTAAAAATGGCCAAGTGGTGGGCATATCACACCGGTACAACACCATGCCCCGTCACGGTGGACAAGCGCATGCTGTACCGGTCCGCAATCAAGAACGAAATGCGCAACTGCCGCATCCGCAAATTGGTGGACGGTGCGCTGGCCTGTGCCCAGGACGACGTATGGCAGACCCCAGAAATGTGGTTAAAATCAGACCTGACGGGGCTGGACGAACTGGAAATGATATGGACACAGATTCAGCAAGAACTAAAAACCAAAGGCACCGCACATGGAAACGATTGATGCGCTGGAACGCAAACTGCATGCTGCCCGGCGGGGTGTGCCGGGGGCGAGATATCAAACAGGCCTGGTCATTGACCTGAACGGACCGGAGGGCAATATCTTCTATCTTATGGGTGTGTGCAATCACCTGGTGCGTGAACTTGGGTTGTCAGCACAACTAAAACACGAATACGAAACAGAAATCAACTCTGCGGACGACTATCAATCCCGCCTGACCATCATGCAAAAATGGTTTGGGATTGTGTTCGTAAATTACGGATAAATTACCGTTAAATCAAAATTTATCTCTCAAAATGCAAAAACGTCTGCGTTTATGAAACTTTCTTTGAGCTTTGTCTTTTTCTCGGCATTTTTTACATTTTTCTTGATATGCGGACTTTTTATCTGCATAAAATTTATTCATCTCTTCTAGGTAATCTTTAAAAGAATTTTGCAACTGTTTCGTGTTTTTATTTTTAGTGTATTTATCAAGAATATGTTGATGCTTTTTGTCTTGCATAACTATCAATGTACCTACCTGATCGAATAACTCCATGTATGACCATTTTGGTAATTTTTTACGATATATTCCAAGATTGGTACGAATCCGTAATGAAACGGTTTTTACTTTTTCGAATCCAGTAATATCGGAAAGATAATGCTCAAAGACCTGTTTGTTGGTTTGTAGGATGTTTTTTGTGTGTTTAGAACCTCTATACGCGTCTTTTGGATCGATAAACAAGAAGTCAATCTCTTCTTCCGATAAAGGCAAAAGCTTTAATTCGCAGTTTTGCTGTAGATGAAAACAAAGGTTAAAATTTCGATAGTCGTGTAGTGTGAATATAAGCGCAACATCTTTAATTGTCAAAGTCTCTCTTGACAAGTTTCTAATTGACAATGATACGTGTGGACGTTTTTCTGGATCTAGATTAGCTTCTCTTATTTCGGGTATTTTTGCTTTTAGGGAGAATCTTGCAAATGTTCTTATGTATTTCCCTTAATGGAAAAAACAATGCAACGATCACTGCAGCAAAAGTTGCACAAACATTAGCTATATCCCAACCACTGACTCTGTTCAATTGTTCTAAAAGAACTGTAAATTCTGTGTCCGATAAAATTACCATTTTGCTACCCTTGGTATTTTTTTTATTCATATAAATCCCACAAGTATTCAAACCTGTGAAAGTATTCTTGCACAAAAATGTCTAAAAACAAACAATTTTCGCTATTGAACTTGGTAGCGATGGCGGTTCGGTTGTTCAACTTATTGATTTTGTGGGTTACCCGAAAACAATTTTCTTACTTTATTGCTTTTTCTTGATTTTTATGGATTATGGGGTATGATTTCTGTATGAAAAATAATAATCGACGTGTTATTCTTAACCGTTTTTTTGAAGAATTGGACGATGAGACAAAGTGGACCCGGGCACGCGTTGAGGCACAAATTTACTCTGCGGTCATCCTTGCTATTCAGATGGATAAAAACGACAAAACACGGCAACACATGTTGGCAACATGGCCGGCGGAATGTTCCGTTCGATATGAATGGTTTGAATCTGTTATTGCAGACGTTAAATTGCCCCCAAATATAGCCCCCTTTGATAACACACACGATAATTTTTATAATGTTTTGGTGCATTGGTTAGATTCTGTGGACAGTGTCACAGATAGAAAATTATTGATTCTGCACTCAATCGGTTTATCAATGAATAAAATTGGCAAAAAGACTGGGCTGTTACGTCAGACCGCCAGTCGTCGTTACACCAACGCAATCGATGCGCTGGTTTGGAAATTAAACCACTAAACAAACTAACCTGTATACTTATATCGTACCTTTTTATACCGTAAAGTAACCTAAACTAACTTAATTTCCTTTTTGTCGCAAAAACGTGCATTGCGCACGGTTATTTTTTATGCATATATCTTTACATAGACCCATCAAAACCCGAAACAAAAGGACAAACCATGACAACAATATTATCCAAGGACGAATATATGACGGAACGTGCGCTGGCTGAAATGTGGGGATTGAAACGCAATACTTTACAAAAATGGCGCAGCACCGGTGTTGGACCAAAATTTCTAAAACGTGTTGGTCGCATTGTATATCGGAAACAAGATATAGCTGAATTTGAACAAAACAACATATTCCAGCGTACAAGCGACAAGCAATAGGAAACGGTTATGAAACGGCTGGCCAATCCAAAATGGGCACTTTTATTGGAAAATATATCACGCGAAGAACGCGGCGATATATTCATGGCGGTTTTAAAATATCCCGATATAGAATGTTCAAGTGCTGTGTGGCCATTTATAAAAGCCGAACTATATGAAGACGATATTAAATACAAAGCCAAATGTGAACGACTGGCCACGAACAGATTGGCACGTTGGGGAGAACAGAATTCATCAGATATCAAACAGAACTTATCAGATATCAGACAGAAATCAGATGCAATAGCAAATGGCAAGTACAGTACAAACACAATAAAACAAAGCAAGGAAACGCATGATCATACGAACGATTTAATTCAAAAACTAGCAACCTCTTTCAGTCCATTGCGCGAGCATAAATATCATATAGACAACGAATTTTCACTGTCAAAAATCATTGAACGAAACCCAAAGTTGTTTCCAATATTTAACGAATTTACACCGGAACAACTGGAAAACGGGCAAGCGTCATTGAAACGCAAATGTATGGGGCAAGATAAAACAATGGCACAAATCATAGGATGGATAAGGAATGAAGGAAATTTTACATAAAAATATAATAGGTTCTGTGACGACTTTTCGCATTGAGGGTAACGGCGACCCTGACACTTGCCCAGCGACAGAAATAAAAAAACGGTGAACGGCGAACACTAAAAGGGGTAACGATGTTATTATCAAGAAGAGAATATGCAGCGCATCGCGGGGTTGCGGTATCCGCGGTCCAAAAGGCCATTGAAACAAGACGAATAACACTAATAGACGGGAAAATAGACCCCGAAAAGGCAGATAAAGAATGGGCAGAGAACACTAACCCAGCCTATAACACCCCGCGCACAAATGACAGTTCTTCAAATTCTTATCAAAGAAGCAAAGCAATGAAGTCGACATACGATGCAATGCTAAAGAAACTAGAATACGAAGAACGTGCAGGAAAGCTAATACCATTAGCACAAGCACAATCTGAGGCTTTTGCAGCAGCCCGATTTTCAAGGGAACAATTACTGATGATTCCGCGACGTGTTGCACCGCGACTTATCGGACAAACAAACATTTCCGACATTGAGTATATCTTGACCCAAGAAATTACAGAGGCGTTAAGAAATTTATGCAACATATTACAAGGAAACAAAGGAGAACAAAAATGACAAAAAACACAAAAACTGAAATCAAAACTGCATGGGATAAAACAGTTGCGTTTTTAATAAAACAATCAGACACAGTATCAGAAAACATCGCTTTGGAAATAATAGGGAAACCCAAAGATGAAATGCATGCAATTTTAAGTCGTGCAATGACAGAATTCTGGGACATGGGCGAGCAATATTTCATACAAGAAATCCGCAAAAGCCAACAAAAAACACAAGAGCCTTGATAGTCTTATTCACTGGACTTGTGCGCTTTTATTATCAATGTTGTGTGTAACAAAGGACAACATATGCGAGCACTCAAATGTCAAAAGTTGGTTTTAACAACAGGATTTCTGAACAAGCTGAAATCTGACATTGATTTGCAGATAACAGATGCGGCACTGCCGGGGCTACAATGCCGGTATTCTGCCGCATCTGGGCGCAAAGTGTTCTATTTGGGATATCGCGTTCGCGGTTCATATCAACAAAAGCATATGAGATTGGGCACATTGGCGGAATTTAGCTTAAATGAGATTCGCGCACGTGCGATACAAACCAAGCAAGATATCGCCAAGGGCCTGGACCCGCAATCAGAACAGCGCATACGCATAAAGCAAAACGAAATAGCCGCAGCACTACGGAAACAAGTCCGTGAACTAACCCCAATATTTATGGAAAAACATTGTCGCGAAAACAATCGGGAAAACACCTATCGCTCAAACGAAATATTGATGCGCCTGTATATAATCCCATATCTTGGCGATAAATACATTGCAGATATCGATCTGTGCACAATCCAAGACATGTACGACAAAATCAAAAACACTAAAACCGTTGCTGTCGCACTACACGTTATGCGGTTATTGTCGACTTTTCTGAATTGGTGCGAAAAATACAATTATCGCACAATAAATTCAAATCCGTGCCATTTGGTTCAAAAGGCAAAATCCCCAAAGATGAACCATACGATTCTAGATATTGATGGTTATAAACGTTTATTTACTGCACTGGACGAGGCATTTTGTGCTGGGAAATATGCACCGCAAACCATCCTGGCTATTAAAACACTTGCACTGACAGGCTGTCGCAGCAGCGAAATAACAAGCCTGGAACGGGACGAATTAGACCTAGAAAACGGGTATCTACGTTTAAATAAACGCAAAACAGATGCATTTAATGTGCCACTGGGCGATCCAGCAATAGAAGTTATAAAACAGGCGTTAAGAATTTGTAAAAGCAAACAGTATGTTTTTCATTCCCCAATTGACCATACACGCCCATTAACCGATTTGCGTAAAGCGTTCTGGTGGGCATTGGACCGTGCGGAATTACCGCGTATGCGCATACATGACCTGCGTCATTCGTTTGCAACACTAGCAACCAGCATGGGCGAAGATATACGAATATTAAAAGACGTACTGGGACACACAAAAATCACCACAACAGAAATATACGCACACGCATCAAGTATTGCAGCACGTCGCACCGCAAACAATGTCGCCAGCATGATAACAGGATAAATTGGTGGGGAATCATACTTTAAACTTGGCGTGCCCAGCAGGATTCGAACCTGCAACCTATTGCTTAGAAGGCAATTGCTCTATCCGGTTGAGCCATGGGCACAAAACCAACTCGTGGAATTCGGCGCAAACATGCGGTCAATTCCTGTGTAACATTCTATGTAACAAATATGTAACATTATACATACAATTACATACAATTCAATCAATCTGTGTCAAGTTTTATACAGAACTGATTTTCGCACGCACCCGCATAAATCCAGCGTTTATACATCTTTATCCAAATCTATCCATAAAAATTGCGGACGATTAGAAATCTGATGCTCTATCCAGCTGAGCTAAGGGCGCAACGAAACATATTCTATACTATTTTTTACAAAATTCAAGCACGAACCTCTCCGACAAACAAAACAAGATTATTTACCCCAAATCCAATTAATATAACTATCAACCGCGACACGACATCGCGCCCCCAATTGTACCTTTAAGCGATTCAACACGTCCACATTTTTTTCAATACAGCTCATCAAACAAATTTTTCCACAACCAGCTAAAAACAATAAAAACGACACACCAACGCATCCCATAAAAAACGCCCCTTTCGGGGCATTTTTTATAAACCAGCAGCCATACAATCAGCCATTTCTATTTCTTTCCACTGATTATAACCAGCCTCGTCCTGCGCCTGCAAATAAGCCTGGGCCACAATACCAGCCTGCACACACGTTTGTATTACATCGCCCTCTGCTGCTATAAGTTCATACTCTTGTTCAGCATCAATTATCTCCTGTGTTTTCGCAGGTCCCGCAATCATCATGCTACCAAAATTAGTCCACAAGAACCAGCCCGCCGCAAGCAACAAAACCAACAAAACCAATCTTTTCAGCCATCTACCTCCACGAGAAACCTTACCCCCACAATTTGGACAACGTCTGGCCGACGCGCTGATTTCCTTACCACATTCCCTACATTTAATCAAAGACATTTATATTTCTCCTTTTTTTATTGCAATTAAGACCGCAGCCAATGACCAACCAGGACGCCAAGATTTTTTGCACCCCAATTCCACAAAATAAAGCCCCCCTTGTTATTCCATCAGCTGACGCCAACTTGTCTATAAGTTTACGAAAAATTCACACATAATTCAAGAACAAATATACCACATTCAGCAAATCAGTCATATAAAAAGACCCGACACAGTCGGGTCCGAATCTTATATTTCGTTGCCACCATTTTCCCCCAAGAATACATCACGCAAACGAAACTCTTTCATAATATCAACTTTGATGCCAGCGTTCTTAAAACCGCGCACTTTACCCCCAGTCTGTTCCAAGGATTGCGTCGCAACATTAAATTTTTCTACCATATCAGTCATTTCAAATGCCTCTTATCAAAACATCTCTCTGACCTGACGACTATACACCACAAAAAACTTTTTGTCAAGTCCAAGATGTTACACTATCGTTATTTACACACATCCTCGCCACAATCCTCTATCACAGATTCAGCAACCTCTATCTCCACAGGGGCTATTTTGGGCTTCTCTGTATAAGGAATTTCTTTAACAACACGTACACGACGATTTTCTGCGTTCCGCGTATTATCCGGAGTTGGCACCGCCAAATCCTCTTCCCCAGCAGATACTGCAACAATCTGACTGGCCGGCACACCATATTCAATCAGCATTTTCTGCACGGCCTCGGCACGACGCCCCCCCAACGCATAGTTATAATTGCTTGTTCCTGACGTATCAGTATGCCCAACCACAGAAATTTTAATATTTTTATTTTCTTGGGTCGCCTCGACCAACTGCTTAATCAACTCTTTGTATTCAGGCTTAATTACCGATTTATTAAAGTCAAAACGAACTTCGAAAACCTCTTCCATTACGTGTTGAGTCGGTTCCAGCGGAATCTGCTGAACTTTAATCATCGTTTTTTCACCCTGATCTGCATGCATTTTATCCAAACGTGCATTAATTACCTCCAGCGCCTCGCGCATTTCCATCATTATATTGATAAATTCTTCTCGCGTTACCAGCTCATCACCAATCAACGGAATCGCCTCTGCGCATTGCAACTCATCGGAACAATCGGGAGATTTTTGACATTCCTGACACCGCTTACACTCAGAACAATTTGGACAAGCATCGCACATTGAACATTTCGCTGTCGCTTCGCGTTCCTTTTTTATTTCTTCACGCATATCAGCCATCAAACCCATCAGCTCGTTACGCGTAACCAGCTCTTCCGCAACAACAGAAACCTCTGCGGCACATCCCAAAGCATCAGGACAATCCGGGCATTTTTGGCATTCCTGACAACGTTGACATTCCAAGCACGTCGAACAAATCTCGCACATCGGACACGACGCCACAGGATGATCTTTTTCCGTTATCACAACCGCAACCGATGGCGCATTTTGTTGTGCTTGACACGACACATCTCCAACAGGACACTCTCCAACGGTCAAACTATTTCCACTGTTATTGACGCTGTTATCATTCGAACTTTTTGTAATTGTCTTATCCCCACCATAAATATTCTGGTTAAAGACCATCGGCTGTGCTGGCTGTACTGGCGCAGGATTGACCAAACTTTCAGGCACATTGACATTATTAACGATAATCAACCCCTCACGAGCTTGTCCCCCAGTACGCACAGACTTCATTTCTCGCGTTTCCGGGTAATAACTGCCTGACACTCGTTGTGTAGTCGTTTCAACAATTTCATTACGTTCGGTTGTACTTTGTGTAACCGCAGTTCCGTTACCATCCCGCAACGCCAACAATGTCCTGTTAAATCTGTCCTTGCACTGGCTCGCAGTCGCAAGCTGTCCGCTGGCTGTTGCTGTCAACCAACAGTCAAATTTCGCCTGCGCCTCGGCCGCCAACTCGGGCCTTGTTTGCGCTGCATCGTTCTTCAACAAATCCATCAAATCATTATACGCCGCATATAATTCAAAAGCTTCTTGTTCATCCTCTACACCCCAATCTTTTACAGACTCTGGGTATGGTGTCTCGCCAGCATATGCCGCCATCGTTTTATCGGCAAACAATTCGCCCATACCGGCATAACCACTGGTTCTTGCGTTATAAACCGCATACGAGCGATAATTCATAGCCAACTGATTCAAAAAAGGATCCTGATGAGGAGCAGAATATACATCCAACGCCTCAACATAATCAACTGTGGGCGTTGCCACCATCCCCGTATATTGCGCCAACTTGCTATTGCCCCCACCGCACGCAGCCAATACAAAAACACCAACAACTGCCAGTGTCCGAGACACCCCTCTATTCACGACAAGCGATTTATATTCCATGCTAATTCTCTTCTTTCCTTTCCTTTATTATACGATTTTTTTGCCTTTTAGTAAAGCAGAAAAAACACAAAAAAAAAGAACCACCAACTTCTGGTGGCATATCACTTCCCCTTCAAAATTCTTGCCTTGTTTTTTTCCCATTCACGATGCTTGATAGTTTCACGTTTATCAACTTTGTTTTTACCATACCCCACACCCAACAACACCTTTAGTCGTCCCCGATTACTAAAATACATTTTCAGTGGCACAATTGTCGCCCCCTTTTCCTGCAATTTTCCAATCAGACGATTTATCTGATTACGATGCAACAACAGTTGCCGACTGCGCCGTTCATCAAAGTTCACAATTCTTGCCGCCGTTGGCAATTTTTGAATTTCCACCCCAGCCAGCCACAAATTATCACCACGACGCTGTACAAAACCATCAACAATAGTCACCAAACCATATCGGATTGATTTTACTTCTGCACCTGTCAAAGAAATCCCGGCCTCGATAGTATCCTCTATAGAATAATTAAATCGCGCCTTGCGATTTTCCGAAACCTGACCAGATTTAATAAGCTGTCTTGCCATAACAGCACAATTCTATACCAACCCCACAAAAAAAGCAAATGCTTAGATCAATAAAAGTTTTTACGCCATTTTCTTAACCGATTGTGCAACCACGCTCCATATCCCTATTATTTTGTATAACAAACAGGCATCTCGACAAAAATTAAACACAAAAATCCCCTGGCCGCGCACGACTCCACCCTATATCATTTCTAACAACCCCAGCGGGTACCCCAGCAATCACAACATTACTATCTTTAAACTGACGTGTTACTATACTTTGCGTACCAACGATCGTATTATCTGGAATAATCGCCCCTTTTAAAATTCGCACCTCTGCCCCAACCCAAACATGATTACCAATTTTCACATCCTTATTCGGATTTAACAGTTCCTTTGTATCCAAACTATATATAGAATGAAAATCGCCTGTCCGCACCTGTATCCCCCACGAGAACATACAATCATCACCAATAATTATATCACCTTTACCCTGGCAAAAATCAAAGTGCACAAAATTTGTGGACGTAAATCCCTTTCCAATAATTAATTTATTAACATTATTGTGCCCCTCCTCTTTAACCACAGATATTTTTCGACTCCAACCGTCTGAACCAAATATTTCTATAAACACGCCCGAGCTAACACGAACCTTTAGTTTCAAATTTTTTAACGGTTCATGCAAAACAATATGATTATCACCACCATTAAAACGAAATTCACATCCCCGAACTTTTTTCACCTGAACACGCAAACCATTTTCTTTTACAATTTCAATAATATTATTTTTATACGTGACCTGCACGCCCAACCCGCGAATTTTATGCCGCAACCCAGCCCACGGCACAAAGCAACAAATAAAATTTAACACAAACTTTTTCATACATCCCCCTATTAACAAAAATCCGCCCAAAACAATTCAAGGCGGTTGGGGGTTCGAAACTATAATATAGAATAGTGCGGTGCATTCGATACATTCCACCAACCCCCAAACCCATTTGGTTGGAGATTTTTCATTCAATAAGAATTGAACGCTACATTCAAGGGTTTCGACACCCCATTACAACAACTTGCTGCAACACCACAATTATACAACATAAAAAATAACTATACAAATAATAAAAATAAAAAAAAGCACCCCATCTGCACTTTATCATCGCAGGACAGGACCGTGGCCCCCATATTTATCTAATTTTATGCATTAAAACCAACGATGCAACGTACCACCATTCTGTTTCAGCCAACGTTTGGCACGTTCCACCCCTGGCCCATATAACTCACGAACCACAGCCCAAAATTCTGGCGAATGATTCATTTGTTTTTTATGCGCCAATTCATGCATAACAACATAACGCATAACTTCATATGGGGCGAACGCCAACCGCCACGAAAACGACATTGTGCCAGAACTGGAACAACTGCCCCAACGACTGGTTGTATCACGCAACGCTATACGCTGTGGCCACAAATCGCGCGGGGTTGTCCGTATTATATTTTTTAATTCAACCAAAAATTCAGCCTTGATAACATCACGCACACGCCGCTCAAACATTTCTGGCACGCCACCAACCAACATCTTATCGCCATCCAATTTATTAGAACGCATTGTCGGCACATGCACCAGTTCCACCACGTGTCCCAAAAACTCAATTTTGTCACCAGACTTTAACACAACCTTATCTGGACATTTTTGAAATATGCACTCAATCCACTTTTGTTTTGAAACCAGAAATTTAATCGCCGCATTTTCTGACACCAGCCAAGGCCTTGAAATATGAATTTCACGCCTGGGATTCAGTTTCGGTCGCAATGTAATATTTCGCAACCCACTACGCGTTGTAATTACAACCGGAATCTCTTCACCCGACGACAAAGTAAAGACATATTCTGACATATTATTTTATTTTACTTTGAATATCACGCACGATGGCATCAACGTTAAATCCCATCTGTGAATACACCGCATCACCCGGCCCAGACATACCGAACCCATCAACACCAACAACCGCATCTGCAAATTCAAACCACGGGGCGGACGCTGCCGCTTCTATGGCAATAACAAAACCGCACAAAATCTGTTGTTTATATTCTGGGGATTGGGCGCGAAAATCTGCAACCGACGGCATTGATACCACCTGAACACCATTACCCAATTTTTCCGCCACCGCAATTGCCAATGGCACTTCACTGCCTGTGGCAATAATTGTCGCACGCACACGCGCCGAATTTGCCGGTCGAATAACATACGCACCGCGCGCCAAATCCGCCCCCAGTGGCGCAGAATACTGTTTAAATTTCTGACGCGACAAAACGATACACGACGGCCGCGCTTTTTCAGTCAACGCGCGTCGCCAGGCATAAACCACTTCGGCCCCATTACACGGACGAAACACATTCATATTCGGAATCATACGCAAAGATGGCAACTGTTCAATCGGCTGATGTGTTGGTCCATCTTCACCAACCGCAACGCTGTCATGCGTCAAAACATAAACCACCGGCACACCCATCAGCGCTGACAAACGCATCGCCGGCCGCATATAATCACTGAACACCAAGAACGTTGAACCAAACACGCGCGACCCTGACAACCCCATACCATTTAATATCGCCGCCATCGCCCCTTCGCGCACACCAAAGTTTATATAATTCCCAGAAAAATCGTTGGCTGCAACATCATGCATTTCATCCACATGCACACCGGTACTGCCCCCCAGGTCTGCACTGCCCCCAATAACATTACCCCCCGCTCGTAACAAAGCATCTAAATACAGTCCTGACAATTCACGTGTAGATATTTTATCCGCCACCACAGGCAAAGCCACATGTGGCAATTCATACTTTGTTTCCCCTGACACAACCGGCATCTGCTCCATAGCAACATTTCGCCACAATTCGTCCCCACATACAGATATAAACTTTTGCACCAACTGCATCAATTCAGCATCACCAACACCAAACCCATGCGCCTTGCTGGTCCCTGCCACAGAAGTCCCTTGTCCTATTTCAGTTTTACACTGAACAAATACCGGCACGTCAGATTTTTTTGCATTTTCCAACGCACGATTTATCCGAACATAATCATGCCCATCAACACTAAAAACCTTCCATCCAGCGGCCACCATACGCGCAGGCACATCCACATCAGTCAGTGCCCTGCCATCAATACTGATTCCATTATCATCCCACATCAGCACCAAATTATTCAATTTATAGCGCCCAGCCAACGCAATCGCCTCTTGGGCGACACCTTCCATCAAATCACCGTCAGAGCACAAACAATACACACGCGCATCGGTCTTGTTTATTTTCTCGGCCAATGCCATACCAACCGCATTTCCAACCCCCTGCCCCAAAGGCCCTGTTGTAGCCTCGACCCCATCAATTCCATATTCTGGATGTCCTGGCAGTCCGCCAATTTTTCTGAACGTCTCCATATCACCGACATTATATCCCGCCAGCTTTAACACGGAATACAGCAATGCGCTGCCGTGTCCTGCTGACATTACAAAGCGGTCACGCCCACGTCGTAAAAAATTCGCATAAACCACCGTAATAATATCCGCCGCCCCCAGCACGACACCTATATGCCCACTGCCAGCATTTCGAATCGCATGCAAAGCCCACGCACGCACCGAATTCGCCATTTCTTTTAAATCTTTGGAATTATAGTTCATGTATGATATTATATCATAAAAAGGACGGATATAAAAATGCTAAAAATTTGGACAGACGGATCTTGCCTGGGCAACCCAGGCCCAGGTGGCTGGGGTTTTATTGCAACCGACGGTAAAAACATCGCAGAACGTAGTGGTGGCGAACAAAACACAACGAACAATCGTATGGAATTAATGGCGGTAATTTGCGCATTAACAGCGGCCCGCAAACACGACGAATTGGAAATCCACACAGACAGCCAATATGTCAAAAACGGCATGCAATCCTGGATGAAAAACTGGAAAAAAAACAATTGGCGAACAGCAAACAAACAACCTGTAAAGAATCAGGATTTGTGGCAACAACTAGACGCACTGGCTTCCACGAAAAAAATTCACTGGTTTTGGATTCGCGGACACAACGGCGATGAAATGAACGAACGCGTTGATACGCTTGCCCGCACCGCCGCGGAATCGCTGAAATAGCCCCCAAGCATTATCTGTAAATCAAGCCTATTGTCTGATAATGGCGCACACTTTCACGCATCCAACATATACAATTCACCCAGCCCTTTAAAAGCACTTTTGCCCAAGCTTTTGCGCCTATTTTATTCGTTTGTCGTCCATGGCACATCATTCATAATTAAATAATATAATTCTGGGTTTTCTGAACCAGGGTTGCGCAAAACCGGTCGCACGACAAATATATCGACATTACATGGAGACGCGGTATTATTTTGATATTCTGATAAATCCTGGTGAAATTTTGCAGCAAAATCCATCGCCTGCAAGTATGCAGCATCATCGTCAGCAGCGCTGACAGAATCGCCCACCCACATCAACCACATACCATGATTGACAACGTTTTCTTGGCCTTGCAAATCATCCGCTGATAATAACAACAGGGGGGCAAAATCAACACCACTGGTAAATTCGCCGGTGCTGGTTTCGGTCCAGTCGTACATGTCGCCCGCAAATTTAATCGCACCATATAACAATCCACCGGTTGCCTGCATTTTACCCAGGGCACCGATATTTTTCATGGTAAAATTAAACAACCGATCGCGTACGCGTGCGGATATTTTACCAGTGCGCCCAAGTTTTGCCGCCTTGTTAATTTTTGCGCCACCCGTCCATGCGGCTTTGGTTGCACGCGCAAGACGTGCAACAATATTTCCGCGCTGTGCGTTGCGCACGGCACGCAGACCGCGGCGGACGGCGTTTGCTTCGGAAAAAGCGCGTGATGTGTCGCGATATTTTTTGACATCGTCAATTTTTTCCATGTCTTTAATGGAATTTTGTAATTTTTTCAGTTCGTCGGTTTTGTCTGCAATTTTTGTTGCGTCTGCAACCTTGTCCAATGTTTTGATTTCGTCTGTTAATTTTTCTGCCTGGCGAACGGCGCGAACGTATTTTACAACATCGTCTGATTTGCTTAGTGTGCGTAGGGTTGTGGACATTCCCTTTAATGCACGTGATGCGCGTGCCGCCTTGGTCGTTCCCATAACCATCGTGCCCGCCCCAAATGTTGCAACAGTAATAACAACGTCCAATGCCATTTCGGCATATGATAACCATTGTAAATTCACATCACCCGCAACATAATAGTCGTTTGTGTCGTCCTTGATATTAACGGTGTGTTCTGACATAACTTTGTTTATGACGGTAATATCGCGAGATTTTGCGCTGCGGTCTGTACATTTACCGCCCCGCCCCGATGGGAATAATTTATTTATATTATTTTTTATATAGTTCAATGAAATTGTATTATTTTTGTCAGGGCCTACAAATTCATCCAATGCGCCGTGTTCGGTTACCATAATGGCGTACCATGCGGGGTCCGTGTTTGTCCAAATCGCGTCATCGCCGGTTGCGCCGATGCGCGGACTGTCCCCGCCGGATGACAGGTTGCGTTTGTTGGCCAGTATCAATCGCTGTTTCAATACGCGTGGCTGGGTTTCATAATTTACAACTATTTCACGACCGCCCGGGAATATATATTGAATGGGGATAAATTTTATTATTTCGTCGTCCGGCACATTTGCGATTTCTGGACATGCTAACACCTTATTTAAAACGTCGGGCACAGCAAATGTTTGATAAATCCAGGTTTGAATATCAGTTTCATGGGCGGTTTCAAGGGCCTTGTTGGCGGTTTGCGCCAATGCATCGGCAAACACACGCGACGCACATGGGGTATCGGCACCGTGTGCCACAAATGTGACCAACGACATAAATAGTATCGCGAGTTTTCGTGGCATTATTTGCCTGTCCTGACTTTAAATGCATCTGTGTTATTGTTCATCAAAATATACCATATGGCCTTGGGGCCGGGTAATTTTTTGGGGTTACTGATTGCAGGTTGAACCACGTACACGTCCACATTGCATTGTGGATCTTCTGCGTTTATGCGATTGATTTCTTCGGTTAATTCTTCGGCAAAACGGGTCGCTTCGTTTATGGCGTCATCGTCATTTTGCGTGCCGATTGTTTCGAATTGAATCCAGGCACCATGCGAAACAACGTTTTCGCGCCCTTCTTCGTCGTCATCGGATAACAGTCCAAAACTGTTGAACGAAACATTGCCGGTTTGGGGGTCTTTTAGTGCGGCACTGCTGTAGCCGAATGCTTTGATTAATTCACGTCCAAAATAATTCGCGCCAACGGCACCGCCACCGATTGCAAGTGTAGCAAAACGCTTTGACCATGTAGAGCCGGGTCCCAAAGCATTTGCCGTTTTTGGGACGATGTTTTTGGCGCCACTGGCCACCAATTTCCATGGATGTCGCAGAGATGAGACCCATGATACAGGTTTTAAGGCTGCTGCGGATTCTAGGGCACGTCCGATTGCGTTCAACGATTTGTAATTTGCGGTGTTGCGTACGGTTATGCCGGCGTCCGACAGTGCATCTATTGCGGCTGTGCGGGATGCCGCGTCAGCTTTCTTGGCAGCCTTGGCGGCTTCAATGGCCTTTTGTACTTTTTTGCCGTCTTTGCTAAGTCTTACAGCGGTCACTGCGCTGGAAGCACCTTTGACAGTTTTTACGCCGGCATCGGTTATTTGGGCGACGGTTTTTGCGGCGGTTACTTCGGCACTAATGCCGAAAGTCAATAGAGCCAATGCCACTTCGCCTGCGATTGTTGCCCAGCCCCAATAAACATCGGCACCGTCATATACATAGAAGTCACTGCCAGACCAGTAACTGTCTTTTTGACCCATTTGTATGTGGGTGGCGCGGTTTATGACGTCTTTGTCGTGTGCCATATGGTTGCTGTGCGTACAGGCGCGACGCCATCCCATCGTTCTGTCCGAGTTGTCGGGATAAAACTCGTCACGATGTTGTTTCATGTATTCGGTTGAAATGATGGGCAGGTCTTGTTTGGCGTATTCGTCCAGGCTGCCTGCTTTGACGATCAGGATGCCGTACCAGGGGAATAGTGCCTCGAATTCATCAGGCAGGTTTTCTGTTATTAACCCAGGTGTTTGGTCTTCTGATTCAGATATATTTTTTTTATTGTCTGGGGTGGTGGTTGGTTTGTGGCGTTTCAGATAGCTTTCTTCACTTTCTATCTTAATTTCTTTGTATGCGCTGGTGCCTTTGAACGGTTCATAGCCAGTTTTAGCATTTTCCATGCGTTCGGTAAATGGCAAATCAGCATAGGTTGTTGGAAATTCTGTCGCAGGGACAATTTGTGGTTGTTTTACGCCGTTTGCCGCCTGCAGGTCCTTTAATTCCTGTTCCCGGCCCAGGATTTCCATTTGCCATTCTTGCAATTTTGGGCTGAAAGGATTCTTGATTTCAAAGGTCGATTCTGTGGTTGCCGATGGCATATCCGTCGTGGCTGGAAATGCCACGCCCGCAGATGGCGCTGCAACAGCATTTTGTTTTTTATACTGGTCAAACGCGGCGTCAATATATCCAGCGCACGCGGTGACATAACTGCCCCCAGACATTTGGGACAACTGCAACACAATTGACGGACGAACATCCAGCAACCGGCTTGACACACAGTTATTGCGATTTGCGCATTCCGCAGCCACCAAATAAGCCACTATGTTTTGACAATCAGCCGTTTCAACATCAGGCCCCTTTGCATATACCGCCGTTGGCATACGCTGATTATATGGGGCATCAGGGCTCCAAAATGGATTGGACGAATAGTTTTGTACGTTTTGAACTACACCATATTTGCTAAATGGCGTGTTTGATTGCGCAATTGCGCAATCAATAAAAAATAAAGAGCAAAGAGCAAAGAGCAAAGAGCAATTGTTCGTTCTTAATTTCTGTAAAAATACAAAATTTCGTTTCACTTTTTCTTCTTTTGTTTCTGTTGCTGTGCTTCGGTTGTAATATTTTTCTCGACCGTTTTGGTGATCGCAGATAATATTTTTACTATCGCTTTGCAATCCCTGTGCATAGACCGATATGATTTATCATCCTTGCTGATGGCACATTCAGCTTCGGATAGGTTGGGGTGCCAGAACGCAGGATTTGTTTAGAGAGTACGAATTCATTATGTTGCTCGCGCAGAAAACGGCTTAATTTTACGATTCTTATCGCAAAATCAATGCTTTTGTTCAGAACTACATTCTCTCTTTCCATTGCTCTTTGTCTTTTTCATTATAGCAAAATTATGATGCCAATTAAAGATAAAATTCCACCCAGCAAAAAGAATGGCGCAAAAGGAATGAATTTCTGTTTTTTTGCGTGTGCCCATATCGCGCCCGTTACACATGCAATAATCAGCGCACACGACAAACCATTTGGTCCCAGCCACAATCCCCCAACGCCAATTAACTTGATATCGCCCATACCGATTGGTGGGGTGGCATCTGGGGACCGATGACGAATAAAATAATCAAACGCAAAGCCGATAATCGCAGAAACAGCATACCCAAACGTCGCACCAATTACCGCGTCGCGCATACTAATTGGAAATCCAAAAAAGTTAATTAAAATCAATCCAATCAGCATTAATGGGAATAAATAGGCGTCTGGAATTATACGGCGACGAAAATCAGCCACAGAAATCAAAGTTGCACAGGCAATTGCGCCCACCAACAACGAAATAAAAAAGATATTAAAAATCATGTTTTCCCCCTTGCCTTTCGAATCGAATGCGTGCTATACTGATATTATAATGTATAGTAAGGATTTTGTAAAATGAGCAAAGGTTGGGATAACGCAACACTAAAAAAATTAAAGGCGCTGACCGGCAAGGGGTTGTCTACGTCCGAAATTGGCAAACGTTTAGGCATGTCTAAGAATGCCATTGTGGGCAAGCTGAATCGACTGGGTTGGAATGCCAAAGCAGGTGGAACCACCGCCATACCCGCCAAAGATGCGGAACATAAAAAAGCACCAGCTGCAAAAAAATCACCCGCAAAGAAAGCAGAACCAAAACCAGTCGCAAAAAAAATGACGCCCAAGGTTACCCAAAAAACCGAGGTCTCTAAAAAAATCGACACAAAAGCAACTGCAAAAAATCTGGCGACCCATCAGCGCATTATTCAGCACTCGCTGGAAATGGCAAATCTGCGCCCAAATCAATGTCGTTGGCCAATTGGCGATCCAGATTCGGAACATTTTCATTTCTGTGGTGAAACTGTTTTCATAGGCAAACCATATTGTTACGAGCACTGCAAACAGGCATACCAATTCACCCCACCCAAAAAGAAATAACAACAAACCAAAATAAATGTCCAACGCGAGAGAGAATCTTTACCCAACACTGACACACACCGATTACGATATTGCGGGCAATGTGTTTCGTGCATATTATGACGCAGATAAAAAACTGGTTATGGTGCTGGATTTTGTAATCAATGACACCAAACCAAATGTTCTGTTGGTAACAAATCCAGTGGGCAATCGAAAATGGGATGATATCCTGATGAACGACTATGCGGTTGATCTGGAAACGATTCGCCCTAAAAAAGATAACAAGTATCAAAAACTGGACATCGAATACACTGGGCTGGCTCAATACGATGATTTAATACGCGCATATGAAAACGACACAGATTTATCTGATGCACTGGCACAAATAAATAAATTTCGCAATATGGCTGCGCAAAGTGCCGCCACCGAACGTCTGAACGCCGCCAATGCATCAAGTGAACGCGCACGCGAAACCATTGAAAAGACAAACGAAATTATCAAGATTCAACGGACACGCCTAAAAGATTTGCAAAGCAAACTGACAAAACAACGTCGCGACATAGGCCACGAACCCACCAAACAATCAGCGGCAAAAATTTTGCGTACCGAATCCCAAATAGAAGCGACTAACGACAAATTGGCACGCGCAAAAAAACGACTAACGCGCGCACAACACCGGCTGTACACAGCAACCGAAGACGCTGATATTGCCCGTACAATATTGGCACACCAGGACGAGATTGTAAATAAAAACGACCTGCCAACATCAGGGGCACCAACGGAAATCATAAAATATTCCACACCATCTGTACCAACAGTACCAGCACATCAATTTACCCAGGTTATGACTCTCCACGAACCAGAATTCAACGAACCAAAGGCAGAAAACATGGCAAAAGATAAAAAAGTAAAGCCGTTATTTGATAAAGATCCGGAAATTTTGGACGAAGAAATCGCATTCAAGCCAATTGACTTTAATTTACCCACAGAAGATGCGGCCCAGGAAACACCAGATATTACACCATCTGCTTTGCCAGAACCAAACAAATCTGTTGAAACGCCAGAATCAGCCCTGCCTGCCCAGGAAGAATTTGAAGAACCGGATCAAACACCGGAATTAATAACACCTGCCCAGGAAGAATTTGAAGAGCCGGACCAAACACCGGAATTAATAACACCTGCCCAGTTGAAATCTGCCGAACCGGTTGAAACATCACAATGGGCCCCACCTGTTCAATCAGAACCCGCTCCATCGCCTGTTCTAAACAGCCTTACTCCAATAGAATCACAGTCACAACAAACGCCGTCCGAAACACCGGCGGCAAACATCCCATCTCCTTTGCCCCAGGATTTTGTTGCCCCAATCCCAGAACCCGTGTCATTTGAATCGGACTCGGACACATCTGAACTTTTACCGTCACAAACGCAATCGTCATCAATGCCGGAAATATCACCTGCGCCAATTGACAGTGGCGTCCGTCCAGTGTCGCCAATCAATAACAAGGCACAGGATATTTCGCACCACACACGACACAAGCCAACCATGCTGTATTATTTATTGCTGGTGATATTGATTGCATTGTCAATATTTACACTGTGGATATACCAGAAATCTACAAATGATTTAACACCAGAACTGGGCATACAAACACAACCTGTTACAACCGAACAAACCGTGGACCAGACAACACCAACACAACCTGTAATGGCCGATATCCAACCAGAAACAATCCATGTAACACCAGAAGCTCCTGTGGCATCAGCCCCAGAAGTTCCACTTGTCAATGTCCCCCCAACCCCACAACAAACGATCAGCACCATTAAATCCCCACCCCCAGGGTCACCATTTTTAAGTGACGAAACCGTCGAGAAAGTACCAATTAGGTCAGAAACAGAAATTTTAGCAACAAAACCTGTGTACAACGTTTCACAAAACGCAAAAATGTTTGTGGCATCACCCGAGTACGAAACGGACACAACAACAGAACCAACAGTTGCCGAACCAACTATCACCGAAATAACTGTCACTGACACAGTCGTCACAGAAACGCCAGGCACAACAACCACTACTACAGAAACAGTTGTTATTACCCAAGAAGCGGAAATCTGCTCAGACGGCACAGCGCCTGATATAAATGGTTGTTGTTCGGGTGAACAGCTGATGGATATGGGTGACGGAACCTTGATGTGTTGCAGCACAGAAACAGACGAATGTTTCATGCCAATAACACAATAAAAAATCCCGCAAATGCGGGATTTTTTATTTGATTGCTTTTTTATTTCCATTTGAAATAAAAAGGGTTATAGTTATGCTGTATTTCACTTTCCTATGGCAGGATGAAATTATGTTACCTATGAAAACAAGGAGAAAAATTTATGTTTGATATACAAAAAATTCATGCACGTCAAATTATGGACAGTCGTGGTAATCCGACAATCGAATGTGACATTACATTATCAGACGGCTCATTCGGACGCGCGGCGGTTCCATCTGGTGCATCAACCGGTTCATTCGAAGCCCTGGAATTACGCGATGGCGGCAACGCATACATGGGCAAAGGCGTTTTAACAGCGGTCAAAAATGTAAATGAAATAATTGCGCCTGCCTTGATTGGGATGGACGCGTCCAAACAAACCGAAATCGACGAAAAAATGCTGGCATTGGACGGCACCCCCAACAAAGACAAACTGGGGGCGAACGCGATATTAGCTGTTTCCATGGCATTAGCACATGCGGTTGCAGACGCAAAAAAAATTCCTTTGTATAAATATATCGCTGAAATCTATGGCAACACCAATCCTTGCGTTTTACCGCGCCCAATGATGAACATTATCAACGGTGGCGCACATGCGGATAATGGCCTGGACGCCCAGGAATTCATGATTATTCCAAATGGGGCAAAATCCGAAATCGAAGCAATCCGAATGGGCTCAGAAATATTCCATAATCTCAAATCCATCCTAAAAAAAGGCGGAAATTCCACAAACGTCGGTGACGAAGGCGGCTTTGCACCAAATTTCAACTCTTGCACCGAAGCGCTGGACACAATTGTCGCGGCAATACGTTCCGCGGGATATACGCCAGGCTCTCAGGTTTCAATCGGTTTAGACGTCGCATCATCTGAATTTTATTCTGACGGCATCTATAACTTTGAAGGGAAAAAATTATCATCCGATGAAATGATTGCATTTTATGAAAAGCTGATCTCAGACTATCCAATTATTTCCATCGAAGACGCCTTGGCCGAAGAAGATTGGACTGGCTGGAAAAAATTGACCGAAAAAATAGGCGCCAAATGTCAACTGGTTGGCGACGATTTGTTCGTCACCAACCCAGCACGCCTGTCACGCGGGATTGAAAACGGTGTTGCAAATGCGATTTTGATTAAAGTAAATCAAATTGGTTCTTTGACAGAAACCCTGCGTGCAATTAAAATGGCGCAAGATGCGAATTACGGCGTTGTTATTTCGCACCGCAGTGGCGAAACCGAAGATACAACAATTGCAGACCTTGCGGTCGCGACAAACGCGGGGCAAATCAAAACAGGGTCTATGTCACGCACTGACCGCATGGCAAAATACAATCAGTTAATTCGTATCGAAGAAGAACTGGACAAATCCGCAAAATATGGTTTATAATCACCACGGAAAGAATAAAATGGGGGGCTTTATGCCCCCTTTTATAAACACACCATGCTGAACAACATTAATTTTTTATACATTATCAAATACGCACTGTGCGTATTATTAACAATCGGAATTATTCTTGCACCAGCCTGGATTGCACGTCAAAACGGCAAAGGGAAACCGGACATGCACGCAGTTCGCCTGGGCAGTTGGATTTTCGGCTGGTCAATAATTGGATGGCTGTGGGCATTATTTTGGTCGACACGAAAATAATTAAAACCCTTTAATTTATTCCCCTGGGCAAATCGCCATAAACATGTTCTTCGCCTTCATCATCAACATACTTGCAGTCATCCCCATCTATTTCCATCCTCCACGCGCACACCTGATTTGCCCCAGATATATTCTGAGCGGTACACCAAGCATCTTCGTCCCTGACCTGCCCATTAACTACTGTGATAGTGCCCGCATTAGAGCCCCTGCAAAATACATCATTTGTACCCCCAACAGCAGGCAATGCAGCTACACACTTTACAGATTTGCCCCACTTGCTGCGTCGCGCACCATTTTCCCAACACAGACACGCACCCCACGATTGCGTTGCCACCCCCAAATTATAATCACGCGGACACATATTTTCCCCATTTGCGATATGATACAAATTAACCAACGACCTATTGGAATCCATATCATATCGTGATCCCACGAAATTCGCCAAACACAAATTATCTTCGTCATAAGTATTATCTTCAAAGAACTGATATTCCATAAACCGTCCCTGCAAATTCATGCACTGAATTGACAAAGCAGATAAAACCTGATTATAAACCTCGGTCGCAACACCTGCTGATCGCGCCACACGATGTTTCAGCACATACCCATCTTCGCTACCCTCGCCCAACAGACCGTATCTGACATACTTTTGCGAACAATCGTATGAATCATCGCCCGACTCCGCGGTATCACTCGACGGCGATAATAAATACCCATATTTATAAGCATTTGATGGCAACGGAACCTCTGAACGACAAGCTTCTACAACATCAAACCCACCGAACGCCTGCTCTATCAGTTCTGGATCGCTGCACGCCGCGATATTGCGCAACTGTTTCGCACATTCCGACTTATACTCTCTGACCAACTCTCCATCTTCATTATATTCAATCTCGTACAAAGCGAACCAATCCGGTGCACGTTCTGAATTTGCTGGGAACAATCCACTATACGGATAATAGAAATTTTCATAATTTGTTCCGCCATACTTATCAAAACATTGTTTTACCACCGCACGACATGCGGTCAATGTATCCTCATTCTTAATTGTATCAATATATTGTGCGACAATATTACCATCAAACATATTATCACAAGAATTAACATAATCCGAACACATCTGTGAACTCAGCGCCACTTTATCTGGTTGCAACACAACCGCCGCCTCGCCTGTCAATTCAGCCATAGCCGCTGTTATCGCATTATCGCCATTCATATAGCAACTGACCACGAAATCAAAGCATCCCTGCTTAATCTCGGCTACTTTGGCTTTTTGGGCATAATATATCGCCAGCATAGCTTTATCCAAATACTCGGCCCACACTACATCTGCATCTTCAGCACATTTATCCAGCGCATCCGTTGCAAACCTCTTAACCCTGCTTTCGAAATTCTGCACAAAGACGCGGTTGCTGGGATTCTTGGACAATTTCTGCTCTGCTGCTGCGACACCATCACTGAACACCAGCAACTGTTCCAACCTGTAAAAATCTTCCACACCGGCAATTGGCTTGCCTGTTGCCACATCAATAAATTGTCCATTATCCAAACACTTATGATAATTTGCGCCACAAACCTGCTCGCTCAGGATAGCATTTTCAACCTCGTTAACACACGTGGTTATATCCCAAGAATTATGTTTTTGCCTGTTTTCGATGCGCGCTAAATCCAACATAGCACTGCCTTCACGTACAGCACCTTTCATTTTATTTTGCGTCTGTTCGATTGCGGTTTGCACAGTATTGCAGTCCTGCTCTATCGCCATCAGATACGCCGTTATTGCGCGTTGCAACGAAGCGTCATTACAGTCCGCCTTTACCGCATTACGACACTGGGGATAAACCGCGCTATACAGGGCCGTCCCATTATAGGAAGCAATCACCTGCCCTGCATCACTCATACCAAATGCATTAACCGTATCAAACGATATATTGATACTATTCAAATCTGAAAACTTGCCTCCAACAGTTGTATCTTCTTTACGAATAGAATTCATAATCGCCTGCAACAAAGCCTTGGATGCAGAATTATCTTTGGCCAATGCCGCTTCTCCCTCGGACTGGGTGCGCATAGCTGTCGCCTGTGCTGCTGTCATGCCAACGACATCCAGGCTTTCGGTAAATACCGTTAATTTTTCTCCTGCCTGCTCCAGAACATCGCGCAATTCGTCTAATTCAAACACCCTATTATTGCACGAGCAACGCCGATACTCGTCATTTTTATGCGAACAAAACTGATCCATACATGAAAAATAAGTATTTTTACACCGTTCATATTCGGCGCCCGTACGTGTATTTGAAGCATCGACCCCTGCACGTGCCACAACCGATGTCGCATTTCGCCCAACATTTACGGCGCTGCGCCCAATTGTTCCTTGGGCCTTATCGCCTGATACTGTACTGCGCCCTGTTACTGTTCGTCCAGAATTACGCCCTGTCACAGCATTTGTCCCTGCCCGTGCTGCCAGCACGGTTGTGCGTGGCACATTGCGCTGAACAACTGTTGCAGTACGCACCTGAGCTGTTGCATTTCCTTTGTCTGATTTCGCGCGCGAAACCGCCGTTCCATCACGAACGGCCGCATTTGTGACACCTGCACAAATCACCAGACTTGCAAGAAAAACCAAAACTCTCTTCATCTCTGACAAAAAGTCTAGCAAATTTTCAAATTCCCACGCAAGCAAATAATAGCCACTTATCCGAACACAAAAAACAAATTTTTATTGTTGCAAACGTCTGAAAATTAATATAAAATACCTGACGCCTGCGGATATGGCGGAATTGGTAGACGCGCTAGTTTCAGGTACTAGTGGTGGCAACACCTTGGAAGTTCGAGTCTTCTTATCCGCACCACACTTTGCCCATCGTGCTTCGTGTGGCGAACCATTTTCGGGGTTGTAGCTCAGTTGATAGAGCGCTACGTTCGCATCGTAGAGGTCGTGGGTTTGAGTCCCATCAGCTCCACCAAAATTTAAAGTCTTCGGGGGATATGGCGGAATGGTAGACGCTGAGGACTTAAAATCCTTTGGTCATTGCGACCGTGTGGGTTCAAGTCCCACTATCCCCACCACTAAACATAACAGCCCAGAATTTGTTTTTTTATAAACTTCACTATCATCAGTGGCTATTTTGCGACGATTACAACCTGTTCAATGCTTCGTTTAAAATTTAACGAATCGCTTTTCAGCATTATTAAAAATCGAATCGATTGTCGCATTACCCCGATTTCACACCCTTATTATAAAAACAGCCAAATAAATAACTTGAAAATCAATTTATTTTATATTTATAATAAGGTCAAGTTTCCTGGATGTGTAGCTCAGTTGGTCAGAGCGCTTCGTTCACATCGAAGAGGTCGTTGGTTCAAGTCCAATCACATCCACCACAAACAAGATTATATCCACCCCCGAATGGGGGGATTTTTATTTGGCGCTTACCTTTTAAAAAATTAACGATTGCCAATCTCCTTTGTTTTTATTCGATTTTTCCCCTTTGCTTTGCCAAAAAAACAAAAAAAACCTAAATCAAGTTTTTTTGTCTGGACAGCGCTCAAAAAAACTTGCTATGATTTGGATGTTTCATATTAGGATGGGGTTAATGAAAAAGACTACAGCTATTGCATCGTTCTTATTTTTAGCAACACTGACGGGGATTGTACAGGCCGCCCCCCAGATTGCTACCAGGGCATATGTCGATTCGAAAACTGTACAGGCAGGTACTGACATCAGTGTTACGGATGGAAGAACGGTCAAAGCAACCTATGCATCCTTGCAATATGATTTAAATGATTATGTTTCGAATTTACAGGATAAACCTTTGCCTATCAACGGCATCTCACAAGCAAACGGTCTAATTAAAGTCACTACAGGCGCATGGGGCCAGGTTGCCCCGGACGAGGCCGCGCCAGCATCTGGTGGCGATGTCTATGAAGCAATTCAAAATGCAATTCAAAATCTGGGATATACAGCAGGCGCCGGTATCAGTATCACGGATGGTGTGATTGCCGCCGTAGGGGACCCTAATAAAAATATCAAAGTTTACACCGACGGAGGTATTGGTATTGCGATGGACGCTTTTACTTCTAATGAGCAACTAGCAAGTGGGATTAATCGCGTTAAAACCATTACACAAAATGAGATAGGAAAAATAGACGTAGTAACAGATAAATGGAACGAATTCTGGGATTTAACCGAGGCACCCATCAACACAGGAAAGATTAAATATGAACTAAACAGAAAAACAAACAATGTAACCGCAGGCCGTCTCATCAGTGTAACATTACAAGACAACACAGGCGCAGGGACTAGTACTATACTAGGCGAAAAAAATTACGAAATAAAATCAACACTATACCCTGGCAACGGAATTGTGTTTACCGACTGCCTCACCGAAGAGAGAGGCTCAACTTGCATTGCCCTCAATACCAGCAGCAATTCTGGTATCCGTTTTAATGAAGCCGGGGAACTTTCACTATCCGGCCTAAGTTATAACAGCGCAGAAACAGACGCAAGACTGGAAAACGGCACCAGCCGAATCGCATCCATTACACAAACTGATGGTATCATTTCTGTAACAACGGGCGATTGGGTTACCAGCCTGGATGCGGAAAATTTAACCGAAGAAAATGCAGGGGTTCCCGCAACCGCCAAAGCCATCGTCGCTGCAATTGACCAGTCCGTCGACCCAGTTGAACAAACCGCAAACAACGCATTACAGGCCGCAAACAACGCATTACGGGTCGCAAACAACGCATTACAGGTCGCAAACAACGCAATTCCTAAACCAGACCCCAATGAATGCGGCGCCCCGGGTAAACGTTGTGTATTGACATACGGAAAGAACTCTGATGGCGTCTTAACCTATGAATGGGAAGTTGTCACAAGGGCAGAAGGAGAACAATAAACCACAAGACAAATCTCTGTTGTTATGCAGGGGGGGGCGATACGGGAAACCGTACCGCCCTTTTTTTTACCCCACTAACCACTAATACATTGTCATTCCGGGGCTCTTTGCTCTCTGCTCTTTGCTCTTTGCTCATTGCGCGCATTACCTGCCCCCCGTGTGGGGCGGGCGGAATTCCCGACAATTTATTGGCGTTGGAATTCCGGGGTGGGGGGTGTTAGTTATATCGAGGCACAAAATAATTATGCACATCCAGATTGTCTTGTATGCACCTGTGCAAAGTATGAACAACTTCATC
>JAWPOF010000008.1:0-44915 GCA_033345275.1 Alphaproteobacteria bacterium
TGCACATCCAGATTGTCTTGTATGCACCTGTGCAAAGTATGAACAACTTCATCTATTCCTGTGCGGGTCAAATATGTATTGGGAATACGGATTAGTTTATAGCCCTGGGATTCTATGTATTCTGTTCTGGTGTTATCGTATACGATGTTTTACGAGTGTTGGTTACCATCAAGTTCGATTGCAAGTCTTAGAGAATGACAGACAAAATCAACAATATAAGGGCCGATTGGTTGTTGACGGCGAAATTTTACACCCAGTTGATTGCGATTAATTCGATACCAGAATTTGCTTTCTGCGTCTGACATATTTTCGCGTAATTGTTTTGCGCGAATAATTTGTGTTGAATGTTTTGTCATATTTTCCCCCACCCAAGTTTTACTAAAGACCCGCATGGCGGGTCAAGGAAAACTGTCCCGCCCCACAAAGTCACCCAAAAAATTCATCTGAATTTTTCGGGGCCCGACGGGGGCAGGTAATGGTGTTTAATTTCTAAAAATTAATATCTTAACTAAACTTTTATATACCTTAAGTATCATGCACTTGTCCCACGAAGCCTTGGCGCAGTGGGATTCCACCACTAACCACTTGCACTTACACTAACCACTAAAAAATCCCCCGTATGGGGGATTTTTAATTCCCCTTCTGCGGGGGGCGCACAGTACCAAAAACAACAGTTTAGTGGGGACATCCCAACAGAATGCACCCCACATATAAAGATTTATTTCAAATAAAACGTTATCGTTGCAACCACACGAACTTTTTTGTTTATGGCCTGTCGTTCGTTCGAAGACCAACTGTCGGTCGGATCACGAGATTCAATACTAAACACACCCTGATTTGCATTTTTAATTTTCCCCAAACGAGCATCCGCATCCTTGGCAAACTGTTCCCCAGCCGCCGTGGCATTCTTGGTCGCCTGCTCTATCATCGATATTTTAATATCATTCAAACCATTAAAGATATAAATCGGCCCCGAATAGTCTTCGGTAACAGTAATACCACGACGCACCAACTCGCCCATTCTGCGAGATACACTGTCCACCAGCGCGACATCATTAGAACGCACCATTACGCCAGTTTCAATTACATACCGCCCATCATTTTTCTGATTTTTCAATTCCGCATCTGTATAGCCCGCATATTTATCCCGTACCTGAACACGCAGATTTTGAATTTCATCTGGCGCAAAGCCTTCTTCAATTAAAAATGTATTGATTTCAGTAATATCATCATCAATACGTTGTTGCAATTCCGCCAAATCCCCCCCAACACCATTAATTTTAATATTCCAAACCGCAGTATCGGCGACAACATCACGTTCGGCCAATCCCTTGACCGTTACCGTTCGTCCCGACATTGCGCGATAGATGCCATCGCCAATAAAATATCCCCCCAACGCAACACCCAACGCCAAAACCGCCAACCATACCCCAGGCACCGACTTTAATTTCTGTGTAAATTTCATATATTCCCCCTATATTTTAATTAAAAAAAGAACAACCATATTGCCAACGGCGCAACCACAGCAGTAAACACCCCAGACAATACGATTGCCAAGCTACTTAGTCCACCTTCGACCGCCCCCATACGCATCGCCGCCGTAGTCCCAGCCGCATGCGAAGCATTCCCGATTGCCAATCCACACGCCATCGGATTAGTCAACCCAATCTTGCGACACACAAATTCACTGACCGATGCGCCTAAAATCCCTGTTACAATAACAGAAGATACCGTCAATGCGACAACACCCCCTAACTGCTCTGTAATGCCAATTGCAATCGCGGTCGTCACAGATATCGATACCAAAGAACGCGCCACAATATCCCCCAAGCCAAAGAAAATACAAATAAAAATAACCGACAAAACTGAACAAATCACCCCAATTAAAATTGACAACAGAATTGAAAACGCATGCTTACGCAACAATGACAGTTGTCTGTACATAGGCACCGCAAAACAAACCGTCACAGGCACCAAAAAATAGGTCAAATATTGTGCGCTTAAATTATACGATTTATAATCAATCCCTGTTGCCAACAATATCAAAATCACAAAAACGGTCGCCAAAAACAACGGCGTGGTCAAAGGCAAAGGCCACCGCCGATTAAGCATATACGCCAACCCAAACATAATCAATGTCAAGACCACGCCAAAATAAGGAGACGCAGATAAAAAACCTATCATTTTTTACCCCCTGAACGCTTCTGCTTTCTGCCTATCAAAGATTCCGCTGTCACGCCAGTCGTAATCATTGTCACCAAATAAGCAACCAACATCAAAATCACCAATATCCACCAAACATCTGCTATTTCTGCCCAAACATCAATTATCGCAACCGCAGGTGCTATAAAGAACAAAGACATCACGCTGTGCAGCCAGTTCGCCACATCTTCGACCCACGACAACCTTACAATTCCGAACACCAATGCCAAAAACAACAACACCATGCCATAAACACTGCCAGCAATCGGCAATGGAATAAAATACTCCATCATTTCGCCCAACAGCACAAAACACATAATTAAACAAATCTGATAGATATAGCGCACAATTCTTCTCCCTCTGACTATCCCAGTTATATTCAGAATACAACAAATTTACACCCGATGTCAAAACTAAATATTCTGAATCGTTTCTCTAATCACATAATTCGCCAACATTAAACCAAAAGTTCCCGTTATCGTTATCACAGAGCCCAGATTTTTCGCATGTCCCGCCACCGGCACAGGCGTTTCAGTCGAAAATACCGCTGGAAAATCTGATATTCCCGCCCCACGCACCATACGTCGCACGCGTGCCGCCAATGGGCACACCGTCGTACGGGAAATCGGCGCAATTTTAATCTGGGTTGGGTCGGTCTTGGACGCCGCCCCCATACTGGAAATCAACGGCACACTATGTTTATGCGCCCATTTATACAACGCAACCTTGGATTCCACACAATCAATCGCATCAATCACAAAATCCGGGACAATATCCACATCTGTATTTTCATCCCAGCGCAAATTCAGCGCATCAACCACAATATCTGGGTTTATATCACGCACGCGCGCCGCGGCAACATCAACCTTAGCCGCGCCAACGGTCGATGTCAACGCAAACAACTGCCGATTTATATTAGATTCTTCGACCACATCAAAATCCACAATCACCAAATGCCCAATGCCACTGCGCGCCAAAGCCTCGATTGCGAACGAACCAACCGCCCCACAACCAACCACCATAACCGTTGTTTTTTTCAGTTTTGCAAGCCCCGCATCCCCAAACAATAAACGTGTTCTGTACAATCTATCCATTTTTCAACATCCTTATTGTATTTTCATGAAAATCACAGCCCGGATAAATCGCGGCAATCTGTTCCGCAACCCGAACAATCCCCGTTGGATTGTTTGAATCTATTTCAACCAATATTCTGTCCCGTGGCACGTTCGAAATCACGCGCCCCGCCCCACTAAATGAAAAGTACGCATTATAATCCGCAACCAACCGTGCCACATCCCCCGCATTACCGGAAAAACGATGAAACAGCATAAAAGGCGGTTGTTTGTATCTATATTTCTTTAGCACCGCAAACATTTTGTCCCATGCGCCAACACAGTGCACATGCACCCCGCGCCCCAATTCAACGGCCAAATCCATCTGCCGAACAAACACATCTATTTGCGTTTCCATATCAGGTTTATGTTTATCCAAACCAATTTCGCCAACCGTAATATCAGAATTAGCAACCAACAAATCACGCAACGGTGCATCCCATCCATCTGTCAAATCCGAAACAAACCATGGATGCACACCAATTGCCCCCCAAACATTTATATTTTGATTCGCCTGCTTAATCACCTCGCCCCATTCTGACGGACGCGTTGCATTAACAATAGCCCCGATATTATCGGGCAATTTTTCATCAAACAAATGACAATGTGCATCTATGTATTTTTTCATATTTATGCAAAAAACGCCCACACGGGGCGTTTATCTTAACCATTAACAATTTCCAGAACACGGCTTGGCACATCTGTGATTGCGACACGTTCCTGGGCCATACTATCGCGATGACGCAATGTTACGGTACCATCTTCCATCGCCTGATGATCAACAGTGATACAAACTGGCGTACCGATTTCATCATGACGGCGATAATTTTTGCCAATATTGCCCGAATTTTCTAATTCGATGCGCCCAATTCCCATTTTGCGCAACTTTGCAACAATATCATTCGAAATATCCAACAATTCTGGTACATTACGCGCCAATGGAATAACCGCAACCTTGACTGGCGATAACCAAGGCTTTAACTTCAACACAGTACGTGTTTTACCGTCACCCAGGTCTTCTTCGGCATACGCTTCTATCATAACCGCCAACATCGCACGATTAACCCCCATCGCAGTTTCAATTACATACGGCACCAAAGTTTCGCCACTTTGTGGGTCGGAATAAGCCAATTTTGTTGTACTATCTTTATTTTCCATAACATCGGCTGTTATTTTCAAATCCTTTTGTCCCTTGGTATGCGACCCCAGGTCAAAGTCCTGGCGATTATGAATGCCTTCGACTTCGTCAAAGCCATCTGGGAATTCATATTCTATATCAACCGCTGCCTTGGCATAGTGCGCTAATTTTTCATGCGGCATAAAGCGTAATTTATTTGCCGGAATCCCCAACACATCAATCCACCACGCCATACGTTGTTCCATCCACATCTGGTGATATTTTTCATCGTCCACCGGATTTACAAAGTACTGCATTTCCGCCTGTTCAAATTCACGCATACGAAATACAAAGCCACGCGGGGAAATTTCATTCCGGAACGCTTTGCCGATTTGCACAATGCCGAATGGCAGCTTATGTGGTCTAGCATCTAAAACATTTTTGAAATTAGTAAATGTCGTTGTTGCAGTTTCCGGACGCAAATAGGCATTTACAGCACCATCAGCAGTCGCCCCAATAGCCAACCCCATCATCAACTGGTATGCACGCGGTTCGGTAATATCCGTATTGCCACAGTTATCACACTTGGTTGGATCTTTCATCTTGTCCTGGCGCATGCGGGTACCACATTTTTTACATTCCACCAACGGATCTGAAAAACCCGATTCATGCCCAGAATATTTCCACATCAAACGATTTGTAATCAGTGCAGCATCCAGCCCTTCAATATCATCACGCGAATAAACCATAGAATTCCACCAAGCGTCACGAATATTCTTCATTAATTCAACGCCATACGGTCCATAATCGTACGCACCCCCTAATCCACCGTAAATTTCAGACCCCGTAAAAATAAATCCACGACGTTTACATAATGCAACAATATCATTGACTGTTTTTGCTGGCATAATTCAACTCCTATCTTAAACAAGATTATATCTTATACTGATTTTCTTATTTTTCAACACTGAAATTAATCAAAAACAAGCACTTCCCGGCCCGCCAAACAAAATCGTGCACAGCGGGATTTTATTATTGCTTTCATCAAAAAAGAATGTATAATCACACAGCAATTGCATTATTATAATAGGGGAAACATATGTTCACAAAAGAAAAAATAAAAGATTTGCACTATTCTGTCACAGGTTCAATTTCTGCAACTGAACTGCAAAAGATGGCAGATAAAATTTTACTTGAAAACGGTAAAAAGATTAAAATGCCCGGGTTCCGCACAGGCAAGGTGCCTTTATCAATTTTGCGTCAAAAATACAACGCATCAGCACATGACACAGCAATCGACAACATCATGAACGCAGACCTAAATAATTATATTGAAGACAAAAAAATTCGCTTGGCAGGCGCCCCCAAAGCCGACCTAGCAAAATGGGAAATCGGCAAAGATGTTGAATACACGCTGGAATTTGATATATTGCCTACTTTACCTGCAGTTGATTTAGAAAAATTTACTGTAACCAAGAAAACAGCAGATCTTGACGAAAAAGAAGTTGATACCGCACTGGAAAACATCCGCAAATCTCGCAGCATCGCTGAAAAACAAGACAGCAAATACAAGGCTGCAAATGGCGACGTTGTAGTCATTGATTTCAAGGGCTTTATTGGCGATACAGCATTCGAAGGCGGCGAAGCAAAAAAACATCATCTGATTCTGGGTTCTGGCGCATTTATCCCTGGTTTTGAAGATCAGATTATTGGTCACACAATTGGCGATAAATTTGATATCCAAGTTAAATTCCCCGCAGACTATCATGCAGAAAACCTGGCTGGCCAAGACGCGCGTTTTGCAATCGAAATTCATGAAATACGCAAACACATCTTGCCAGAATTAAATGACGAATTGGCAAAACAGGTCGGGCAGGAATCCTTGGACGCACTCAAGAATCACATTCGCAACATCCTGATCGAACAATACCAAGATGTCGCCCAACAAGAAATGCGCAACGAATTGCTGAATATCTTGGCGGACAAAATCAAATTGGATTTGCCAGAAAGCCTGGTCACCCAGGAATTAGGGATTGCAAAAAACGAATTCGAACGTTCTCATGCGAATTGCCACGACACAAAATGCAGTCACAAATGGGACGAAAAACAAGAACATAAAGATGCCGAACGCCGCGTTAAACTGGGCTTAATATTGGCTGAATGGGGCACCCAAAACAAAGTCGAAATAACCCGCGAAGATATGCAACAGGCCATTTGGTCCGAAGCGGCACGCTATCCCGATCCAAAGCAAGTATTTGAATTTTATAACAAAAATCAAAATGCTTTGGCAATGTTGCGCGGCATGCTGTTTGAACGCAAAGCATTGGATGCCATGTTGACACACGTAAAAACCAAAGAAAAAAAAGTCAACGCCACAGAATTGTTTCAACAGGCAACAGCACACTAAAAAAAACACCCCAAAAAAGGGGTGTTTTTCTTTATGATTTATTCCTGTTGTTTTTTATGCAATAAATACTTATAATATAAATAACCAGGGAGAAAAGGATGAAAAAACTGCTATTGTCATTGACCTTAATTGTTACAGCATCATACAGCGCTGTTGCATACCAGGTTTTATCATCCAAAGAACTGGGCAAAAACGAAACTAAAAATCAAAATGTTGTTGTAAAATGTACTACTGACACCGGCGACACATCCAATCAAACATGTTCCCTGCGGCGATATGTAAAATGCGTTGTTGATGAAAACTCACAAAGCATTTGCACCGAATGGCAACCATGGCGCGACTTACGTGCCCCGACTAATGAATATTCTAATTGGAAGGCAGCGGCATCCGCATGCTGTCGCGCCAAGGGTTTAAGATAAAAAAAACTTTCGCCTTTTTGTATACACTAATAAAAAAATCCCCAAAAACGGGGGATTTTTACTTTAAATACTATCAGCATTTATCCAACGCCCATCTTTTAATAACCCCGGCGCCATACCTTCATTATTACGCAACGCATCTATCACATTGCGCGCCTGGGTTGCATCCAGGTTCACAATACGAACTTTGAACATATCACCTTCGTTAACGACAACCGCATCACCATATGTTTTCATACGCTGTGCCAAAGAATCTGCGCTATCTTGGGCATAAAATGCGGCAACCTGTACACTGTATTCACCAGCAACAGGCACTGTTGCTACTGGTTGCGCCACCTGAACTGGCTGTTGCACCACCTGAACTGGTTGCACCGGCGCCTGCTCGGGCTGTGGTTCAACCGAAGCTGGCTGTACCTGGGGCTGAGTTGCAACTGCGGTCTCTTGTACCACGACCGGCGCAACTACACCCAGTGTAGCATTTTTAACCGCCATAGACGGTTCCGACAAAACCTGAATTTGAACCTTACCCTGTCCATTCAACCCGATTTTCTGAGCTGCTGCAGGTGAAATATCCATCAAACGAGTATTTACAAATGGCCCACGATTATTCACACGCACCACAGCCGACTGACCATTATCCAAATTTGTCACACGCACAATCGTTGGCAATGGCAAAGTCTTGCTGGTCGCAACCATCTGATTCACATCAAACACTTCCCCATTACTTGTTTTAGTGCCATTTAATTCTGTTGGTATAATCCCCACAACCCCAACCTGATTATACGTCATATCTTCCACAGGGATATACTGAACATCATCAACCTTATAAGCCGTACCAATATAATACTTTGGCGCCGCAGCCAATAAATACGAATCGTTCAAACTTTGTGTATTTTCTGTTGTCAGCAAAGTTTCTTCACTTAATCCATCCCCATAACTAGTATTATTACTGGTTGTGCTTAAATCTGCGCAACCCGCCAACATTGCGGTTAAAACCGCCAAGGAAACAATTTTTTTCATAATTTGGGACTCCTTACATTCCTTTATGAATTATACTTTACCACAAATCAGGTCCCGTTTCAAATTTATTTTTTAACCTATTTAATTCGCCTTTCAATCACCCATGCAACAGGCAAATACAAAACCGCATATCCTGCAACCATCGCCCCCAGCATCCAAATACTATCAACCGCAAAACGCGACATTACCACCCCCAGCACGATTGCCCACAACCCAAACGCCACAATTGCTCGCACAGTCCGCCCGTCACAACGACTAAGCCCCCGTATTCTGCATGCACGCGCCAACAAATAATTTTTCAGATACCCACTGACAACAACCCCTATTGGTATTGCCAAATACCCCACAAACGGAAACAGCGCAACATACAGTGTCGCTGCAACCCCCAACGACACCATACTGGTCCGCACAGGCGTTTTTACATCCTGAGATGCGTACAATGTTTTACTGTAAATTTGGCTAACCAGCATCGCGGGCAACACCAACGCCTGAATCATAATCGCCACCGCCACCGCATAAGTAGATTCCGCCGACCACGCGCCATACTGGAACAAATATTTGATTATCGGCCCAGCTAAAACCTCTAACCCTACTACACATGGCAAAATCAACATCAACGATTTTCGCATCGAAGAATTTTGTTGAATATAAACGCTGCGCATATTTTTTTCCGCCAATGCATTTGAAATAGACGAAATAAGCACAGTCCCCACAGCCAGCCCAATCATCGCAAACGGCAACTGAACAATCCTGTCTGCATAATACAGCCACGACACAGCCCCGCTTTGAAAACTGGCAACCAAAGTCCCCACAATAATAGTAATCTGATAAAATCCGTTACCTATGATACTGACCCCCAAACGCCCAAACAGACTTTTAATCCCTGGTGTCAATCGTGGCACAACCAACCTAAGTCCAAAATGCTGTCTGCGAATCCGCCCCCACAAAATTCCGAATTGAATAACGCCAGACAAAACAACTGTTACGCTCATCAGGTACAAAACATTCTCGGTTCCCCATTTCATCGCAATCAACAGCGCCCCAATCAGCATAATATTCAACAGCACTGGCATAAACGCCGCCAACAAAAATCGAGAAAACGCATTTAATACCGCAGATAAAAATGCCGCCCCACACACAAAAATAACATACACAAACATTATCCGCGAAACGGCGACTGTTGCCTCTATCTTGCCTGGCACAGCATCAAATCCCGGTGCCAATGCCCAAACAACCAGTGGCATAAATATCTCGAACACTATTGTTATCCCCAGCAACACAACCATCAACCACGAAAACACATTACGCGCCAGCGATTCGTCACGTTTGGAATCCGCGTACATTGGGATAAAAATAGCAGACAAAGCCCCCTCGCCCAGCAAATCACGAAACAAATTCGGCAACTTAAAGGCAGCAAAAAAAACATCCGACAACCGCCCAGCCCCCAGCACACGCGCAATCAACATATCACGCACAAAGCCGAAAACACGACTGATTCCGGTCATAGCGCCAACACCAAAAATATGTTTGCCCAATTTCATGTTTTCGATTATACTTCCATCAACAATAAAAAATCAAGACAGGAATAAAAAGACATGAAAAAGCAAATCACATTAATTGGAATACTGGCAATATTGGCTGGTTGCGCTGGCACAGACACTGAAATCACCACGGAACAAACACTGCCCGACATATATGCAAATGCCTATGCAGAATTTAATGATGAAAATTACGAAGAAGCGGCCATGGAATTTTTGCGTGCCGAAACCCAACACCCGGCCAGCACATGGGCCCCAGACGCACTGATAATGGCGGCATATTCCCACTATATGGACGGGGATTTTGCAGGTGCATTATTAGCAACCGACAGATTTATGCGTTTCCATCCCGGTCACCGCGATGTTCCATACGTAATGTACCTGCGTGGCATGTGCTATTATCGCCAGGTCAGCGACGTCCGCCGCGAACCGGGAATGTCCGCGTACGCATTGACGCAATTCCAAACACTTGTTAAACGGTTTCCAAAAACCGACTACGCAAAAAATGCAGAAAATAAAATAAACATTTTGAAAAATTATATCGCGGGCAAGGTTATGTATTCCGCCCGCAACGATATGCGGGTTGAAAATTGGCCCAGCGCTATAAACCAATTACAAACTGTTGTCCGCGATGCCCAGGACACCGCCATGACACCCGAGGCTCTGTATCGCCTGACCGAGGCTTATACCGCAATCGGCCTGCCCGCCCAGGCGCATGGATATAGCGAAATGTTAAAGTTAAACTTTCCCGACAACGAATGGACAAAAAAACTAAAATAACCCCACAAACACGGGGACGGGTGGTATACCCCACGCATAACATGCGCCAAAGGTGACTTTGTGTCTTTCTTGTCATTCCGGGGCTCTTGTCTCGGCGCAACGAAGCGCAGACGGATGACAAGTGCTTTAATTGCTCTTTGCGCTTTGCTCTTTATTTGCCCAACGGGCAAACTTAGATAAACTTTTATTTATCGCAGTAATCATGGATTCCGCCACTAACCACTTGCACTTACACTAACCACTAAAAAATCCCCCGGGTGGGGGATTTTCAAGACAAGAAAGGAACTGGTTTTCTATATCAATCCAAATGATGTGATATAGTTGAAAGAGATTCCCATGATAAAGCTGCTGCCATAAACATCAACCCCACGGGCGCGGGCACGACGATACTGCACATATGGCCCCATCGTCAAATCGCCCCACAAATTCGTATCTAAACGCAAAAGCACACTCAGGTCACGTTCCAAATCATTTTCCTGAAATCTGGAATAACTTAGATATTCGCGATAATATCCATTTGATGATAACCTTACACCATCGCGTATATCATATTCCAGTCGCCAACCAACCTCGGCCGCCAACTTGCTGACCTGTTCACCAACATATGTAAAATCATATTCATACACACCAGTCAAATATAAACTTTTCAGCACTACATTATCAAACAATGATATACCAGCATTTGCACGCAGTACATTCTGACGCGGTGTATCATCTAAATGTTTAAATTCTGTATCATATGCCCCACGTACAGTTGGGCCTAACTTAAACCCTGCAAATTCCCAGCATGCATATGATAAATTAGAACTTAACAAAATATCATCGGCATTTTCACTGATTGTTTCTGGTTCATCATATGGTTGCAACTTGGTTTCACCATATTCCATAAACAGCGAATTATCCCACAAAAATCTATCTTTGCTATATTCTAATGCCGTGTCAAACACGCCTTTGATAAATGTTTGACTGTCCGCCTTTAATGCAGTAATCGAAGACCCCTGATATTTATCCGCATTATCTACATTGGTCTGCGACCATTCCAATCCAATTCTGCGCACTGCCAATGTCAAACTTTCCTGGTTTTGTGCCTGCACCTCGTCCGCCACAGCCATCATCGGCATCAGCAAACACACACCATACAAACAAATTTTTTTCACATCATCCCCCACACATTATTTCCATATCTGCAGCATACCATCACTGCCCAAGTATTTCCATCCCGCATCGCGCAACGCCGTTGTAAACGAAGCACGCACTAACACTGGTAATTCCAAAACCACAGCGCCACCCGAAATAGACTTTGTATCCAAATCCACATTCTGATTACGCGCAATCTGATTCAATTCGGCCCAATTCGTCACCCCATCAGACAAATTTGCATTCACAACAAACACATCGCGATTCGATTCATCAGTCAACCAATGCCGAATACCCTTGTCATCTAACCAGTTTCGCGTCAAACCAGCATCCAGCACCATCGCAATACTTGCCGAATATGTTGTATCAGAAGTTTTTTCTCCCTCGATACTAGATGCCGCAACCAATTCCGTTAATTCTGAACTTTTTGCATTCCGCACCGCCATCGCCAACGCATCTGCGTCCGCATATTGCCGCAATACATCCATCACAATCTGTCGCCTGGCCTCGTCAAATGCCATATCTTTTGCAATTACCGCAGTATCGCTGGTCACATTTACATCAGACACCCCGCGCAAATCTAGTGCATGTCCAACGACACAAACCAGACTTAACAGCCAACCAACAAAAACATTTCGCAAACTCAGCATATTATCAGAACCTTGCGTTTATACCAATACGGATGCCCAGCGACTTATAAAACGATTCCACTTCACCATCGGTCGTATCTTCCCAGCCATTTGCTTTGACCTGTGCAACATATTCTGGACTTAACACAACAGGATTTCCTGCAGTATCAACTATGCCCTCCGCCGCTGTTATACCATTCAGCATATAATATTCAATATCTGCCGCCGAAAAATCATAGCCAAAATCATCATTCAGCACAGTCTGCCAGGCTTCAAACAACAGCTCGTACTCGGGTTCCCAATACTCTGGGTTCAAGTACGTGGTCGCATCTGCATCGGACACCTTGTAATAGTCGTACGTCAAACCAACCGACAACGCGATATTGTCTGTTAACATAGTCCGCCAATCTGCCCCCATTCCAAAATGAATCCCGGAACCAATTCCCGCTTTGTCCTGAATAGATTTCGGATGTTGCCAATCAATACGATATGGTTGATCGCCAGTTGCTGTATACGAAGGCAGCCCAAATTCAAAATTCGCATCTACCCAATTATATTGATTGATATCATAGCGCACCCCTAATCCTACATATGGGCCCGCCCATTCAACCTCGTATGAATGACTGATGTCCGGTTGTTCGAAATAAAACGTACCTTCGGCTTCAACATAATCAGCCCCACTGGGCAATTTAACGGCTACATAATATGCCTCGCCATCCAGATATCCATCTCCATCAACATCCGTCAACTGATCACCATTCGCATCAAAATACGAATACCCCGGATATTCGGGCGTAGCATAATTCAAAATACTATCAAACGCGGCAATCAAAGGCCAACACTGCACAGACCCATCACTTAAAGTCACACAAGACGCATCATAATCCGCATTAACAACAACCGCCCCCTTATTATCCGATGTTTCCAGTTTGTACTTCAAATAACGCCACCCAACCGAAGGCGTCACCTTCAAAGCACCTATCTTGAACATGTCTGTAATACCCAGGCCAAAATTATACCCGAACATACTGCCGTCCTTGCTGGTACCAACTGAAACAGCATGCCCATTCTTTACCCCCACAAGATCATCATAATAATGCACGCCATATAAATATCCACCATTAGTTATATCATCATCAACCATAGTAGTCTCGCCGGTCTGCATACCGTACTGTATCCCGGCGTTCAATTGCATCATCAGATTTCCCACATTAAATCCATAATTACCCGCAACATCCAACACCAACCAATCAATGTTGTCATAATGCAATTTTGAACCGGCGACATCCATCTCAAATCCCCAGTTGGCAAATTGCTTGTTCACGCCAATCCCCAAACTAAGTCCACCTTGTTGTGCGGTCGCATTGGCCGTCTGTGCTTTTGTGGAACTTTGCTGCCTTTGCTGCCTCTGTTGCGTTTGTTGCGTCTGTTGCGTTTGCACTATTCCTGTACGAGGATTTACATACCCAGCATTATTTGCATATTGATTACGATTATACCCCATACCTTGATTGGCATAAGTATTCGCCAGCACACGTTGTGCATAGGGCTGTTGAACATACCCCTGTTGTGTATATCCTTGCTGAACATAACCCTGTTGCGCAGGCTGATAATATGCCCCACGCGCACCACCAGTCGCCACAGCAACCAACAGAAATGCCGAACAGTTAAACAAAAAACTTGCCACAAATTTCATATTGCTTCCTTTCCTTTACCGCAATTTTATCATAAAAATTATTGAAAAACAAATTTGATATTGTAAAAATATTACAATAATATACTCAACACAGGCGACCATGGCGGAACTGGTAGACGCGCAGCACTAAGGATGCTGTGAGGCAACTCGTGGGGGTTCGATTCCCCCTGGTCGCACCAAATTTTCAAGCAAGCGCAGCGCGCGTTGAAAATTTGAGTGTCTCGGCGTAGCGTCAGCGCAGACGGACGGAAAAACCAAACCATCCTGCCTCATGGTCTCATACCACATTTTCCCCTTGCCCGATTTTTTATAAATTTGCTAACATTCACTTAACGAGATGAATGGAATCAAAATGTTTTTGGCTGGACTGCTTGTGCTGCTTGCGTTTCAGGCGGTATCACTTGTTGCAGTTAACACTGCACACGCGGTCACCCGTCGCGATACGCCATCTGTTTCAAGCACACGCGCCATCCCCAGTCTCAAACCTGTAACGATAACGGCGCGCACAGCAAGCAGTGACAAATCTGTCACAACCACGCGCAACCGCTCGGTTGCTGTATCGTCTCGCGAATCGACAGACAACGCACAAGCGCCGGAAAAATCGGTATCAACACGCACCGCAACCAGGTCTAAATCCCAAAGCGACGCACAATCAACACGTACAAATTCACAATCGCGCAACGCAACAGCTCGACAACCCGTCGCCCGTACGACAAAAAACCGCGCGACCAACACACGGGCACGCACCGCAACCCCCAGCTCGAATATATTAAATCGCGATTTTTCCAAATGTCGCGCGGTTTTCTTCGATTGCATGGACGAGTTTTGTGCGAACAAGGACAGCCAGCTTAAACGCTGTGCATGCTCGTCTCGTATCCACGAATTTGACAGCACAAAAAAAAGACTTGCCAACGTAGAAGACAAACTGTTGGATTTCAGTCAGCGCCTGCTGACCGTCAATTTAGACAAAGAAGACGCGCTTGCAATAAATACACCTACCCAGGGCGAACTGGCATATGCCACCAAAGACACATCCGAATCGAAAAAAATGTTGGATGAAATCGCAAAAAAACTGAACAACAGTTTTAATGACAATAATTTTGACCAAAATCTAAACGCCATATCACTTTCATTAAACATAGAATCGGCTTTTGACAACCTTGATTCCATGGCGGGCGCTTCAACTACAACAAAATCCGGCACAGAATTGCATGCCGCCGCCCTGCCTATATGTCGAGAAATGGCGACCGAAGTTTGCTCGCCCGAAGATATTACAATTGCAGAAAACAGTTACATGGTGGCAATCGAATCGGATTGCAACATTGTAAAAAAATCCTATCAAACCCAGGTCGACCAAGCACGCGCCCAAGTATTCGAATCGGGCGCGTTGTTGGACATGTCTCGTCTGGACATTCACCAAAAACGTAATTCAGACGATATTTTAACCTGTAAACACAAGATGTTAGACATGTTAACCGATTCAACCGTATGTGGCGCAGATATGGGCAAATGCCTGGATACATCAGGCCGTTATATCGATCCAACCACAGGCCAGACATTTTTGACCCCAGATTTGGCCAATTTAACAACATTAATAACCCGTCCCGAATCGAACCAAACCTGGGTGACGGCCCCTGGCAACGAACATTTTGTAACATTTTTAAATTCTAAAAAGAAGTTCTTGGAACCAGCCATGGAAAATTGCCAAGACATCTCAGACTATGTATGGAACGAATTCCTGGAAGATGCACTGTCACAAATAAAACTTGCCCAAGAAGAAAAGTTGGAACAAGTACGCCAATCCTGCACCACTTTGACAACTCAATGCTTAGATAACGCATCCAATTCGATTACTAATTTTGATGCACGCGCATTGTCTATATTTGGTGTTACGGCCGACAAAACCGTCAACGCCATGTGTGCCGAGGTACAAAACGCATGCGCTGCACTTATGGAAACAACACCTGGCGCAGACACCTGGGACACCGGCATGACGGAAATAGCAACCAATAAAACCTATGAAACAATACTGCAAACCTGCCAGGAAGTTGGACGCGCCTGCATAATCCGGGCTTGCGCAACCTCTGCTGGCAATTTTGTGATGTGCGAAAACATGGACACATCTATTAATCGTAAATCAATTCTTGAACGCACCGCCTGTTGGAACGAAGTTGTAGACTGTGTTGCTAGCGCAGGCTCGGATACACTGGCAAAAATCCAGACCTTGCACGCATTAGACATAATCCAGGATGGAACTGAAACACATCGCACATTCTATGGCGAAATGTATGGTATCAGTAACGCGGACAACCTCACTGTACATCCCAACGGGGGAACCACTATCAACTGTATTACGGACCCGGGTTCCAACTGCGTGCACGACATTTGCGATACACAATGCGTTAACTCGACCCCTGACGGACTTGTATCCACAGAATGTTATACCTGTCGTCTGGCGGAACGCATCTGGGGCAACTGCGAGGCACCCACCAATACCAATCTGGACCTCGTGCCTGATTCGGATAACCATAATCGCAAAATCATACCGCACAACAAAATCAAAACAAATGGCAACACAGATACATTACTGGCATGGTTCGCCCGAAACACAGGCACCGATACCGCATCTGACAGCTGTCGCAACACAAGCTGTCGCCCAGGCTATGTATTTTCTAGCACAGGTCAATGCGTTCCATCAGGCAACACTGACAGCGCGGGCAATGACTGTCTACCTGCTCAACGCTTCACTGTATACGATAACTTTACAAATTGTTGCAACACTGGCATTGTTGACACCAACGGTAACTGTTGTGAATCAGGCAACGTCCGCACGATTACCGCAACCAACTATTTTGTTGCTAACGGCATAACCAACAACATAATTGGCCAAAGTATCTGCGCACCAGCAGATGCCCAAACGGCCACCCTGATTGCCAGTTACAAGCAAGATAATATTACATATAACATAGTCTGCCTTGGTACACTCTCATGGGCGGGCACAGCCAACAATAATTATCCAAATGGTCAATCGGTTCAATGTAACGGTTCGCTGGTTCTGATTGACAGCAACGGTTACTATATCGCCCCAACAACAACATCGAACAACACCCGCATGTCCAATGTGTCATCATTCTATTATCAGACTACTGATAGTATATGCACTTATTCAGACACGGGCTGGGCACCATGCAATACCGATCAGCTTGCAGAAGAATGTACTGTACCAGACAAATGGCATATTAAGTATTCAGACGATGTATGTAACACAACAACACCCTAGATAAAATCCGGCGACTTATGTCGGATTTTTTTATTGCTTCCCCATTATTTTTTGTCTAGCATAGCATCAGGATGAGAAAATTAATTATCGCGCTATTAACACCCGTATTTTACCTGATACCGACATCGTCTGATGCGGTCAATTGCGCCAATATTGCTACCCAAACCACATGCAACACAACAATTGGTTGTATCTGGGACATTTCAAGATGCGTACCTTGTCCTGCAAACACATACAGCAACGGCCGAAACATCGTTTGTGAACCATGTGGCGCAAATTCTTCGACAAATGCAACAGGAAACGGCTGCAACTGCAATCCTGGCTATCACATAAAAAATCAATCCAATTCCGCACAATTAAATAACAACAACCAAGATTGTGTTGGCAACACATTCTTGATAAGCTATGTTACGGGCCAGGCAAGTTGTTCAAGAATGACAAACTCAAAATGTACTTATGGCGAAACAAATTGCACTGCCCCCAACGCTTCTAATTGTACATACCGCGGATACACTTTCCTTGGGTGGATCTGCGAAAATTGCACAACACAAAACCTGATAAGCCCTGGCACTCAACTCAGCACCCTATCAAACGGCCTTGACATCACATTAACCGCCCAATGGCAAGAATGCCCCATCGGCCATTACTGCTCAAAAGTATCAGCAACAGAAAAATGTCCCGCTGGGTCAACCTCAGCTGCGGGTGCCCAGTCTATCAACAATTGTTATATGCAAGGTGGCGAAACCCAAATTTGCGACCGCAATAACAATTGCTTTACCTTGCCAGGCACCGACAAACTGTTCAATAAATGTACCGACTGCAACAAAAATACATCCAAACAATAAATAAACCATCTGCGAATACAGATTTTACCACAGTTTAATATTATCTATCGCTTTGCGGATCAAGTCTAACTGCACTGTCCCAAATTTACCCAAAACCCAATCTGCCGGATTCATCGGCAAATCAAAATCACGCGGATGCCCAATTCCAATACGAATACGCCTATAATCGCGTCCTATATGTGCATCAATTGAACGAATACCATTATGCCCTGCACTGCCACCACCAATTTTTTCGCGGCAATCTCCAACCGTAATATCCATATCATCATGGATTACAATTAAATTTTCCAACGGTATCTTGTAAAAAGTCATCAATGCGCCAACCGCCATACCACTGTTATTCATAAACGTCTGGGGTTTTACAAATATAACACGTCGTCCATCAATATCCACGCGGACGGTTAACGCATCTTTTTCGCTTTTCCACGTCGCCCCCGCCCCCGCCAGAAAATCCACCGCCATAAATCCAACATTATGACGCGTACTAACATATTGTGGCCCAGGATTACCCAAACCAACCACTAAAAAAGGTTTATTTTCTTGCATATTTACCACCATTTCTTCTATTATAGTACCATATAAAGGAGAAAACATGAACATAAAATCATTCAGTATTTTAACTGCAACTGCAATTACACTATCCACAGGCGTTGCAAACGCAAACATTTTGTTTGACATTTATGCTGGCGCAACGTTTGGGATAGGAGGCTATACACTGTTCGATGACAACGACAATTTTTCAAAGTCCTCTCAATCCTATGGCGCAGTCTTGGGTATGGATATCCCGATGTTTCGTGTTGAACTGGAATACAACTACCTAGATTCGGACGCACTAACCGCCAGTCTTGGCCTGGTTAACGCATATTTCAAATTGCCATTACCTGTTATCAAACCTTATATTGGCGCCGGCATTGGTTATACATTTGACACAAAATACAGCTCAATCGAAACGGAAGACACCATGGCATACCAGGGCATGTTGGGGGCCACATTGAACCTGCCAGTATTACCGTTTAATGTTGATGTAGAAGGCCGCGTCCTGTATGCTCCAGACATCATGCCTGACATCGACTTGCTGCAATACGAAGGTCGTATAAAGGCACGTTATGTATTCTAGGATTAACTAACAACACAACCGAAAAATCCATATGCTGACACTAATCGATGGAAATTCTTTGCTGTTTCGTGCATACTATGGCGTTCACAGTCGCCTAACGCGCGCAGATGGCACCCCAACCGGTGCGGTATATGGATTTTTCAATATGATTTTGCCAATTTTGGCATCTGCAAAACCCGACGATGCGTTCGTATGCGTTTTCGACGCATCACGCATCACATTTCGCCAGGATATTTACCCAGAATACAAAATGAATCGTTCTGAAACACCTGCGGACTTAATCACCCAGGGGCAAATGATTCAGTCTGGCCTGATATCAATGGGCATGCCCGTCCTGTGTGTCCCCGGGGTCGAGGCTGACGATGTTATCGCCACCCTGGCACGCAATAATTGCACCGAACCAAATGCCACCCGCATTATCACCAGCGACAAAGATTTAATGCAACTGGTGTCCGACTGCGTATTTTTATATGACGGCATGAAAAACCGCGAAATTCGCGACCCCGAAGTTTTGGAAAAATTCGGTGTAAAACCACATCAGGTAATTGATGTTCAATCCCTGATGGGCGATTCGTCCGATAATGTACCCGGGGTCCCCGGCATTGGTCCGAAAAAGGCATCAGAACTTATCAACCAATTTGGCACCCTGGACAATTTGTACGCAAATCTGGACGACGTCAAAAACGAACGTATTCGCAATCTGTTGCGCGACAACCGCGAAATGGCATATATATCCAGACAGTTGGTATCTTTAAAGACAGATGTTGATTTATCCGGGTTGACGATTACCCCATTTCGGTTTAACACACCGGGCGCACTGGAATTTATTCGCACCAATGTGGAAAGTAATTCCCTGGTCACAAAAATTGAAAAATTATTCCCAATTGAAAAAAATTCACCCAGCAATACAGAATTTAATTTTCCCGGCAACGCATGTGATATACCCGACAATCCACCCACAACCACACAAACAAAAAAACGCGACATCAAATGCGAAACAATTACGACTGTTGCGGCACTGGACAAATATCTGGGCAAAATCGATAAAATATTGGCAATAGACACGGAAACAACGGGCCTGAACCACACAATCGACAAAATTGTTGGCATATCATTGGCAATAAACGACACTAATGGCGCATACATTCCAATTCGCCATCGCGATGGCACGCCCAACTTATTTGGTGGCAACGATATTGCACCGAATCAACTGGACATTAAAACGGTCTACGAAAAACTGTGGCCTGTATTAACAAATCCAAACATCATAAAAATCGGCCACAATCTGAAATATGACCTGCATATCATGGCGAACGAAGGTTGGGACACAACGCAAATTCATCCCATTGACGATACAATGTTGCTGTCATACATATTGCATGGCACGCGCCACGGACATGGACTGGACGAATTGGCACTGATGTATCTGGGGCATGAAAACATCAAATTTTCATCACTATTTCCGCCCAAGACCCGTGATGCCGACATGCACTTTGATGGGCTAAAGGTGTCACAAGCCTGTCAATATGCCGCCGAAGATGCCTGCATCTGTCGCGCACTGTATGATTTAATGCGCCCCGAATTAAACGCGGACAAAAAATTACAAGAACTATACGAAACATGCGATTTGCCGCTAATATCAATATTGGTGCAAATGGAACGCACTGGTGTATTGGCGGACCGTGCGAAATTACAACACCTGTCCACCGTATTCCATGAACAATTGCAAAAATTACAGACCGATATTTGGCAACTGGCCGGTCATGAGTTTAATATCGCCAGCCCCAAACAACTGGGTGCGGTTTTATTTGACGAATTACATTTGCCTGCAAACAGAAAACGTTCCACCGATGCTGATTCGTTAAACGATTTAATTGACGCCCACGAAATTATTGAAAAAATACTAAATTGGCGTTCAATCGCAAAACTTGCAGGCACATACGCGGACGCATTGCCGCGTCAAATTGCGTCTGACGGCCGCATTCATACAACCTATCTTCAAACCAGTACCAACACCGGTCGCCTGTCCAGTCGCGACCCAAACCTGCAAAATATACCAATTAAGACTGAACTGGGCGAAGAAATCCGCAAATGCTTTATTGCTGCCCCTGGTCATACATTGATATCAGTTGACTATTCTCAGATTCAATTACGCCTGTTGGCAGATATTGCAAATGTTCAAACATTCAAAGAAACATTTAATAATAACGCAGACATACACGAACAAACCGCCCGCAAAATATTTGACATCCCATCCAACCAACCGGTCCCGCGTGATTTGCGTCGTGCGGCAAAAACCGTGAACTTTTCAATTATTTATGGTATATCATCGTTTGGTCTGGCTGGCCAACTGGGTGTATCCCAAGCGGACGCAAAAAACATTATCGACACATATATGGCAGGTCTGCCCGAGATTCGCCAATATATCGAACGAACCAAGGAATTCGCCCTGGCCCACGCATGCGTTTATACTCCATGGGGACGTCGCATTGAATTGCCAGATATCAAGAACCCCCGCATGCGCGCATATGCCATACGCGCAGCAATTAACGCCCCAATCCAGGGATTCGAGGCCGACCTGATGCGACGTGCCATGGTTGAAATTAATAAAAACATAATGCGCCCCAATTATGACAAAATTCACATGATTATGCAGGTACACGATGAAATCATATTTGAATGCAAATCTGAATTTGCCGATGAATTTGCGCATAAAATTAAATCCACCATGGAACACATTACAAAATTATCAGTTCCCTTGGTGGCAGAATTTACAATCAGCCCCACTTGGGGCAAATAAAAATCCCGCCATTTGGCGGGATTTTTTTCAACTAAAACAATTTAAACTTGTAATTTGTTCCTGCACGGAATGTGACATTTGAATCCGCCAAACCGGCCGCCGCATTTACGGACCAGTTATCGCTAATTCCCATTGCCGCACCCAATGCAATAGCGGATTGACTGTTGTAATAGCCATAACCACCACCAACCGAGACTTCGCCCTTGCCCACACCAGACACAGCGACGGACGACATGGCTACTGCACTTGCGACACCTGCAGACAAGTCTTCTTCCAATGCACCAACTTTGTGATCTGTATAATCATATGCAGATTTCAAAGCCAATTCATTCTTGGAATCAACATATGCCTTGGCCGATGCCAATGTCATTTCATCGCCCGCAATACGGTTTGCAACTTCTTCTTCGATTGCCACCTTATTTTCTGCGATATTTTCTGCGTTTGTTACAATATCCGCTGTATTCTGAGAAACAGCATCATCAATTGCGTTAATTGCGCCGCTGAACGTTGTTTCATCGCCTGCGATTTCACCGGTCAGCGCATCTGACACCGCGTTTGAATTTGCAGATTCAATACCCAGCGTATTGTCAACCCATTGCTGTTTGTCCGCAAAGATTTCTTCTGCATCGGCCAGATTTACTTTCTGGTCCAATTCATTGCGAATCGCGCCACCCTGTGCCAACGCATCGTCAATCGCATCATTCGCGCCATTTGTGATTGTTTCCAGAATTGGCGCATCATAGACTTCCTTTGCTGCCTGGAACAGTTCATCATTTGCAGCATATGCATCCGCTGCCACCTGTTGAGCATCCTGGGCCGCCGCCAATGCATCAGTCGCCGCACCAACAGTTGCGAAATAACCATCCAGTTCCGCAATTTTATTGCTGTCTGTTGTAAAGACACCATCAGCATTAGACCAATTAGCATCCTCGACCAATTTATTCGCCTCAGTCGTAGTCTCGGCATTTCCAATATTAATTTTATCAGCATTATATGCAGCAACCATATTATTAAATTCTGTTTCCAACGCAGAACCAGCTGTCGGCGTCACATCCAAATTTCTTTCATCAACCAATTTGATACCATCTTCTGACAGATGATATACATAACCAGAATCTTCAACTGTATACAATGTTCCATTGAATTCACCAGCCGTACCATTAACAACATCAACCGATGCACCACCCGTGTATGTAGCATCTAATGCAACAACTTCCCTTATATCTTGCGGACCTTCACCCAATGTCACTTCATCACCTGCGCCATTTACATAAGTATAGTTATCGCGGCTGGCGGTTGCACCAGATACAATTTCCTAGGTACTTTTAACATTCACGCCATCGGCAACTGTTGTTCCCACAAAATCAGATTGTACCGGTGTTCCCGTTGACAAATTAGCCAGATTACCATCTTTGTCTGTATACGTAAAATCGGTCAACACAGGGTCTGCATCATATGCAACACCAGTTGCGGTTGTTCCATCCGTTCGAAGATAGTCATACGTTGTATCTGCAACACCATCGGCAATCTTTGATGCGCCATTATTATACGCGCCACTAAATGTGACGTCCGTTGTCGCCATGGCTGGGCACGAGATTGCAATCGCAACCATCGAAGTTAAAACAATGTGTTTTTTCATTTTCTTTTCCCTTTTTCGTTTAATTAAACAAAACCGTCATGGTAATGACGGTCAGGGGGTTAAGAAAATCATATCACAGAATGACCTCCGTGGCCTTTACGCATATGCGCTGTTGTATAACCACGGACCCCCCGACAAAAATCGGGCAGAAAATTTGCAAAATAAAAAGCGCATCCGCACCCTGGTTTTATTTTGCCATAGTCGGATATCAATGCAATATATGCACCGCTGCAATATAGGATTTCTTACGTCCCTGACCCAACATCCCTGTTGGTTCCAAATCATTATAAAATAAACGAAATATAAATTCAATTACTTTTATTTTAAGTATCATGACTTGTTCCACGAAGCCTTGGCGCAGTGGGATTCCGCCACTAACCACTTGCACTTACACTAACCACTAAAAAATCCCCCGATTGGGGGATTTTTATTACTTCAACATCTTTGCCACTTCATCGGCCAAATTGTCTTCACGTTTCTCAATTCCCTCACCCAGTACATAGTACGCAAAGCCCGACAATTTACCACCGGCCTCGGCCACTACTTCTTTTACTGTCTTAGATGGGTCCATAACGAATGGTTGTTCTTCCAGAACCGATTCACCATAGTATTTCTTGATACGACCTTCGACCATCTTTTCAACGATGTTTTCTGGCTTGCCTGCCGTTGCTCCAGATTCGATAAACACTTTCTTTTCGCGTTCAACTGCAACTGGATCGACATCTGCGATTGTCATAAATTCAGGTTTAGTCGCCGCAATATGCATTGCAATCTTAGAACCAATTTCATCAATTTTAGCATCGTCACCATTGATTGCAACGGCAACACCAATCTGTCCCATACCCGGAACCAAGGCGTTATGAATATATGTGAAAATTTTATCACCCTGAACACGCGCAATACGGCGCAAGTTCATATTTTCACCAATCGTCGAAATTGTTGCTGCGATATCATCCTTGACAGCTTCCATTGTAGCATCAAAATCACCTTTTAATTCCATCGCCTTGTTTGCAACATCTGCAACCAACTTCTGGAACTTTTCATTCTTTGCAACAAAGTCTGTTTCCGCATTCAATTCAACAACGCAGCCCATACCATCGCATTTAACAACGGTCACCAAACCAGATGCGGCAACACGTCCCGCCTTGGAAGCGGCTTTAACAATACCCTTTTGGCGCAACCAATCAGATGCAGCCTGAATATCACCATTATTTTCGATTAAGGCCTTTTTGCAATCCATCATCCCAGCGGATGTTTTTTCACGCAGTTCTTGAATCAGTTTTGCTGTAATTTCTGCCATCGTATAAATCCCCCATAATTAAATTTTTTTCACGTGTGGGGGAAATTTACCCCCACACACATTTTCATAAATTGACCAATACATTATTTATCTGTCAATTTTCCACGACGTTCTGCACGTGCTTCGGATGTTTTTGACTTAATCTTCGCTTCTTTTTCTTTGATTTCGTCTTCTAATTCATCGGCTACTTCTGCGCGCATATCGGACTCGGCCTTTTTGCCAGCCGCCCCGCCCAAACGTTTTTCAATGCCTGACAAAATTGCATCAACGAACAAATCGCAATACAACTGAGTTGCGCGTGCAGCATCATCATTACCTGGAACCGGGTAATCAACCATTTCAGGATTTGCATTTGTATCACAAATCGCGATTGTTGGGATATCCAAATTTCTTGCTTCGCGAACAGCATTCATTTCACGCGGTACATCAATAACGACCATGGCCTGTGGTGTTCCATGCATATCCAAAATACCACCGAAAATATCGCGCAGTTTTTCAATTTCTTTGGTCATAACACCAACTTCTTTCTTGGTCAAGCCCAATTTGTCGGCATTTGCGACATCCGCTTCCATCTTTTTCAAACGGCGAATAGACTGTGAAACGGTCGTCCAGTTTGTCAACATACCACCCAACCAGCGATTGTTCACATAGTACTGACCACAACGTTCCGCTGCATCTTTGACAATATCTTTTGCCTGATGTTTTGTTGCAACAAACAAAACTTTGCCACCGGCGGCAGCGATTGCTTCCAACGCAACCAAAGAACGATGCAACAATGGTGCGGTTTTATTCAAATTAATGATATGAATTTTATCTTTTACGCCATAAACATATGGTGTCATCAACGGATTCCAGCGACGTGTGTGGTGGCCAAAATGAACACCTGCTTCCATCAACTGTTTCATTGTAAATGTTGGCAATGCCATGATTTTCATCCTTTTTTGTGTTATTATCCTCGCCGTCTGTGGAAACCCAAATTATTCACTTGGACACAAATTTAACAGAACGGCTGTGTTCTTCGCACAAAGTGCGTGACCCGATAATAAACAAAACCAGCCGAAAAAGCAAGTAAAAATATAAAAAAACTACACCCACCTGCCCCTTTTGACAAAAAAACACAAACATTGACAAACCGACGCTTTGTAGCCATATATAATGCGCAAGGCTACTTACCAGAACAAACAAAGACAGAAATGCTATCACACAAGAATATCTTTTTGGATTGAAAAACCAGGAAATTTTGCCGACATTACCACAGGCTCTGTCACAGTTGACGCAAAATATCGTAACCGGACATTCACAGCAGGCACAATAATTAACGGCAATATGTACCTGGTCGCACCGACGGGACACAATACTAACAAGACAAACACATTCGCAGACCGCACAATCAATTTGGCGAACAAAGCATCTTATGTAAAAAGCAAAGCTAAATTATATTTTCAGTATTCGCGACTTGGGCACAGGCAGGTCCAACGGTATATTAACCACATCTGCTTGTATTCCGCGCTTTTCAATAAACCTTGTCAATGTATCACGATGCACACACAAATGTCGCGCAATTTCATACTTGGTACGGCCATCGCTTAATTTTCGTGAAATATATTTCTCGCGTCCATCCAGTTTACACACATTGTGACTGCCCAACGGTCGCCCGACACGCTTTCCTTCGGATTTAACACGTGCCAAAGCTTCTTTAGTACGTTGCGAAATCAAATTTCGTTCAATTTCTGCTGACAAACCAAATGCAAAAGCCAACACCTTGGATGTAATATCCGACCCCAGTCGATAGTTATCTTTGATTGTCCATATCTTGGCACCAACATCCATACAATGATGTAAAATGCTCATTACCTGCAGTAGATTACGTCCCAATCGCGACAATTCCGACGCAATAATCAAATCGTCCTTTTGAATTCTGCGCAGCAAGCGCCCCAACCTTCGCTTATTCAAATCCTTGGTCGAAGAAACAGTCTCTTCGACCCAACAATCAATTACGATATCTTGCTTTTCACAAAATTTTTTGATTTCAAAACGTTGATTTTCAGTGGTTTGATGGTCTGTTGATACGCGAATATAGCCATATATCATTTTTGTATCTCCTTATTTTTATCTGGCTTATACGTATGTTTTTTAGCTTCTGCACCTATATAAAAAACACTTGCTTTTTAAAGCTATAATTGCTCAAATCCAATTATATTAAGTAAAAACTAAAAGGAAGTGATATGGCAGGAAGTATTAATAAAGTTATCCTTGTTGGCAATATTGGCCAAGAACCCCAGGTTCGCACCATGGGCAGCGGTCAAAAGGTGGTCAGTTTTTCCCTGGCGACTTCTGATCGTTGGCGCGACCGCGCAACCGGCGAACAAAAGGAACAAACAGAATGGCACCGTGTTGTAATATTTAATCCAAATTTGGTCGAAGTTGCTGAACGCATGTTACAAAAAGGAACTAAATTATATCTAGAGGGCTCCTTGCGTACACGCAAATGGCAAAACCAGTCTGGCGCGGATGTTTATACAACCGAGATTGTTCTGAACCCATTTGGCGGCCAAATGGTAATCCTGGGTGGCGCAAAAACCATTGACGGCAGCGAATATAACACACCATCCACGCCGACATCCATCCCTCGCGAAGAAATATCTATATCGAACATCGGTGATGATATCCCCTTCTAAACACAATCAAAAATAAAAAATCCCCAAATGGGGATTTTTTTAATGTTTCTTTTTACACGCTAAAACATACGGCACCAATTTATCCAAGTGCCTGTTCCCCAACCACGCGCGCGGAATCAAAATACTGTTACCCATACCAGCAGCCAGTTTTTCCACCCGTTCACCATTGTTAGCATTTATTAATTCTGTCAGTTTTACCGTCACAGATTCCATCGTCCCGGGCAAAATAAATGTGATTTCATCGCCTATGCGCGTTTCATTACGCAATTCAAATGTTATATTTTTATCATCCACCGCGGTTATAACGCCCGCCGCATGATAATCGGATGTACTGCGCGTTGTTTCATAGTTATGCGCCGACGGTGGCACCGGCCCATCAAAGAACGCCGTCGTATATCCGCGTGTTTCCAGACGATTTAAACAATCCATAAATGGCGCGGGGTCAAAGTTTTCAGGGTCGCGCGCATACGCGTCTATCGCACAACGATACGCATGAACCACACTGCCAACATAATATTCAGAACGATTGCGTCCTTCTATTTTCAGACTGTCAGGACCAGCAGAAATCACATCAGCCAGACGCGGCATCAGACACAGGTCTTTGGAATTCATTATGTACGCACCACGCGCGTCTTCTTCAATTGGCATTTCAACGCCAGATTCGCGTTCGCGCAATATCACATCATACTTCCACCGGCACAGTTGCGCACACGCCCCGCGATTTGCCGGACGCCCTGTTATAAAATTTGACAACAAACATCGCCCAGAATAGGACATACACATTGCACCATGAACAAAAATTTCCAGACCGACGTCAGGACATTCTGCTCGAATATTTTTAAATTCGCTGTGCGACACCTCGCGCGCCAACACACACAATTTTGCACCCGCACTCTGCCAAAACTTAACTGTTTTTGCCGAACATATATTCGCCTGTGTCGAGATATGAATTGGCATATCTGGGAAATTTTCGCGCACCCACATAACAATCCCAGGATCAGACACAATCAACGCATCCGGATTCAGATACCGAATAATCTCAGCCACACGTGGCATATGGGCATACTCGTGATCATGTGCGAACAGATTAAACGCCAAATAAACCTTTTTTCCCGCCTCGTGCGCCAGTTCTATTCCCTGTCTCACCCCTTCGACATCAATTTTCGCGCGCGCCCGCATGGAAAAGCCAGGCAACCCCGCATAAATCGCATCCGCCCCATATAAAATAGCGGTCTTAAAAGCATCCAACGTACCTGCAGGCGCTAATAATTCTGGTAATTTTACTTTATTCATACCCCCATTTTGCCCTGAATAAATATAAATGCAAGTTTTTTTATCATTACCATTTACAACTTTTATAACCGATTTTTCACTTTTTTACTTTCGCTCATTCTTTATCCGTTCTGCCACACACTTATCACACAAATAACCAAATTCTGACATAGACAAATTATGCCGATTAAGTATCTTTGTGATTGTTTCCGATGACGGCCAACGCAATTTACCGTACGCCCCCAGCCTTTTGCTTTTATTAAATGTGGTGGAATCCAATCCACAATTTATAGCCATCCTTGATGGCGTAATATTGTTATTATTCGCCACTGCATCAATAGTATTCCAAATATCTTTATGGGTTATCATAAACATCCCCCTTATTTTTTATATTGTTTTATGTACCAACATCACCCATTGTGTACAAAAACCTTCCATAACGCCATAAGCAAACATTCTCAAGCTCCCCTCCCTTACACAAACATACATTTTGTCCACATCAAGATATTTTATGATTTTTTTACTTGCGTTATGCGTGCAGATATGTATAATTGGCTGGCATTGCCGGTTTAGCTCAGTTGGTAGAGCGGCTGATTTGTAATGAGACACCAAAGCAAAGCAGCACAATTGAAAAACATCGGATTTTCGCGGTTTTCCGCGTTTTTTTTATTTCTTTTTTTGAACTGGCCGACTGTTGAAACTTATGGTGTTTTTTGCCAAATATTTGAATAAAATGTCCCAAATATGGACCCTATTTTTATCCCCATAAAAACACACTAAAAAACGGTCAAAAACATATCATGAAAAAATATTTTTTATGGTCCTGTCCTGGTCCACTGACTTTCTTTTTTTTGCCACGACAACAGCCAAAATATTTTTATGGCATACTCTTATACCACCAACATGCTCAATCGCTGACACGGGCCATTTGTCGCACAGACACACGGCAAAAAAGCATTCTTTTTATCCAGGAACCAAATTTTAACCCGATATCCATAGGGGGGGTATGGGATACCGCCCCTCTGATTTTTTATATTCGTGGAATTATGAAACAAAAGAACATTTAACGCTTTTTGCTTGGTAACAATATTATTATCAATCCTGGCAAATTTCCCAACACAACCTCTAAATGATATTTTGTTAAATAGCTAATAAAAGTATATAAACGCAAATTATATATATGACATTCACCATAAATCAAACAATTAATCGCCACTTTATTCATTAACAACTCGGGCAAAATCGCAATTGTCGCCCCGAATACAAGCGCAAGACCAATCCACCACATAGATATACCAGTATCACGAAAACGACGCCAAAGCATTGTAGTAGCAGGCAGCATGCAAATTATTGACACACACGCAGCCAAGTTTAATGATAAAACCGCTGTCGCCAGCAATAGTATAAGCAAAAACAACGATGTTAACCAATATTCCTTGCGAGTTGTACGCCCCCTAAAATCAACATATCCAATCCAAAAATTTTTTATTGCCTGATAAAAAGTTATGTTATTTGTTTTTTTCATTTTTTACTCCTTTATTTATTCACTAATACTGAAAAAGCGTTCAAAGAATGCCACAATCTTTTCAATTACTGTTTTTTTCTTTTGGGCGCGGTTATTATCACGGTCAAACATGGACATTGGTGGCAAGATTTTGCCAATATCTGTGCCACTGGTTTGAACCGCACCATCGCGGAATGCATTTTGAACAAACTTGTATGTTTCTTCTCGGTTCAAGTTTTCTTCGGCAATTATACGGTCCAATTCTGCGGCCTTGGCACTGTTAACGAATTTAACCCAATCGCGGTCAACAATGGTTTCGGGTGTTAAAGATGCCACGAACTGCATAATCAGGTCTTTTTTATTACGCAATTCAACACTGGAATCCACCGCCTTTTGGATTGTTATCAAAATTTCTTTGTCGTTCATGTGCGATTCATGATAACGCGCAATCAAAGACAGGATATAGTCAATATTAACGTCCACGGACTTTATCAATTCCATTTCAAAGACCACATCGTCCTTTACATTTTCTGCGGTGCCATGGGTTGGGCGCATTTCTGCATACAGACCGATATACATGCTTTGGTAATCTTGGAATTGGCGCGGACTTAATATTTCATTGCCAGCAAACTCATCAAATGAATGCAAAATGTTCTTTACGCGCAATATTGCACCGAACAGACGCACAAATTCTTTCTTGTCGCTTTCAGACGCCAACACAATGCCCGCTTGGAATTTATCAGTTAATTCATTTATCAGTTCGGCATAACCCGCCACATGTTTACCGTTCTTTTCATAACCGTTATAATATTCATCATAGGTTTTCAGCAGAACCAAACCAGCCGCATCTTTGTCGCCAAACAAAGCAATACTTTCATTTGTTGCGTTTTCCAAGTTGCGGAAACATACAATATTGCCATGCGTTTTAACAGCATTCAAAATACGGTTAGTGCGTGAAAAGGCCTGCAATAAACCATGTTGGCGCAGGTTCTTGTCCACCCACAGTGTGTTTAATGTTGTGGCATCAAAACCAGTCAGAAACATATTGACCACGATAACCATGTCCAATTCACGGTTTTTAATACGCAATGATAGGTCTTTGTAATAATTTGGGAATTTGGCTGCACTGGTGTCAAATGTGGTTCCAAACATTGCATTATAGTCCGCAATAGCCATGTCCAAGAAATCACGCGAACTGGCATCCAAACCGCTGGTGTCGTCACTGTTTTCATCCAGAACGCCATCCTCTTCATTTACCCCAAAACTGTAAATGGTCGCAATCTTTATCTGCTTGTCCGATGGCAGGCCCACCATTTGGCGTTTGAATTCGTTATAATACAGTTTTGCCGCATCAATACTGGACACAGCGAACATGGAATTAAAGCCCGCCAGACGGCGTTCTTTTACCTTGTAAAAGGTATTACGCATGGTCTTTTGGTCAAAGTGTTCCAAAATATACTTTGTTATGCGACTAATGCGTTCAGGGGCCAATAATATACCCTCGCGGTCAATGTCAGCAACCTGCTTGTCGTCAATATCTTCTGCGACACGCAGAGTTGAAACATAATCAATTTTGAACGGCAGAACATTCTTGTCACGAATAGCATCCACAATGGTATAAGTGTGCAACTTTTGCCCGAACGCCTGTTCTGTGGTTTTCAGGTCTGGTTTACCGCCACCCTGGGCATTGGCTGCAAAGATTGGCGTGCCTGTAAAGCCAAACAGGTGATATTTCTTGAACGACTTTGTTATAGCACTGTGCATTTCACCAAATTGGGAACGGTGGCATTCATCGAATATCAAAACCACATGTTGGTCAAACACAGGGTGGTCACGATGCTTTTTAATGAATGTGGACAGTTTTTGAATGGTGGTTATAATAATTCGCGCACTGGATTCTGGACGCAATTGGCGTTCCAATACAGCGGTGCTGGTATTACTGTTGGCGGCACCTTTTTGAAAACGGTCATATTCCAACATTGTTTGATAGTCCAAGTCCTTGCGGTCAACCACAAACAAAACCTTGTCTATGTCGGTGCGTGCGCTGGCCAATTGGGCGGTTTTGAAACTGGTTAATGTTTTACCTGAACCCGTGGTGTGCCAAATATAACCACCACCGTCAACAGTTCCCCATTTCTTATAGTTATTTGCAATTTGTATTTTGTTCAATATGCGTTCGGTGGCCACAATTTGGTATGGGCGCATAACCAGCAATTGTTGGTCCGCATTAAATACACAATACTTGGTTAAAACATTCAAAATACTGTGGCGCGCCAAGAATGTTTTTGCAAAGTCCATCAGGTCTGTGATTGGCATATTGTTGGCATCAGCCCACCATGATGTGAATTCAAAACTGTTGCTGGTGCGTTTGCCTGCCTTGGGGCCACGATTGGCATTTTCGTTTATGTGTGAAATGCGGGTGGTATTACTGTAATACTTGGTATATGTGCCATTTGAAATAACAAAAATCTGAACATATTCATACAGACCAGAACCCGCCCAAAAACTGTCACGCTGATAACGGTTTATTTGGTTAAAGGCCTCTTTGATATCAACGCCACGGCGTTTTAATTCCACATGAACCATTGGAATACCATTAACCAATATGGTCACATCATAACGATTTTCATGCACGCCTGCATCGGTTTCATATTGGTTTATAACCTGCAAGGTGTTATTGTGAATGTTTTCTTTGTCAATTAGGTAAATATTTTTAACTGTCCCGTTGTCACGGGTTAACAACTGAATATGGTCTTCTTGGATGATGCGTGTTTTTTCACGAATGCCATTTGATTGGTTGGCAATATTTTGGGCAAAGAACCGATCCCATTCCGCATCGGTAAAGGTATATTTATTTAATTTTTCCAATTGGCTGCGCAGGTTGGCAATCAATTCGGATTCAGTGTGAATTTTTACAGATTCATACCCCTGGGCCCCAAGTTGTTTTATGAACGCCTGTTCTAATGCGGCCTCGGACTGATAGCGTGTTGCGCTGGTGTCACCTGCGCTATATTCCGCAACAACCGTTCCTTGGACATTTTGTGCAACAACATCGTATTTAACCATTTTACACCCCGCTTTATGCCGCCATTGGGAACGACAATAATTTATCCCGATAATATTCATACTGTTGACGGCGTGCGTTTATTTCCGCAGGCAAGCCATCAGATATATCATTTACCAACGCATCAAATTTATCCAAAATCGCAACAATCCGTTCCTGTTCCGCAAGTGGGGGAATTGGGATTTGCATCATCAAAACGGACTTCATTGTCGGATGCTGAATTCCAGCACCTTTATAAAAAGTTTTTAATGTATCGATATTATTTGAAAGCCAATAAAATAAAAATTTATTATTCAAAACGTCTGTATCATTGGATGTGGCAATTCTATTGTCCGATGTGACAAACTTTCCTTTATGGTATTTAACATTTGGTGTCCCGCCCCAAGGAATCGCAACCACCTCACCATCACACAAATGTTTTCCTGCCAAACATTCAGTTGTATAGCCGCTTTTCCCAATTCCTGTCCCCAGCAAACGAACATCGCCATTTTCGCATTCTAATGAGTTCATGTCTTTGGCTAACAAATATGGGTATTTTATTATTTTATTTTGCATATGCTTTTCAACCCCATTAAATCTTTTATCCCACGATGTTATTTCCCACAGAGCCATTGTTCTTACCCCCCCCTGCGAAATATCAGCAAAATTCAATAACTTATCACGATAATGCTCATATTGCTTTTTTCTTGCCTCCAGTTCTGCCTCCAGTTCTGCCTCCAGTTCTGTAAAGGAGTCCAGAATGCGAACTATTTCCTGCTGCACTGGCAGGGGCGGAATTGGAATCAACAGACTGTTCAATTCTTTTCTGCTTAAACTTGGAATTCCTGCCCCTCGTTGCGAATTCATGAAATCCAACTGATGTTTTTTTAATATATAATACAAATACTTGCTGGAAATATTTGAATCCTTTAACGTCAAGGTATAGCAATGTGCGCCTGCCCAAAAATTTTCTGTCATCCAATTAACATAACCCGCAGATGCCCCGCCTTGACTAATGGCAATACTATTTTTTTCTGTGTTATATTCATCATAGCGCCCCGACGGGTATATGCCGCCGTTCATTACAGGATATTTGCCATTATCAAACAACAATTCTTTATTCAATTGTTTCCCAGTATCCACATTCGCAATATTTTCTAATTTTGAATATATCACGCCATTTGGACAATATTTTTGAATAAGCTCATTTATACCAGCCATTATTCATCCCCCTGTAAATCAGCAACGATTGCATCAATTTGGGTGCGCAATGTGCCTTGACGGGCAACAATGTCGCTAATTCGTGCATTTAGTTCGTTTATATCGATTTTTTCCCGCGTGTCGGGCTGTTCAACATAGGTTGATACAGACAGGTTATAATCATTTCCCGCAACATCAGTGTTATTTACCAATTTTGTAAAATGTTCTGTATCCACGCGTTCAATAAAGGCATTCAATATTGTTTCAATGTTTTCATCGGATAATTTATTCTTGTTCCCAGAATGCACAAATTGGTTGGACGCATCAATAAACAGGATGCCATTGTCCGTCTTGTTTTTCTTTAACACAATGATACAGGTTGCGATAGATGTTCCAAAGAACATGTTTTTTGGCAACAAAATAACACTGTCAACATAGTTATTATCAACCAAGTATTTACGGATTTTCTGTTCTGCTCCACTTCTATCTAAAACCCCAGGGAATTCAACAATTGCCGCCGTGCCAGACGCCGACAACCACGACAGCATATGCATTGTGAACGCAAGGTCTGCATATCTTTTTGGGGCCAATACGCTTGCGGGGGCAAAACGCGGGTCGTTTATTAACAATGGATTATCATCACCATCCCATTTAATGCCATAAGGCGGATTAGACACAATTGCATCAAATGGTTCCTCATCCCAATGTTTTGGTTCCAACAATGTGTCACCATGTGCAATATTAAACTTTTCATAATTGATATTATGCAGGAACATGTTAATGCGACACAGGTTGTATGTGGTTATGTTTTTTTCTTGGCCAAAGAATCCCTGACGCACGCCATTTTGTCCCAATATTTTTGCAAATTTTAACAACAATGAACCCGAACCGCATGCAGGGTCATAAACCTTGTTAACCTCGGTCTTACCCACCAGGGTTATTTTTGCAAGCAGTTCTGATACCTCTTGCGGGGTAAAGAATTCACCACCAGATTTACCCGCATTGCTGGCATACATGGTCATAAGATATTCATACGCATCACCAAAGGCATCAATACTGTTGTCTGTAAAATTCCCTAAGTCCAAACCAGCAATGGCGTCTAATATTTTTACCAGTTTTTTGTTTCTTTCTGGGACGGATGCACCCAATTTATTACTGTTCACATCAATGTCGTCAAACAAGCCACGGAAATCATCTTCACTTTCTGCACCAATGGCGGAATTTTCAATATTTGCAAATACAGCAGCCAATGTTTCATTCAGGTTGGCATCTGCCTTGGCCGTGCGTTGGATATTTACAAACAATTCAGACGGCAGGATAAAGAACCCTTTGGATTCAATACATTCATTGCGTGCGATTTCTGCGCTGGCATCGTTCAGGTTGGCATAACTGAAATCTTTATTACCAGCGGCATGTTCGTTTTTATCAATATAGTGCGCAATATTTTCGGATATAAAGCGATAAAATAAAAAGCCCAATACATATGCTTTGAAATCCCAACCGTCAACCGCACCACGCAAATCGTTTGCAATCTGCCATATAACACGGTGCAATTCCGCTCTTTCCTGTTCGCGCGCCATTATAACCCCCTGCATTTGAAAAAATTAAACCACCGAACAAAGCGGTGGTTGGAGGTTCAGAACTATAATACTCGGAATATAGCGGGCTTATTCAATATATTCACCGCCCTCCAACCATACAGATTGGAGGTATTTTTTGTCCCCACGGACACCGAGTATAAAACGGGTTCTGACGCCCAACACAGCAACCGCCATGTCATTGCATATACTACAACAAAAAATGACAAAAATCAAATCCCACCTGTTAAGGTGGGTGGGGGGATGGTATTGTTATATGGTATGTGAATAATATACATGGGGGTTATTGGTGGGGTATATTGGTATGGCACATATACCACACTTATTACACAGTGGCTTACAGTGGTATATCATCTGGGACCACAGATTCTGCCATCTTGTTCATTATGCACTCTGCGTCTTGGAATGCTTTTTCATACATAATATTTCGCTGTTCAACGGACATGTCCATGTTATCCACGGACTTTGCGTTCAAAATTGAATTTTTACGCAGGATGCTGCACAGTGAAAACGGGTCATCATCCTTACTGGTATGTTCTGCATGCGTTCCCACTGTTGGTGCGCAAGGCGGGACAACGGGACAAGGCGTTTCAGGCGCGGCAGCCACTGTTTCATCTTCACCTGTTTCATTAGGCAAATAACTCTGAAACGCATCTTCAAACGCCGCCAATTCATAACCGCGTGCAGTTTTTGCCCCAAGGCGCTTTTGGATTGGCCTGATATTAAAACCATGCAACATGTTTGCCAATTTTACATTGGTTAGCACAACATGCCCATATTGCCTGTCACCCCATGGTCGACTTTCGCAACGATACAAATGCCCCAACAAGTCCTTGGTCGCTATAAAATCACACCCAATGTTATTGAACACATCACGAATGTCGGCCAACAACTGAATTTCCAAAACTTCGGCATCATCGTTTTTTGGGACCAAACACCCCGCGGCATAAGTTAATTCATTCACCAGTGTTGGCGATATTAAATACGCAATGGCAAATAATGGTTCCCATATATCCTTGGCACGGTCATGCAGGAATTTGGGCATCGTGGGGTTAATTTCACCAATTGCGCTGGCATTATCCCACATAAAACGCATGCACATGCTGCGCAATTGTTCAGTGTGCGACAACAATGCATTTGGGCGCAATCTTTCAACAGTATCGTTTGGCTTTTTACGCCGCATTACAACCGCAATACTGCGGTCCATTATGGTGCTGTCGCGTTCACCAATACCCGCAATTGCCATCGCACTAAAACACGCAAATCTTTTGGGCAAATAACCGCTCTTGGTATCCACATTACGAACAACATGACCATTTTTCTGATATCCTGCATTGATAACGCTGCGCATCGTTTGGTCGCCATTCATGAAACAATCGGCCTCGTCAATTAACAAGGTTGGGTGCATGGCATCAATGCAACGAAACACGCCAGATGCAGTTATGCCTGCAACATTCAATGGTCGATTGACCGTCATTTCCAGCAACTGCAACAATTGGGTTTTGCCACATCTTGGAACAGGTGAATAAATACATAACCGTGGTGTATAATAAAACACATCCATGGCATATGTGTGCAGCACCCAAAACGGCAACGCACTTGATGCACCATCAGGCAAGACCAGAAAGCGTTCAAACAATGCTTTCAACGCACCCACTAAATCCATGCCATTTACTGGTTCTGGCCATGGTGTTGGCATTGGTATATCTTGACTGTTTTTATTTTTCATATTACTATCCCTATGACCATAATGTGAATCCGTGCCAGTTTGGGCGGATTCATTTTTTGTTAAAACATCTGCCATGATTATGCCCCCTTTCTTACTCTGCCCGTGGATGAGGGGTTTGTGGAAACCCACTGAAAGAATTTGACTTCATCAATCAAAACCTTGGCCCCAACACGGTGGATTACCCCCATGTCATCTAATCCATTGAACGGGCGGTGAAATACCAGGTCCCTGATGCTGCCCTCAGAAAATGCAGGGTGTTTTTTTGCGAACTGTTTAACAGTTAAATAATGGGGAATAACGATTTCTTCTGTCATATGTATTTCCTTGTTAATTTTTTATATTCTTTTGAACTTCGTGGCCACTTACGGAAAATATAAGACGTTTATAAAAAAGTTAAAAAGGAAACAAAGTCGACAAAAACGTCGACTTATTTAGAATTTTTTATTGGTTGATTTTACTGTCTTTTCTTGTTTATCGCTTTCACAAGAGCGCTAATATCGAAACAAATATTATGTCCTTTATTCAGTCCAGGATAAGAATCGTTTATCGTTTGGATAACCGCAGTGGCAAAATCTACAAATGGCGTACTTTGTCGTTTAACTTGTTTTTTCTGGTTCAAGAACATTGTCTGCAAAGTCCCAATAATCGACAATGGTTTTTGTGTGTTTGAAGATGCAGATACTGGAGTGGCTTTTTTACCTGTTGCCTGTTTGTAAATTTCCATAAGCCGTTCAATAAAGCGCTTGTTTATTGTATTTCTATGTGTTTCCAAATCACTTGGACGATGCGCTGGTAATGTCCCAATTTTGTTTATTAGGCAAGTAAAGAAACGCTCTTGTTGCTCAGGTGCGCCTATCAATAGGTCGTCCCACGGCATGGTGGTATGACCTGCTTGTTTCAAATCTGAAAACACTTGGTCTACATGGTTATACAAATAGGCCTTTGTGTTGGGATTCTCTAATATGTGTTTAATATTTTGGATATTAATTAACAACGTTTCCAAATCATTATGTATATCCCCCGCAGTCATCAAGTGTATTTTATAATCAACAACCAGCCGTTTCATTGCGTCTGTTAGGAGAAAATCCAATTCATCAATTTGCGCTGGGGGTACAACAATTAACTCTTTGGAAATGAATAAGGAAACAGTCGGAACGATTTCTGCTGTGGCAGGTTCTTTTGAACGAAGTACAAATTCTATACTGTCATATAGTTCATATTTTTGGTCTGGTGTATATCTAACAGTTGCCATCGGTTCCTCCAAATATTTTCGCGTTCATGCTGGCCACGACACTGCTTTTATGTGCATTGGACAGGTGCGCATACCGTTTTACCATGGAAAGCGTTTTATGCCCCAAGACATCCGCGATTTCATTTGGACTGGCACCATTCATTGCCAAATAACTGGCACAGGTGTGTCGCAAATCATGAAATCTAAAATCATGCAAACCTGCCTTGGCTACCACGGTTGCCCAACTGCGTTTTATTTCGCATGGCCCCGAATTTTTATCGTTTGGAAATACCCATATGTCGGACTTACGCTTTTCATATAACTGGCGCACCAAATCTAATGCAGGTCCCCATAAGGGCAGACCACGCATTTCACCGTTCTTGGTATGTTCTAATACTGCCCACCCCTTGTCCAAATCAATATTATCCCAACGAAGGGACAATATCTCGCCACGTCTGGCACCAGTTGAAATTGCCAGCACGATGATGGCATACAAATCCTTATTTTTTGAATCCTTGGCTGCTGCCAATAGGCGTTCGCGCTCCACATCACTTAAAAAGCGTGTACGACCACGACTTTCGCGTTTGTGTTCAACACGAGCCACTGGGTTTACATCTATCCACCCCAACGACTTTATTCCATAAGCCAACGCACAACTTAATGCGGCCAAATACCTGTTTAATGTCGCTGCACTTTTTGGTCTATTGCCATATTGGATTGCGGCAATCCGTTCAAGTGCACTGGTTATGATTGCAGGCGTCAAAGAATATAATCTGGTCGCGCCAATAAACTTTTCCCATTCATCCAACTGTGTGGTGAGTGTTTTTATGGAACGCAACCCTTTATCTTCAATATGCCGCTTATATCGGTCTAACAATTCACTGAATGTACGATTGCGTGCATTTGTGTTTGGCATGTGTTTTTGGTCGCGCATTTCCGTTTCGGTTTTCACGGCCCATTCACGCGCCAATGTTTTACTGGAAAATGTTGCTGTTTGAATAAGGTTTCCCTCTACACGAACACGCGCTCTATATCGAACACCAGATTTGGTCATTCTTTTTTCAATCGTTGCCATCAGTTTTTTCCTTGTTTTCTGACAGTTTACAACAACTTACAACAAATGTCAAAAAGATACCATAGATTCTAAATCAGAGGAACGGTCTGCTGACGCCCGCAGAAATCTTGGAAATATCTTGAACGCGACAAAAAAATGGTCCAGTTTTGGTCCACAAAGACAAAATAACATGCCACAAAAGTGTCAAAAAACCGATGCTTTCAGAGTAAAAATCCTGCACCCCATTTTTACCGAAAATTATTGCAGCGTTTTGATGTCCATGTCCCAAATTTGGACCATTTTAACATTTTTATTCACTTTTATGATTTTTTTGCTTGCGTTGCCCCCCACAATATGTATAATTGTGGGGCAACGCCGGTTTAGCTCAGCTGGTAGAGCGGCTGATTTGTAATCAGTAGGTCGTTGGTTCAAGTCCGACAACCGGCACCAGTTTTAAAACGCACCAAACGGTGCGTTTTTTGTTTGGATTTCCCTGCTCTTTTGATTTTTGTGTTGAGTATACCACCTGTGCGGGGTAATTGGTTTTTATTCTAACCAATGGCTGCAAATCCACCCCAATCCCGCCCCACGACCCCAAAACACCAAAAACTGTGATGCAAAGTGTGATGCGTTGTGGTATAATTTATGGGAAATAACACAGAACAAAGAGAATATTTTTATGCAAGATTTTCTGACCGTATTTAAGAAGAACAAAGGCGCAAAACCAGTTGCAACAAACCACATTCGCGTTCCAGATTTTGATACCAACACGCAATTAAATTCACAATCTTTTGTTTTATACGGCGATGCTACCAATGTTAATTTTTCAAATGCTGGCGATAAATTACCTTACATAAGATTTAGCAGTAAAACTGAATTTCCATCTGTTGATAAAATGCCACAGGGATTTAATCCACAGCAAATATTAGAAAACGGCAAAGCCCCAGGACTAGGTATCGGCGACTTGCACGCAATGAGAATTACAGGGAAAGGCATAACAGTTGCAATTATAGACCAGCCATTAAACACAGAACACAGCGAAATAAAAGACAACATAATTCACTATGAATCAAATGGATATCCTGAACATCTAGAAGCACAATTTCATGGGACGGCAGTATCAAGTTTATTAGCAGGCAAAATGGTTGGTGTCGCACCAGATGCAAAAATTGTTTATTTCGCAGCAAACGCAACAAAAATAAAAAGAACACTTGCCGATGAGAATTTTCAAAAAGTATTGCGACAATATTTTCCGAAAGATATGGATTTTGATAAAACAATAAAGGACATACTTAATAACAGACATCAAATAGACGAAGAATTTAGCCATAAAATAAACCACATTATTGCAAATTTACCACCAGATATAAAAGAACAGGCTTTTTCTGTAAAATCCGAGATAGACTTTACTCATAGAGCTAATGCGTTGCGCAAAATTTTGTTTATGAACGCCAGATTACCGCAAGATAAAAAAATATCCGCAGTATCGATTAGTTGGGGCATGTTAGGAACAGACCCAGAGAGCACGAAACTAATAAAACAATTAATTGACAGCGGTGTTATGGTTTTAACAACGGACTCAGAACGTTTTTATGGAGACAAGGCAAATTTCATAACAATAGATAGAAAAATGAATTCTAACCCCGACGACATACAATCTTATGAAGCGGGATTTTGGAAGAAAAATAAAGACAATTTGCACGAACACCTGTTAGTTCCTGCTGGCGGCCGAACAATCGCCGGAAACCAAAGTAACGACGATTATATATATTGCGGAGCAGATTCTGGCATGTCGTGGTCAACACCGTATTTAGTTGGGATTTATGCATTGGCAAAACAGGTTGCACCAAATCTGACACCGCATCATTTTTTTGAAGTCGCACAACAAACCGCTATATCAAACGGCAAAACAGGCAACAATAAAATTGTTCAACCACAAAGGATAATTCAACACCTGCAAAATGAGATGTTTTTACAACAACAGCAAACTGCCGGCAAAGATATGTAAAACATAGTTAGCCTCGGTCACTAGCACAAATAAATTTTAAAACCGCCCGAATGGGCGGTATTTATTTGTTGTATTCTGATTTTAGTTTTGACCACATCATATTGTCGTACAGTTTATTGTCTGGATAAACACCACCCTGACGCGCAATACCGTCCAGATGAAAACCAGAGGATTTAATTGAATTTGCGCTGCGAATGTTATCGGCACTGCATTGGCGTGTGATACGATTTGCCCCCAATGTCTCAAAAGCTATCTTTTCAATTACATCCGATGTTTCGCGCGCAAAACCATTCCCCCATGCTGAACGAACCAGCCAAACCGCCGCCATTTGCAATGTTTTTGTTGGGTCATCGTGAAAATACAATCGGCGATATCCAATCAAATTTCCATCATGAAAGATGTACAGATTCACCCCGTTATCAGCAACCCAGACGGCCTCAACCTGCATTTGTTTCAACATTTCATCCGCCGTTTTTGGTACAAGATTAGTATTACAAATTCGGTTAAAATAAAAGTCCGCTGGATTTTCATTTTTTACCGCATCAAAAACAATCCGCGCATTTTCAAGCGTTGCGTCCAGTTGTCGCATTTCCAAGCGAGCCGTTTTTATAATTTTTGGCAAAGTTTTTATCGGATTGGTCATACATTTTCCTTTTATTTTACTGTCCATTTTATCATATTTTTTATCAAAATGCTATGTGAGGCTAAGTGTGATGCAGGCTGAGCAATCAACTGTCTGAAACCATTGGAAATCTAGGACTTTTTACTGGACTTGGCATCCCGACAACCGGCACCAGTTTAAGAACGCACCGTTTGGTGCGTTTTTTTTGTTTTCCTGCTCTTTTGAATTTCGCCCCGACAGCAATTTTATTGCGGGGCGGGCTATTTCTATTGTTACTGGTGCACGCAATTCCAACCCAAATCCGCCCCATGTCCCCAAAACGCCAAAAACTGTGATGCAAAGTGTGATGCAAAGACTATTAGCATACCAGTTTACTTGGCGCTTGATGGTATACTGGAATAATCCGACAAACCTGTGCAGTTATAATACATCTTGGACGTTGGGTAATAACCTGTACCTTTTGTAAAGTAGTTGTAGATATATGTTCCGTCTGGCATTCTGGCGGATGCACCAGTCAGACCACTGCAGTTATAGAACGTACGTCCGAACATATAGGTTTTTATGTTATTTTCATAATCACCAAAGAAACCCAATGGTATTTCGCCGGTTAGCCCAGTACAATTTTCAAATGTCCCATAAAACATATACATTGCAGGTGTGCCATAAAGATTACCAAACAGCTTATTTGGCAGTGATTTTACAGAACTGCAATTATAAAATGTTTCATAGAACATACTACTTCCGGGGGCGCCGTCCAATCCGCCAAACAGGTTTTCGGGTATCTTTGTCAAATTGTACATGTTATAGAACGTCCTATAAAACATACTACTGATTGGTTTTCCAGTGATGCCCGAAAATAATTTTTTTGGCAGACGTGTTACATTGCTGGCATAGGAAAAGGTTTGATAGAAACTTGGCTGGCTGCCGTCGGCCAGTGTTGGGAATATTTTTCCCAGGCTGCCGATGATTTCACTGATTATGCCTTTGGATGAAAAGCTGATTGTTGCCGGCTCATAAGAGCTGTAGTATTCTGTTGCCTGGCCGGCGAGACGAATTGTTTGTGGCCCGCTGTCGACATATTTATGAGAATAGGGTTTTGTATAAGATGATGTTTGCTTGTATGTTTCAACCGTGCCGTCGCCCCAGTCAATGGTAAATGTTCCCTTGGCGGCGATATTAATTTCAAAAGAATCTGTTGCACTTGTTTTTATCGCGAACACATATGGTGGCACCAGTATTTCGTCCCCCGGTTCTGGTTCGTCTGAATCTGCGGGTGGTGTATCCATAATTTTTATTAATGTATCAATGGCAGTATCCACGGTAATTGTATTAGCAGCATATTCTGTTGCAAATTCACCGGTCCCATAGTTTGTTTGATTACCCTGCATTTGATTGGCAACATCTATGGTCGTTAACAGATACTTCATATTCGCAATTGAATATATGTCTGCTGCAGAATTGTATGGAACCGTAATATCGTATTTACTGGCAATTGCACTATGTATATATTCCAAGTTTGCTACAGGCGCATATTCGACAGTATCCGCACTGACGGAACCTGCAACCATCGTACAAACACATAAAAAAAAGGAAACAAGTATTTTTTTCATGTTACTGAGCTTCTGGCAACGGTTGAGTCGGAACCTTTAGACTCCCCGTTACAACATAATCACCGGCCATTTGTTGTTGTGCCCCACTACTAATATCTAGTTTTGTATCTAACCCTTTTTGAACATAAGAAGTAGACGCCAGGTCAGCGTTGCATACAGATGCCATAAATAAGCAACAAAAAAATACAAATAACCCTTTGCTACACACACCCCTCTCCGGCGACATACTTTATTAAAACTATTTTAGCTTAAGCTCATTATAGAAAACTATCGACAACCTCGTCAAACAAAAAAAGCGCAAAAAAAAAAAAAAAAAAACATATTTACA
>JAWPOF010000009.1:0-5679 GCA_033345275.1 Alphaproteobacteria bacterium
CTGTCATCCCGCGGCTGGACCGCGGGACCCAGGTAATGAAAACCTTTATCATTTGTGCGCGCTTTGCGCGCATAACCTGGGTTCTGGGGTCAAGCCCCAGAATGACAAAAACGTAAAACGTTTTTGTGTACTAAACTTTTATTTATCTTAAGTATCATGCACTTGTCCCACGAAGCCTTGGCGCAGTGGGATTCCACCACTAACCACTTACACTTACACTTACACTTACACTTACACTAAACACTAAGCATTGCTCTTTGCTCATTGCTCTTTGAAAAAAAAATCCCCCACCCAAGTTTTACTAAAGACCCGCATGGCGGGTCAAGTAAAACTGTCCCGCCCCACAAAGTCACCCAAAAAATTCATCTGAATTTTTCGGGGCCCGACGGGGGCAGGTAATGGTGTTTAATTTCTAAAAATTAATATCTTAACTAAACTTTTATATACCTTAAGCATCATGACTTGTCCCACGAAGCCTTGGCGCAGTGGGATTCCGCCACTAACCACTTGCACTTACACTAACCACTAAAAAATCCCCCGGGTGGGGGATTTTTTATTCACACGCGCCGTATGACCGGGCAACAGGGTAATTTTCTACACACGTGCTGCCTGATACCGAGCATGCAGACGAAACCAAAGTAGTTGCCATTGTCCCATCTGGTTTATAGTTTAACTGGGCGGCCGCACAATGTTCCAAATTAGTAAACTTTGAACATGCGTTTACCCATGTCTGACAATCCTTGGCCGTTGCGGTTGGAATAATCACATCCGGCAGATTCAGATTCCATTTGACATAGAAATTCCTTAATGAATCAATCGAGTGTGATTTTTTAAATCCGACCTGATTCAAACCATCACCCACACGACATGTGATATTATTACGTTCCACAAATGCCGTGATTGCGGTTGCCAATCCACCGGTTCCAGCGCCGACCGCGCCACCAATCGCAGTGGTTTTTGCCCGATTAGATTTTTCGCCATTCAAAATCAAATCTGACATCTTATCATCAAAGATCTGTGACAACCCATTCAGTTCTTTCTTAATTTGTGCTACCGTCTTACATTCGCCAGCACCATTGCCATTTTGACACAAAACCCCTTCAGTGCCAATTCTCAACGGTTGGAACGTACAGTCTTGGCCCGGCAGAAGTTTCGTCTGACCCCATTTCACTTCTACAAGAACATCTCCAGAATTCATCAAGGCTTCTATTTTCGTTTCACATTCTTCTTGACTCGATGCATTTTTACATAAACCCGCCAAATGTTTTTCACACTGTGACTTGTTTAACCTCGCGCAGGGGGTTATTGCGGCCTTCACCGCGTCATCAACACTGGCATAAACGCCGTCATCATAACTCCCTTCAATTGTGACTGTAACAGGGGTTTCAGTTTTATAAATTGGGGCGCCACATTCTGCAATTGTTGTTTCATACTGATGATATTTATCAAACAATTTGACAATTTCTTCACAGGTATTCTGATCCAAAGCCTTTTTTTGAATATCAACTGGCGCAGTCAAATATTCGTTCAAAACACCAACAACACGTCCAGCCTTCAAATAGTCCATCATCAATTTAAGTTGATTTTCATTTGAACAATCCAATTCGCGTTTACCATGTCCGGCCATCGCACCAATACCGACCCCCAACACAGTCCCACCACCAACGCCAACAACAGCGGCCGTCTTGGTCTGATTCATCAAAGAAAATCCGAACAAATCCTTGTCACAGGTAAATGTTTCACCCGCAGCCTTCCATACTTCGGCCGGGGTATCATCACCCACCGCACCAAACAACCAACTGTTCGAAATATGTTTATCCTTGTTATATGCAGCAACACGAATCAAACATGTGCCATTTTCTGCATCCCAACGCGCATAATGCCCACGCGCACCATCTACGCCATCATTTCCATCATTAACCTGAACCCCCTGTGGGTTTGTCTTGACCAAAGAATTATCATTCTGGCGATTATAGGCACCAACTGTATTGTTATATTCTGCGGTTGTTGCCCCTTCGTTCGCCACCGCAGAAAAAGACGGCCCATATGTATTTTTATCCAACAGACGACACGTATTTTCCGCCTGATTAGGTGTCAGCCCAGTCTTGCGCAAAACAAAATTGTAATATTCTGGCTGAATCTTGCGCGAATTGAAATCAATCCAAACATCAGCCATCGAGCGATACACATTCTTGCAATTACGGCGCACCTCGTCAATACAACGTTCAACCTGGGTATAACACAGTCCCATACCATTAACGACAGCGTGTCGCACCTCTTGGTCAAACAAACTATTCATACCCTTTGGCAGCGCGCCATCATTAATACAGCGTTGAATATCATTCATACACGTATCAACTGTATACTCGGAATTTCTTACACCACCATCTGGACATTCCGGCAAAGTCGTATGACCGGGTTCTTCTGGCCCATCAGGCAACACAGTCCCACCATTACCGGAACCACCTGGTGCATCTGTGCCGTCCCCTTTGGACGTATTTGTCGAAAAATTTCCCACCGCATTCATCGGCAACGTTGGCATAGTAGGCATACGAGAAGTAGATGTTGCCGCCCCTGGACGCACAGCGGTGCTTACACGTCTAGTTGCCGCATCAGCCGAAACCGCCAAAGCGCAAACCGCCGCCGAAACAGCGAACAAACCAAAATTTCTTGACAATACAGACATTAAAATCCTCCCAATCTTATTGATTACAATTATACCATAAAAAACTATGCAAAAAAAGTACTTTTTTGAAGAAATTCCACTTCATATTTATATTGACAAAATGCTTTTATTGTCTATAGTGTTTAGCATGAACAAGCTATGGGATTTTATCAAATCGCACCGACACGCAATAATATGGACGCTGTGTTACACCCTGATAACATGGGCGATTTTATATTTTCTGTTTGGTTTTTCGATATTTTCGTCGGCCCAGTGGCATCATCTGATGCGCGCCCAACTGCGTGGATTTCCTGGCTTTGTATTTGGCATAATGTTATTGGCGGCGATACCTTTGTACATAGCGACAACCACATTGATTGTCCGCACTGGAAAGCCCTTGATTACAATTCCATTGCCAAAAATCAAGATGCCGACATTTTTTCAGTCGCCCCCGCCTGCCCCGGCCCCTGTCCCGGAACCGACCACTGCAACCACTGCGCCACCTGCCCCAATGGAACTGCCAGACGACATGCCGGCCGAATTACGTTTTGCATTTATTCGCAATCGCAACAATTTGGGACAAATTCAAACATCTGTTTTTAACAACAGCGCGCAAATAACGACCCAGGATATATCCGACCTGACTCAAACATTGAACGAAACGCTGCCTGTGCCATCAGATTTTGACCTGGAAGTGCAATATAACGATACCCCGGATTCCATACCAACATTTACAGAAATTGATTTTGAATCTGACGCACAAAACACCACAGAAGACCCCAGCGCTAATATCGCAGTAATAAACTATTTGACTGACAAAGGGCACCCATATTCAATTGATGGGGACACAGTCATCACAGACACCTACGCAATCACAACCCACAGCGACCCTGACTTTTGGGTTGCCGACACCGAAAACTGGTTTGCTGCGGGTCGAATATGTCCATCACCAATTGCTTCGGTTCTAACCGCCGCCCAAAAACACAATCGAATTCCTGTCATCTATCTGGCCACAAGGAATATCCTGGACATCGACAAATTAATACCCGAATGGCAATCTGCCGGCATCACCGTAATAACAGATTTATCCGAACTGTAATCACAATGGATAAAAGTTTTTTAGTCTTCACCATAATACTGATGCCCACGCTAAACTTTTATTCACCTTATGTATCATGTACTTGTCCCGCAAAACCCCGGCGCAGTGGGATTCCGCCACTAACCACTTGCACTTACACTAACCACTAAACATTGCTCTTTGCGCTTTGCTATTTGCTCTTTGATAAAAATCCCCGCCATGCGGGGATTTTTATCAGAACTGCGTATCGGTGCACGTGGTTTCTTTATCGCCCCACAGCTTACACGACTTCTTGCCAAAAAATGGCGTCTTTTCCTTAGCGCAACGCTGTGATTCAACACACTTGCGACACACCACATCATCCCAATCAAAAGTAGTCGTCACAATTTCACGATAATTCCATTCCTTCATCTCGGACCGCCCCGCTGACAATTGCTCCTCCACTGCCAGAACATTACCAGCAATCATAGCCGTACCACCCACAGCCATAGCAGCAATAGTGGTTGCTGTACTTGCAGTCAGCGACGAAGACATGGCTATTGAAGACGCCATAGATGCCAGCGCTGTCGATGCTGACCCTGCTATCCCCCCAGGTATCCCTGTTATCGCAGCCACCGATGCCGACGCACTTGCTCCTGCCCCAGCAGCAAAACCCGCGGCACCAAACGTGAATATCGACGCCACAACAATCGCAGCAACAACAATAATTCCAACAACCAACTTTCCACCAATCCCCTTAGGTGGCGCAGGCGATTTTGGCAACGACGCTAAATCAGCCATAGCAACACATGAATATCGCGCCATTTCACGATAAACATCCTTGGTATTTTCCCCACGAATTTCCGCCTGACGTTCCGCAATTTTTGTTGAATCAATCAACATACGATCCATCAATTCATCATATTTTTTCAAATAATTTTCACGTGCAATTTTCAATGCTGAATTTCCAATTATCATACGCATTTGCTTGGTCAGGTTTGGAAAACGTGCCACCCCCGAACCAATTTTCATATCACGCATTCCCTGAACACGACGTCCCGTCATACAGTATTGAACTATCGGGTCTGATTCTATGGCATTTATAACACTATCAATACTCTTCTGCAAAGCCCCTATCTCTGCCCCAACTTTTTCCATATCTGACGCGGTCATCACACCTTCCAATTCGGCATTTTTAATATACTCATCAACCGAACTCAAACGACCATCTTCTGTCATACCCACAGACGCCCAATAAATAATACCTGTCATATTTCCCGTCAATGGGGCAACCGGCCCCAATTCACCTGTCCTAGCCCCCTCTACCCGCCCTAAATCCTTGGCCGGTATTTGCTTAACATCATTATAGCAATTTTCATTTGATATCAGAAACGCATCCGAGGTTAAAACATATGGACAAATCTTGTATTCCAAAGTATTCGCGCCGATGTTTTGATTAACGGTCATATTGTTACAGTTTTCCGTCGTGCCACAAACCCTAATCATGGCTTCGTCCACGGCGGCCTGACATTCTTCCAACATGGCATTATCAATATTTACCATCAGTCCCTGAACCAAATATGCCAATTCGTCATACACCGCATCCCCACGAATATCATCTTTGCCATATACCTTTTGACAACCGGTCAATTTATCATACGGGCACATACGTATAATCGTGTCTGTATCCAATCCGACGCATTTTGAATAACCCTTGCCACATCTGTCTTCGGACTGCAAACATTCTTTCACCTCGGTCGTACATGAATTAACACGTATCGCCGCCAACCGCGCCAATACATAATCCCATACCTCAGATTTTTCCGCCGTCGCCTGGGACGACGCATCAATACCGCACGCATTTAATGGCACCCGACACAGATTCAGCATTGTTCCCGGACGCGACAAACACATATCATACGAACCGTCTGGATCATTGGGGTCAATATTATCCTTA
>JAWPOF010000010.1:0-13238 GCA_033345275.1 Alphaproteobacteria bacterium
GGTGTTCTTTTATAATCCGGCGGGGCATTATTTTGCTACCACAACCATCGCTGTACGCAATACCGTGTCGCCAAACATGTAGCCAGTTTGCATTTCTTCAACAATTGTGTTTGGTTGTGTGTCTGCACATTCCGTAACCTGAATTGCATTATGAAACATTGGGTTTAATGGTTCGCCAACTGATTCAATACGTGTTATACCGATTTGCGCAAAGGCAGATTCCAACGCGCGTGCCATTGATTGTATGCCTGCATCGTCAGGTGTGTGTTTCAGTGCCGCATCCACTGCATCCATAACAGGCAATATTTTTTCAGCAACACTCATTGCGCGACTGCGTGCGCGTGATTCTGCATCCAACGCGCCACGCCGGCGTGTGTTTTCCAGTTCTGCCGCCATACGCAAATATTTATCGTTTAATTCGGCTAATTGCGCGGTCAGTTTTTCAATTTCTGGATTTGTAGTATCTGCGACTGATTCCGCAACAGGCGCATCATCAACCGATACAGATTCTATTTTTACTTCTTTATCTTCGTTCATCTTGTATTCCATTTTTATCAACCATATACTTATTTTACACTGGTTATTATAGGTATGAAATCATCACTTTTCAAGGACGCACCTCCAACCAATACGCCATCAACATTTGAAATTGACATAATCTCGGCTGCATTCGCCCCCTTGACCGACGCGCCATACAAAACGGGCGTACCGGCCAATCCCATATCCGCCAACGTTTTCGCAATCAAAGCATGCGCACACGCAATTTCATCCGCAGTCGGCGTCAATCCCGCCCCAATGGCCCAACGCGGTTCATACGCGACAATAATAGGCGTACTAACATCCGACGGAATTGATTCTCGCACGCCAGATTCAATCACAGCCATGGTTTTGCCCGCCTGTTTTTCATCCATCGTTTCACCGACACAGACAATCGGAATCATCCCGTTGGCCAGAACCTGGGCCGCCTTTTGACGCACAATCGAATTTGTATCACCATTATATTGTCTGCATTCGCTGTGCCCAACAATTACATATTTTGCACCCGCATCCGCGACCATCTGGGCGGAAACAGAACCCGTATATGCACCATGCGTATGTTGACTTACATCCTGGGCACCGATTGCCACACGTGCATTCCCGGCACACAACATAGTATATGGCACACATAAAATAACTGTATTATCGGTATCAACATTTTCTAAATCACACAACATATTTTCCAGCCCTGCCCGCGAACCATTCATTTTCCAATTCCCAGCAATAATTTTCATCTGATTTTCCCCTTTTTTTAATTGCTTTTTATTATATCGTTTTGCTATGGTATCGCAAAAGGGGAACAAATGCTAGAATATTTAAGAAACGCATCAGAAAAACCAATTGCCAAGATTTTAATCAGCATTTTGGCATTTTCATTCGTCGGTTGGGGCGTAGCTGAATGGATTTTCGGCAGCACAGCCAACGACAACACCTTGATACAAGTCGGCGACACCGAAATATCGGCCCAGGAATTCAACCTTGAAAAATCACGCGAACTGGCCCAATTAAGCAAGGATGAACAACGTGCCATTTATACAGACACGGCGACCCAAAACGCATTTTTGCAACAGGTCTTGACCAAAATGGCAACCAAACAAATGGCGGAAAATCGCGCCGACGACCTGGGGTTTGTGGCCAGCGATAAACGCATTGCGCACGAAATCCGTTCTTTCCCAGAATTTCAGGTCAATGGTGAATTTTCCACATTGGCATTCGATACAGTACTGAACAATTCCGGCTATTCCGAGGCTGCATTCGCCGACGTCCTGCGTGGCAACGTATTACGTTCCATGGTATTAGGCGCAGTGGGTGTTGCTGTACCGGTCCCAGAATTTGCGGTCCGCGCAACATACGACGCGCGATATGGGGAACGCGAAATTGAATATGTCACAATCAAATATTCAGACTTTGATGTTGCCGCACCATCAGATGACCAATTAGCAGAATATTACAAGCAAAATCCACAAACTGTACCTGAAACACGCAGCGTTTCATATGTAATTATACCAACCGAAATGTCCCAGCCCGATAAATACGATGCAGGCTATGCCACAGCCGTTAAATTCGAGGACGACATTATTGCCGGCGAAACCATGCAAGACGCGGCAAAAAAACATGGTGCAAAATATGTAAATCTGGGCGAATTTAACCGCGACAACCGCCCTGTAGACAAAGTGTTAACAGACACCATGATGGCAAAAATCTTTGATATGGATGCGGGTCTTGAAAGTGAAATGATTGAAACCAAAGACGGTTTCGTATTCCTGCGCGTTGATAAAATCACACCCGCACACACCGCCGAATTTGAATCTGTTAAAAATTCACTGGTGAACGACTGGAAACGTTCTGAACAGAAAAAACAGGCATACGTCCGCGCCAACGAAGTATTAACAGACTTCAAATCCAATGGCACATTACCAAACGCCAAGAACGCAACCGTTTCCCGCGCATCTGGCGCCCCAACGGACGTGTTGGTTGCTGCATTCCGTGGCAACATGGACGAAAAATCAATCGTGCCATCATCGGACGCATTCTATGTATTGAACATAAAAAAATCGATTGCGCCCAAAATTGACACTAAAAAGATGGCAGACCTGCGCAATGAAATGCAAAACTTGTCTAAATCTGGCATTATGGACGATTATAATTCGTTCCTGATGCGAGAATACCCAATTCAGGTAAACGAAAAAATATTTAATCGTTTCTTTCAAAATTAAAAATCCCCGTTTCCGGGGATTTTAATTTGAACCAGAAAGTGTACTTTACACCAACGTCAAATCCAATACCGCCTTGTAAATCCGCACCAATCGCATCATCTATCAGGTCTGAAAAAGACAGGCAACGCACAGCCCAATCCACCACCAATAAACCATTTAACATCCGCCAATGCCGGCATCGTCAAAACAGACAACAGACCCGTTGTCAAAAACATTTTTTTAACATTCACCCCCCCTTTGTTACAAATAAAAAACACCTACTTACGTCTTCTCTATGACGCACTCAATGGGTTTCTATGCCTAACACCGGCCCCACAGCGTACGCACATCGCACAAAATATTTTCGACACATTCAATTACTTCAATAAATAAACGTTTACCTTAAGTATCATGCACTTGTCCCACGAAGCCTTGGCGCAGTGGGATTCCGCCACTAACCACTTGCACTTACACCAACCACTAAAAAATCCCCGCGATGGCGGGGATTTTTTATTCGCAATCAAAAATTATTTATCCAACGCAGCATTGATTTGATCGGCTGGGATTGCACCTGGGAATGCTTCTTCGCCGACAATCAAGAATGGCGTACCTGTGATTTCGAAACGATTCGCCAAATCACGTACATTTGCCAATTCGATTTCAACAACTTCGCTGGTCATATCTTTTTTCAATTGATCTGTATCCAAACCTGCTTCTTTTGCAAATTTCATCAAATTCTTTTCAATCGCCGCTGCCAACTTTTCCTGGTCCTGAATCCTTTCAGATGGACGATATTCTTTGGTCATAACGATATCTGCAAATTTTGCTGCCTTGGCTGGGTCTTGCATTTTCGCTGCAATCATTGCGCGCGCTGGGCCATCAGACATTACACCGTGAATCGAGAAGTTCTTCATAACAACCTTAACATCATCACGTGCCTTTAACACACGGTCCAATTCACCATGAACACGACGGCAATAACCACAAGACGCCGCTGTCCAAACATAGATTGTCTTTTCCGCTTCTGGATTACCCAAGATTGGCGCATGTTCACTCATTTCAGATGCAGATTCACGAACAAATTTACGGATTGCTTTGTTCTTTTCGGCATTCTGTTGTTCCTGCATACCTTCGACCATTTCCTGGATAATCGCAGGATTAACAGATGTCAAATAATATGGAACATACAGACGGCAAACACTGCCCGCGACCATAATGATAGAAATTATTTTGATTGCTTTTATTGCCCAGATAGCGCCCTTCTCTGTTTTTTTTGTATCCTGCTTCAGCAACATACCACCAAACATGTACAAAGCGATACCCAGAATCAGTACCAAAATTGTCCAAGTCATGATTTTCTCCTTCTTATGTTGAACGATTGTACAATAGCAAATTTTCAACAAAGCGCAAGGAATAAATATATCACCCTAAACATTTTTTATCATACGACGCATTGACGGAACCACCACCCCCTGTTGCGCGCAAATATTTTCCAAGAAACGCAGTGTTGTATCCAAATTCACCGGCAATTTATACAGCCTGTCAACATAAGGTGCGGCACACGTATCACACACCGCCCGCCCTGTTCGTGGGGATAAATAATTTAATGCATCCGTCGCACCACACCCCGAACACCGGGACAAATCCAGCGCATAACCCAAATCCCGCAACAAATTAATTTCCCATGTTAAATACGCGTCCACATCCCCACATGCCAATGCCCCTAACAATTCCAGTGTTTCATCATATAATGTGACGTATTCTTCTCGTTCCGGCAACAATGCACACAAAATTTCAAAAGCCACATTCATCTGTATCAGCACGCCCGGCTTCATCATAATCGTTGCGGCCAAATTTTTTTCTGAATCCCAGTGAAATGTTCCCAGTTGCGAATCCAGACGTGCATTCCAGACCGCCTCACCAACCTGCCCAACCAATGGGCGATTTTTTTTTGCAACATTTGCCCCGCGCATCATCCCGACCAGCACACCGAAATCACGCGTGAACACCCTCGCAATTGCATCACGTTCATTAAAGGGACGCAAACCAATCAAAATCCCCGCACTTTCCAACTTCATAACACCCTTTATAATACACCCCAAACAAAAAACAACAAAGTTTTTTATCCCCCCAAAAAAATATTTTGTTTCCCTGATAATTTTGCTATTGTCCTGAACATGACAAAAACAACCCCGGACTTTTCACTAGAAATCGCAACTGGCGCGCAACTGATTGCCGGCATAGATGAAGCTGGCCGTGGTCCACTGTGTGGCCCCGTTGTGGCGGCGGCTGTTATATTTCCACGCCACGACATTGAAATACCGGTGATAATCCGCGATTCTAAACAGATGACACCGGCCCAGCGCGCATGCGCATACGATTGGATTACAAATAATACAATTTGGGCGGCGGCAGAATGCAGTCCCGCCGAAATTGACGAACTAAACATCCTGTGGGCTTCAATGACGGCAATGAAACGCGCAATCGACAAACTGCCCGCCGCACCTGACCATTGTTTAATTGACGGGAACAGATTGCCACCAGATTTAATCGGCACAGCGGTTGTTCGTGGTGATACGAAATCACTTTCCATCGCAGCTGCATCCATTATTGCCAAGCAAACACGTGATAAAATTATGCACCTTCTGGCGCAACAATATCCACAATACGGCTGGGATAAAAATGCAGGCTATCCCACAAAATCGCATTTGCAGGCGATTGACCAATATGGTATAAATGAACATTATCGAAAAAGTTTTGGACCGATTAAGGAAAGGATAAAAAATGAAACTTCGCACAATTGAAAATCTGGATTTACGCGGAAAATATGTATTACTGCGCGACGATTTTAACGTCCAAATTGTTGACAATGTAATTACCGAACCATTCAGAATTGACGAAAGTATGCCAACCATAAACGCCCTGCGTGCATCAGGCGCACGCATCGCAATTGTTGCCCACCGCGGCCGCCCCAATGGCACACGCGATATGGAATACAGTCTGCAACCCGTTGCAGACTATATGGGTATTAAACTTATTCCCGATTGTCTGGACAAATCATTTTTAACCGACATGCACGATGGCGATGTTGTATTGCTGGAAAATGTGCGCTTTTATGCTGGCGAAGAACAAAATGACCCAGCTTTTTCCGCGGACCTGGCACGCGGATTTGACATATTTATAAATGATGCATTTGCGGTGTCCCACCGCGCCCATGCCAGCACAGTTGGCGTGGCAGAAATATTACCATCCTATGCGGGAAAATTGCTGGCATCTGAAATTGAACATCTGACAGCTGTTATGAAAAACCCAGACCGCCCATTATTGTCAATTGTCGCCGGCAGCAAAGTTTCCACAAAAATCGGCGTATTAAAGGCATTGGCAAAACTGTCTGACACATTGATTATCGATGGCGCACTGGGCACAACATTCAACTATGCGACCGGCGCCCGTGTTGGTAATTCACTTTACGAAGCAAGCATGCGTGAAACCGCCCTGGAAATCCTAGAATTCGCAAAACAAAACAACTGTCGCGTGCTGTTGCCGCTGGACAAAGGGGTCGCAAAAACATTCGAGCGCAATGCCAACCGCTCAGACAAAGACTTTACTCAAATCGCCGATAACGACATCATCATTGACTCGGGCTATCAAACCACCAAACGCAACATTTCTGAAATCAAAGCAGCGAAAACTGTCATATGGAATGGAACGGTCGGCATGGCAGAATGGGCGCCAACATGGTCGTATGGGTCATTTGCATTGGCACGTGCAATTGCCGAACAAACCCGTGCCGGCAAATTAACCAGTGTCATAGGGGGCGGTGACACGGTCGCTGCCCTGTCTGCATGCGGGGTAAAAGGCGACATAACCTATGTTTCAACTGGCGGTGGCGCATTCCTTGAATTTATCGAAGGACGCACCCTGCCCGGCATCGCAATACTTGAAAACAAATAACAAAATCCCCCAATTGGGGGATTTAAATTTTGGCAACTATAAATCTTATACGAATGTTCACTACATGGGCCCCTTTCACTGCGTAAGACTTGAACTGTGCATACGCTTGTTCTTGTCAACTGGCGTTCCGAACCGACGGTTCTCGTCCGCCCAAACAAAAACATCCCGACTGGGATGTTTCTCATTATCTGGTGGCCCTGGTCGGACTCGAACCGACACTCCTTGCAGAACTTGATTTTGAGTCAAGCGCGTCTACCAATTCCGCCACGGGGCCATGACACAATGAAAACCAACTAATTGGCTTTCTTTGCTTCAACTTTTTTTACCAAACGGGCGCTACGATTAGCCTTGTGTACAGGCTTTTTCGCAGGGGCCACAGGTTTACCTGTCTTCTTTTCAATGGCTTTTTTAATTGCGGCCATTTCTTCGGTCAAACGCGAAATTGGTTTTGATGTTACATACGCATCCAAACCGCCATGCTTGGTCAATGTGCGCAAACCAGCAGCTGAAATGCGCAATGAAAAATCGCGTCCCAAAATATCACTGTGGAACTTTAACGTTTGCAGATTTGGCAAGAATGTACGTTTTGTACGACGATGAGAGTGAGAAACATTCATCCCAACTTCTGTTTTCTTACCTGTAACTTTACATACACGTGGCATAATACTTTACCTTTAATTTATAGCGAACCCAAATTTATAATAAAAAATCAGAAAAGTCAAGTAATGTTTTCATCTTTTTATTCTTTACCATTTATACAACAGTTTATAAGGATTCATTCCTGTGTCTTGAAAGACGGCTTTATGGCACTATATACAAATAAAACGAATTAGCAAGGAGTCATACAAATGAACCCAGAAGATTTACAAGAAACACCCGCCCAAGCAATTGAAAAATACACAACAGATTTTACCAAGTTGGCAGCTGACGGCAAACTGGACCCGGTCATTGGCCGCGACGAAGAAATTCGCCGTTCAATCCAGGTATTAAGTCGCCGCACAAAAAACAACCCTGTATTAATTGGTAATCCAGGCGTTGGCAAAACCGCAATTGTCGAAGGTTTGGCGAATCGCATAATATCGGGCGACGTACCGGAAAACCTGTTGAACAAACAGCTGTTATCATTGGACATGGGCGCATTAATGGCGGGCGCATCATTCCGTGGTCAATTCGAAGGTCGCCTGAAAGCAATCCTGAAGGCGGTCAAAGATGCCGATGGCAAAATTATTTTATTTATCGATGAATTACATACCTTGGTCGGCGCTGGCAAAGGCGAAGGCTCTATGGATGCCGCCAACCTTTTAAAGCCAATGTTGGCGCGTGGCGAATTACACTGTCTGGGCGCAACAACATTGGACGAATATCGTCAATATATTGAAAAAGACCCTGCCCTGGCCCGTCGTTTTCAGCCAGTATACGTAGACGAACCAACCGTTGACGACACAATTTCAATCCTGCGCGGTCTAAAAGAAAAATACGAAGGTCACCACGGTGTGCGAATCGCAGATGCAGCATTGGTATCAGCGGTCAAATTATCGAATCGATATATCACAGACCGCTTTCTGCCGGACAAAGCAATCGACCTGATTGACGAAGCCGCCGCCCGTGTCCGTATCGAAGTCGCATCAAAACCAGATCGCCTGGACGAAGTTGATCGTCATTTAATGCAGTTAAAAATCGAACAACAAGCATTAAAAAAAGAAAAAGACGAAGAATCTAAAAAACGTCTGAAAGAATTGGAAAACATTATTACTGGTGTCGAAGCAGAATCAAAAACATTGACCGCCGAATGGCAATCTGAACAGAAAAAAATGCGCGCCTTGTCGGACGCGATGGCGGCACTTGATTCTGCCAAGGCCGAAGTTGCCACCGCTATGCGTAATGGCGACTATGAAAAGGCGTCTGCACTGCAATATGGAAAAATCCCAGAACTGGAAGAACAAATTCACAAGATGAACGAAAACGCACGTGAATATAAAACCGTTCTTCCGGAACACATTGCCACCGTTGTCAGCAAATGGACAGGCATCCCAGCCGACCGTTTAAATGCCGAAGAACAGTCCAAATTGCTAAATATCGAAGACGAGCTGCGCAATCGAGTTGTAGGTCAAGACCACGCCCTGGGGGTAATTGCACGCGCAATTCGTCGCAGCCGCGCAGGGCTGTCTGACCCTCGTCGCCCAATGGGCAGTTTTATGTTCCTGGGACCAACAGGCGTTGGCAAAACCGAAGTTGCCAAAGCCTTGGCCGAATATTTATTCAGCGATGATACCGCCATGACCCGTATTGATATGAGCGAATATATGGAATCTCATTCTGTTTCTCGTCTGATTGGCAGCCCCCCAGGATACGTCGGCTATGAGCAAGGCGGCGTTTTAACCGAAAGTGTTCGCCGTCGCCCGTACCAGGTATTGCTGTTCGATGAAATAGAAAAAGCAAACCCAGACGTCTTTAATATTTTCTTGCAAATACTAGATGATGGACGTTTAACCGATGGCCAAGGTCATATCGTAAACTTTACCAATACGATTATTATCATGACCAGCAACCTGCCCGATATGGCAGCGGTCAAGGCGAATTTCCGCCCAGAATTTATCAACCGAATCGATGAAATCGTTTTCTTTAACCCATTGGGCAAAGATGTGATGGCTGGCATTGTGAAAATTCAATTGCGCGGTCTGGAAAAACGCTTGGCCGAACGTCATATTGAATTAAACATCACCGACAAAGCCATAAAATGGCTGGGCGACAATGGATATGATGCGGCATTTGGCGCACGACCATTAAAACGTCTGATAACATCTGCCGTCGAAGATAAAATCGCGGACCTGATTCTGACTGGCTCCATCGGCGAAGGCAGCACAGTGTACATAGATGTCAAAGGCAAAGAATTGACCGTTGGATAAAAATATTCAACATACCACCCCACAAAAAATGGGGGATAATGGCATAGATATGGGTAGTGTTGTCCCCGTAGTGTACAGACGCTACATGAGGGGACAACACCGCCCATAGATATGCCATTATTTTATTTAAATTGCTTTTTCATATAAAATCGTTATCCTATACACATGTAAAAGGATTTTTATGTCAGTTAAAGCAAAACGTCTGATTAAGAAAATTATCAGTTACTCAGGCATTTTATTTTTCATATTGGCAGCAGGCATGCTGTGGTGGCAACTACGTAATTACAGCCTGTCAGATATCATATTTGCAATTTTAAATATCCCGCTTGCAAACCTTGTGATGGCATGCTTTGCATGCATGCTAGGCTATCTGACCTTAGCTCTTTACGATTTTCTGGCCTTGAATTATGTTGGGGGCCACGTTTCCTGGTGGAAATGGATGCTGGCAGGCATGCTAAGTTTTGCAATCAGCAACAACGCAGGCCACGCAGTGGTCAGCGGTGGCGCAATACGATATCGTTTGTACACCCGTTGGCGCATTCGTGGTGGCGACATTTTTAAGATGCTGACTATTTCTGGTTTTACATATTTTCTGGGCGCATCCGCAATCGTGGTAATCAGTTATTTTTTAATCCCACACAGCATGTTTGACGATTCAATTGGGGCCAGCATTGGTATCAACACTTTATTCTTTTTTTGCCTGATACCACTGTTAGCATACTTTATAGTATCAATTGTATTCCATAAAAAGAACATAAAAATCGCAAAACTGGAATTTCAAATACCATCAATCCAGATGGCCCTTACCCAGACATTTCTGGGCATAATGGACAGTGTTCTGGCCGGTCTTGTATTATATTTCTGTCTGACACCATTTGTTGAAATACCATTTTCGATATTCATGGGTCTGTTTGCAATAGCCCAATCAACTGGTGTATTCAGCCAAGTTCCAGGCGGTATTGGTGTATTTGAAACAGTATTTTTAATTGGCCTGCCCGACACTGTGGACAAAGCCAACATATTCGGCGCATTACTGGCATTTCGTATTATTTACTACGTTCTGCCATTGATTGGCATGGGCAGTTTATTTTTCATTTATGAACGCTGGTTGCGCAGCCGCATGAAAAGATGGCTGAACGAAGCCAAAGAAAAAATCCCAACAAAAATCAACCGTATAAAATCCGAGATAAAAAACAGAAAATAAATACCTTGCGAACTATATAAGGCCATGTTAAAATAATTCTTGTGTATGAATATGGGGCTATAATAAGTGTTTGTATTATCACTATTTTCAACATTTCGAATGGCGCTGATGGTTATCGTGGCGCAATCCCTTGGCATGGGCTGGGACGCCCCACAGGGACGGATTGTTACCACAGCATACAACGCAAAAACAAAAGGATTACAAAATGTCAAAAAAAATATATGTGGATGCAGTCCACCCAGAGGAAACGCGCGTAGTAGTCTTAGATACATCAACAAATCGTGTTTCTGATTTTGACGTTGAAACCACTACAAAGCCACAGATAAAAGGAAATATCTATCTGGCCAAGGTTATTCGCGTTGAACCATCTTTGCAGGCTGCGTTCGTTGATTATGGTACTGGCAAAAACGGATTTTTACCATTCTCGGAAATTCACCCTGATTATTACCAAGTAACCGCCGAGCAGAAAAAGAAACTTCTTGAGCTGGCGCACGCTAACATTGTTGATGACGACGACGATCCAAACGACGAAGAAGACGAAGTCGCCGAATATGATGACCACAGCGCCGGAGAAGACAACAAAGAATTCGCCAAACGCGCCCGTGAATTCAAAATCCAGGATGTAATCAAACCAAAACAAATCTTGCTGGTCCAAGGGGTCAAGGAAGAACGTGGTCAAAAGGGTGCCTCGATGACAACATACCTGTCATTGGCGGGACGTTTTGCAGTTCTGATGCCCAATTCTCGCAAACGCAACAGTTACGGTATTTCCAAAAAAATTTCTGACAAAACCGAACGTGCCCGCCTGCGGGACATTTTACACGGATTAAAAATCCCCAAGGGTATGACGGTTGTCTTGCGTACGGCTGCCATGGGCGCATCAGCCGCAGATATTGCCGCGGATTATGACTACCTGGTAAATTTATGGAATGAAATTCGTAAAACCACACTAGCATCAGTGGCACCAATCACAATCCACACCGAGGATTCGCTGTTGCGCCGTATTGTTCGCGATTTTCTAAGCGACAAAGAAGATATCCTGATTATACAGGGCGAAGAAGCGTTCGATGCAGCCAAACAACACTTCATTCAAATGTACGGTCGTGCGCCACGCAAACAACTGGTGCATTACAAGGATGCCGCTGTTCCTTTGATGGTCAAGGCCGGCGTTGAAAAACAACTAGAAGGTCTGCATGGTCCGTATGTGCAATTACCATCCGGCGGTTCACTAGTTATTAACCAAACCGAAGCTATGGTAACAATCGATGTTAACTCATCCCGTGCAATCAAGGAAAAAGATATTGAACAAACAGCACTGAACACCAATCTGGAAGCGGCCGAAGAAATCGCCCTGCAATTACGTCTGCGCGATTTGGCGGGCATTGTTGCGATTGACTTTATCGATATGGAAGAAGAAAAGAACAACCGCAAACTGGAACTGAAAATGCGCGAGGTTATGAAACGTGACCGCGCCCGCACCCAGGTTGCAAAAATCAATAATTTTGGTGTATTGATGTTATCACGTCAACGCCTGCGCAGCAGTTTCATGGAATCTTCATATGTTCCATGCCCACACTGCATGGGCGCCGGTGTTGTACCATCAATTCAAACAGCTGCTGTTATCTTGTTCCGTCATCTTCAGGAAAAATTACTGGCGAAATCGGCACAAAAAATCATAATGACAGTTCCAACAGACGTCGCTGTGTATCTGTTGAATCACAAGCGCGCCGAATTATCAGAAATGGAAACTAAATTTGAAACAGAAATTGTAATTGTTGGCGATGACAGCCTGATGAATATCGACCAATACTCAATCCAGCGCGTTGCGCCAGAACAAAACAAGACTGAAGATTTGCTGGGCGCTTACGCAGCATCTACAGATGCAAAACGCAAAAATGCCCAGCATATCGAAGCGAAAAAGACCACAGTAAACGCTCAGCGTCGCCATCGCAAAAAAACACCACAGAAAAAAACTTTCTGGCAAAAGTTAGTCAATTAAAAAACCGCCCAAATGGGCGGTTTAATTTTTATGGTCGCCGTAGACAGGATTGTAATTCCCACCACTTTCGTGGTGGGCCCCTTTCGCCCTGCGGGCTCGAACCTGACATTGTTAAAACAATGTAATGTCCAAACCGACATACCCACTAATAAAAATTAAAATCGGCACACGGCCGATTTAAATTTTTATGGTCGGGGTGACAGGATTCGAACCTGCGAGGCTTGCGCACTGCGTCCCAAACGCAGACCGATACCAGACTTCGGTCACACCCCGTTATTGTTATTTAACTATACCGCTATAGAAATTAAATTGCTCTGCTGTTTTACGTGCATGACAGTTAGCGCATAAAACCTGGCATTTTGATATCTCAGCTTCGATACTCTGTATGGAATATGAGCAATTTATCATTTTTGATATGTCTGCCTTCTTGCTTGATGCGTCTA
>JAWPOF010000011.1:0-49247 GCA_033345275.1 Alphaproteobacteria bacterium
TAATTTAGAAAAAATTAGAAAAGGTCAAAACTTATGATATGCACTAAATGTGGGAAAGAGATAAATAAAGATTTCAAGTTATGCCCCTACTGTGGCGAATCAGTCAATAAGCTTACTTGCCCAAAATGCAATAAAGAGTTAGAATCCGATTATAATTTATGCCCCTATTGTGGTGAGAATTTAAAAACACACACGCAATCTAAAGAAATTGAAGAAGAACCCATACATGAACGTGGAAGCGGTTTAATAAGGTTCATTTTTGTAATGGTCGGCTTAATTTTAGTTGTTGCACTTATTTACGGTTTTGCTTCATCATGCCCATCAAATAAAACACCACCAACAATCATACGTCATGGCAAAACTTGTGATATAGATGGAACAATTATCGGATATTATTTCTCAATAAAAGCAAATGACAATTATGAGGATATAACAATCGAGTATACTTTTTACACTCATTCCGGAGATATATTTGCAAACAACAAATTAACGAAAAAAGATTGCAAGAAAGGAGAAACATATACTTTAGAAGTTCACTTATACCAAAATCAGGTTTCCCGCATAGATTTTAAGAATGTTTTATGTCAAATAAATTCCTTTTCTTAATGATAATCATCTGCGCATTCGCACCAACGCAATTTTTTATTTTTTTATGTAAACTGACTAATAAAAAAACAACTCACTTTTTTATTATTAGTTAATACACATGATAACTTTTAAAAAAGTGAGTTGAAACCTGTATTAAGATAAATATCTATTTTTATTATAAAATAACTCTAAAAAAGGAGTTATTTTTTATGACAAAAGAAGATTACGATTATATTGAAAGCACGTTGAGAGAACTTTCATTATTTGTTCGAGAACGCAAAGAAGAAGAGCCTTGGCGAACTAATGAAAAGGATAAGGCGCAATTTAAGCGCCTTTTTTATGTAGTAGATTCTCTATCTTCAAACGAACTGAAGATTAGGAAAGAAGAACAAAAACTTTTTAATTTAAACTCTGCGCCGATGCGTAGCACTAACGTTGTTTTACAATTGAATAACTCAGACAAAAAAACAGTCAATTACATATCACATAAAGGAGATAATGAATTGATTAAACTAAAACACGGTCAAGGCAGTATTTGTGTTAAAATACGCTATAATAAAAACGGTACAATTTACAAACTTTATCAAGGCAGATATTATGACGAATACGGAAAAATTAAATCCGTATATGGAAAAACGCAAAAAGAGTGTCTAAAAAAACTACGTGAAGCGCACCCGATAAAAAAAGATGCACCATGCAAGCAAATATATCCCACCTTAAAAGAATGGATGCTTTCCTGGTATAACACTTACAAAAAAGGCTCTCTTCGACTTTCTACACAAAAAAGTTATGAAGCAAACATGCAGACGTATATATTCCCTGCGCTTGGGAAGATTAAAATGCCTGCGCTAACTACAGATTTCATACAACATTTTTTGTTAAAAATAAAGAGTGGCAACACACGTAAAAAACTTTTTTTGCTTCTTTCTGCTTGTCTTAAGAAAGCCGTGGTATTAAAAAAGTTACAATCCAATCCCTGTGATGCTGTAGAACTGCCAAAGTATAAAAAGAAAAAACGCCGTCCTTTTGAATATGAAGAGCAAAATTTAATTTTATCAGAAGATAATAAAACGGCGCAGGCGTTCTTTTTTATGTGCGCAACGGGCCTACGTATAGGCGAATTTTTAGCCTTAACAAAAGAAGACTTTTATTTTGATCAGAATATTTTTAGAGTTGATAAAGCCATTGTTCAAGGCGTTATCGGAGATCCAAAGAGCGATGCCGGCTGCAGAAACGTTTACTTTACAAAAGAATTATTCGATCACTTTGATATAAATCTTCTTGGAACGTTCACGTATTCCAGCCTTAAAAACTCACTTGATAAAATTATGAATAAACACGGCATAAATGGTGTTTCTTGGCATTGCACACGGCATACCTACGCAACCTTATGCCATTCTTTCAGAATGGATGATAAATTTCTGCAGTATCAATTGGGCCATTCTACGCTTGCAATGACGCAAGACGTTTACACGCATTTATTGAAAAAAGGCACGTCAAAAATAGGTACATATTTAAGTAATTTATGTACGCATATTAGGTTGCATAACAACACAATTTTTTAACTTTTTTTGTTTGAAAAACGGGGGTTTTTATACCTAAAATCCCCCGTTTTCTATCTTTTTTTGGCACTCTTAATCAGTTGTCGCACTCTTAATCAGTGGGTCCAGGGTTCGAGTCCCTGCGCGTCCACCAGAAATAAACGACCACAAGTGTGGTCGTTTTTTATGGTCTGGACCAAGCGGACGAATAATAAATTGTTACAATGGATGCTGTTTTTGTGATATAATTTTGATGGATCTTGTATGTCGCTGTGTGGTCAAATGCTGGTGTGAAAATGAGGGGGATTTTACGCGTTTTTCTTGTTTTATTTATGTTGCCCGCAATGTGTTTGGCGGGGGTGGGTGATGTGGATAATCGATTTGAAGTGACAAACAAAATGTGGAGGCAGAGCCCATATAATAAGTTTGTGCATCTAAAGGCCCATTTTTATAATATGTCACCAGAAAACTATAACGCGAGTCTGATTAGTGTTGGGAATTGTACTGGGCAGTATGTTTCGCCAAATTTAATCTTGTCTGCAGGACACTGTAAAAAAGACTATGATCATGTGCTATATAGGGCCTTAAATTATAAGGGGGGGGGATCCTGTGCCTGTTGAATTGATTTATACTGACTATATACATGGTCGGGAGTATGATGCACCTGGGGATTGGGCGGTTTGGCTTATAACGGAGCCAAAATATTATAATAAGGACTATTTTAACACATTGGTGCCAAGCGAAAATTTGGATGTTATTAATGCTGGGTGGGGTGCAATCAGGGTATTGAAGAATGATGAAATACAAAAACTTAAGTCTTTTTTGCAAAAAGAGGGCGATAACATTCAAACAGCAGATCTTTATGAGAAATTTGCTAAAGAGCTGGAAGACCTTAATTTGTCAGATTTGGAAGATGGTGATCAGTTGAAGGCAAGTAAATGCAAAGTTTTTTATAATAAATCCAACCCTTATATTTTAAAAACAAATTGTGATAGTTGGGCTGGTAATTCTGGTGGTGGCTGTGTCCAGGACGATACATTATATGGAATTTTATCGTATGGTACCAATACATTTGATGATGCGAGTAATAGGGATTATATGGTATCAGCCAAGCAATTTAAAGCCAAGTTGCAAGAACTGATAAAAAAGCACTGGCCAAAGGATCAGGCGGTGAATCCAGAATTGTCATATAACACGCAATTTAATGTCAAGTTGCAAGAACCGATAAAAAGTACAGCCCCAGATCAGGCGGCGAATCCAGAATGGCCATATAAGCCGAACTCGCGGCCTGTTGTGCCTGGGATTGATGTTAAAAAAGTGCAGGCAGATATGATAGCATTGTACGAGAAGAAAAAACAGGAAGAGCGGGAGAAAGAACAGGAAAAGTGGAAAAAAGAACAGATAGAGTGGGAAGAGGAGGATAAAAAGTATAAGTTGTCTCTTTCAGAAGATACGGAGTGGTGGGATAATCATTTGGGTTTGAATGACTCTTCAGAGGCGTCTGTGGAAATCATAGATGAAGAAGAGGACCCATTGTTCGACGTTCCAGGTTCTGATAATGAAAATAGTGTTCAGGAAGAGCTATCGAGCCAGGCTGCAACAGAAGAAAGCAACTTAAATCCGAAAAATAATCAGGCCGGTTCAGAAGGTGGGGATGAAAGTGTGGCCGCAAATAGTGCACCAGGTACAGTCGCGATCGAACAGAATCAGGAAAGTGACAGTGGCGATTTAGAGGCTGAAGAATATATTTTTGAATACGAAGAAGCAGAACGTATTTCGAATGCAATTAGTGCTTCTTTCGAAGAATATTTGCAATCTGTCCAACAGGCCAAGGAAGACTTGGCAGAACAGCAAGAAGAATTGTCAAAAAAGGTTCAAAAAGGCGTTCGGGCGGTTCGAATAATGGACAATAGACGATTTTTAGGATTGCTGGACGACATTGTTGAATTAAATACAATATCCCAGAATTTGAAAAAACTGGAAGACACATATCAGCAAGCAAAAAAACGAGAGACATCGTTGGCTAATCGGACTTTGACAGCGATGACAATGGCCGCAACGGGTATTGGTGGTATGCAGTTGGCCCAGGGATTGGCAGAACAAAAGGCAGATAAAGATGCAGAAATGGCAATGAATGCATATATGGCAACATTTCGATGTGAATATGGTGGTGGCAAATCTTTCAAGGGTGGGGCAACGCAAATTGAACTGCCCGGGGGAAATAATTCCGAGATGATGAAAATGCGCCAAAGTTATTTTAAGTTGGCAGCAGATTTAAAGGAAAGAAAAAATATATTGGGGTTAAAGGCTGGAATCGAAAGCTTGGTTGTATTAGATAAGGTTCAGACAGGCCTGTATGATGATGAAGGTGTTGGAGTGACAAGTGGCGCTTATGGTTCACTGTATCGCGCCAAAATGGGAAATGAAGCAGATCAAGCAAAATTGGACGAAGCTGAGCAGGTGTCAGCTGGACGTGTCAAGGGTGGTGGTGCCGCCCTGGGAACCGGGGCCGTTGGTGGCGTCAGTGGTGATTTGTTGATTAATCATATGCAGAAAAAATAGCAAATTTTTGTGACTGGGGCAAGCCTGGTCTGTGATACTTAATCTTTTTTTTACAGGGAATCATACCTATGCAAATGTTTGTGCAGGCTTGGTAAAATATTAGTGTTGACATGAAACTTTGAAACACAAAAAACATAAAAATACAAAAAGGAGAAAAAATGAAAAAGTTGACAATTTCAACACTGGCAGTGCTGATTGCGTGTCCGGCGTTTGCAATGAATCATCCAGACCAGGGCAGCAGTTGGCAGATGTGGGGTATGGACCCTTATATTGGATTGCGTGGCGGTATGAGCTATACAAACCTGAATTATAAATATGAAGGTGATAAAGAATCTATGACGGATTACATTTTCCAGGGACGTGCCGCGTTGGGGTTAGAAGTTTGTGATACTGTACGTTCGGAAATCGAATGGTCGTATTTTGGCAAATTGTCTGATCAACAAAATTTTGGTACATATGGTGCAATTGATGTAGAAACTAAGTTGCAGACTTTGTTATGGAATTCGTATTGGGAATACAGCGCGTATGAAGTTGTAAGACCATTTATCGGTATGGGTGTTGGTATGGCGTTTGCTGATATTAAACGTCATGGTGATTTAGTGCCTGAACACAGCGACAGCAAAACACGTGTTGCAGCGCAGGCTTCGTTGGGCGTAACATTTGATATGGAACGTTTCGCTGTTGATGTCGCGGCACGTTATACATATGTAGATGTTCAATCTGGATTACATAATTTTGGTGGCGATGTCGGTATCAGATTTATGTTCTAGTGAAAAATCCCCCGTTTGGGGGATTTTTATTTTAGCAAAAAATAACCTACTTTTTTTGATTATATCAATTTTGCCAGGGCCAGTTTGTTCAGAAATCCTTCTTCGATGGTGCTGAGAAGTGATTTTATACCTTCGTTCGTTTCATCGTTGTTTTGCAATTCTTCCAAATGCGATATTATGTTCAGACACATTTTTTCTGGGCTTTGTTGAATTAATTTTGGGTTTAAAATATCAGGTTTAATAACTTGTTTTTTGTTGTTTATCATAAAGTAATCTTCGGCAATTGAATCGACCCAGGTGTCTATGTCCTTTGTTAATCGGTCAAATAACAGGTGTTTAGAATAGTTGTTAGTTGACCAATGATTGATTTTGCATGCGTATTTGAATGCGATAAGTTTTTGTATTAATTCATACATGTTTGTCCCCCTTTGGGTTTGACAATAACATAAATATAGTTTTTTTGTTATAGGATTGGTTTCAAAAACAAGCTGTACGCATGAAATCTAACGATTCCTAGGGAATCATACCTGGGGCAAGTGTTGTTTTTTTCTAGTAGAATATTGGTGTGTAAATACACGGAACAAAAGGAGAAAATAATATGAAAAAAATAACTGAAAAAATGTTTATGGTTGCATCTGTGTTGGGTGCGGCGGTGTTGTTATCTGGTTGTATGATGGAATGTCCAAATAAGAAGACGCGCCATCATAAGCCCGTACAACATGTCCAGCCAGTGGCTGTTGTAGAAGAAACAGATGCAATTGTTGTTTATCAGACATATGAAAGTGCAGATGTTAATCATGTCTATGCTAAAATGTACACACACAGCAGTAATGGTGGTGAATCAAAAATGGGGCATATTAAATTCAAGGATACTGATAACGGCTTGAAGATGATTGTTGATTTGAAAGATTTGCGCCCAGGTGTTCAGTATAATGTTAAATTGTATCAGTGTAATTCATGCTATGATGATGTGAAGTGTTGTAATAATTCCAAATTAATGAATGTTCAATTGCCAATGTTGCAGGCGGGAATAAGTCGTCATTTGAATCAGACTTATATGATTCAGGGCTTAAGCGCGGCACAGTTGAATGGTGCAAATATTTATCTGGAACGTGATGGCGGGTACAAGGCCGGATGGGGTAAATTGGAAAAATAATTTATGCCGGTAATTGACGGTCGCCCCGGTGATTGCCGGGGTGTTTTTATTTTTTTTCTTTTGGAATTAGGTTTTATTTGCTGTCTTGGAAATAAGATAAAAATGAAACTCGTTCCTGTAAGTTGTTTTGCGTATGTCTTGTGCACGTTTGCTGCATTTGCCGATTCGTTTGGTGGGGATATGTTTGGCGGAACCGTCAATATAAATCAGCATAGCAGTGTAGCCAAGTATGTGAATTTCATGCCGAATGTTGTGAACGTTAACGGCAGTTTGCGTTTGGTTAATTATGGGTGGGTTGATACAACGTTTGCTGTTTGTGATTCTTGTGAACTGCAAATAAAAAATTATGGGGATTTTACAGCCAATTTTGAACTGGGTGATAATGCACAGGTTGTGCAGATGGTAAACAGTGTCGATGAATTAAATCCCGTTGTCAGCGATGTTAAATATACTTTGTTTTTAGATGGGGTACAGGGGGCTGATTTGGCGGACTGTCTGGATGGCGTGGATAAAATCGTGCTGAAAAATAGCTCGATAGATATAGACGGTGTTGAATTCAGCGACAAGCTGTCTGTAGAGATGCGTGGTGATGTTGTCCTGAATATCGATGATGTATCTGGGCTGGGAAATGGGCTGATTATGCAAAATTTATCTGGTGATGGTCGTGTGACTTTAAATTTTGAGAATACGGATTCAATGTATTTGTATCAAGGGTATGTCAATGGTGATGATTTTTATATAACGCGTGTACGGGAAATGGACTATGTTAAGGTGTTGCAAAATCAAGTCGGGGCGTTCTTGAATGAATTACGTAAAGCAAATCCAAATGATGTTTTGTTGAAACAGTTGGATTTGGCGACAGATATTGATGATGTGTACATGATTGCAAGTAAAAGTGTGCGATAAAACCCAAAAGGATTGTTGCGGTCTGTGCGTGCTGTCAAGGCATTTGATAAATTTGAGCTGGGTAATAAGAAAGGGCTGGGGATAAAAACTGACTTGGTATTGTCTGATGATTTTTATGCGTATTCAATACGATTGGATAATGCGATTCGGATTGGACAATTGGATGCGGGTGTCGGGATATATCTAGGTAATACAGATACAAGTTATCTGATTCATTGTTGATTAAGCCATTTGTCGGTATGGACTTGGTCGCAGACAGCGTTTTAGATGAAAATAATTTTGATGTGCGTGGGCGCATTGGAATTGATATAGGCTATAAGCATCAAATGCTGTTGGGGATGCAATATTCTTAATTTGCTGGGATTAATGTGAATTCGGAAAATGAATTTGTGGCGCAGGTGTGTGCAGGTGTCTGGTCGACAAATGATAATGTGGGCGCTGATATTGGTACAGCGGTGTCGGAAATGTTTGATGTATATTCTTATCGATTCTTTGTTGAGACGCGGATGGTGTTTTAAGTTCGGTCAACAAATTCCCCTCGTAATGATGCCTTGTTCGCTGCGGTAATTTTTATATCAGCCAGTTCTGGCGCGTTATCGCGATATTCTATGATACACTGTTGCATGAATGGTGTGCGATATACCAAGTGGTGGCCGGTTTTATCAGGCCCTTCCAGCAGGCAGGATAATGTTTTATCAATACAAGATTCATTAAATTCTCGCTGGATTTCGTTTAAATATGTGTCCAGTCTTGCCAGGCGTGCGGCCTTGATATTTTCGGGGATTTGGTCTGGCATTAATGCCGCCACCGTATGTGGACGTGGTGAATATTTGAACGAGTACGAGTTGATATATTTTATCTTTTGCGCAATTTTCATCGTTTGTTCAAAATCCGAATCGGTTTCGCCGGGAAATCCAACGATAAAGTCCGATGAAATTTGAATGTCGGGACGTGCGATTTTTAATTTGCTGATGATGTCTGTATATAATTCCAAACTGTATGGACGATTCATTCGCGTCAGCACAGATTGAGAACCGCTTTGAATTGGCATGTTCAAAAATGGTAATAATTTTGGTTCGACTGCGAACATGTCAATTAGGTCGTCTGTCATTTCTGTTGGGTAACTGGATGTAAAGCGTATACGCATGATTTCTGGGATTTTTGCGGTTTCGCGTATCAGGTCAGACAGGCGGAATATGTTGCCGTTAATGTCTGTGTATTTGTAGCCATTAACGTTTTGTCCCAAAAAACAAATTTCAATTGCACCGGTTTTTGCGGCGTGCAGGGTTTCTGCCATAACCGATTCGAATGAGCGTGAAATTTCGCGCCCGCGTGTGTAGGGAACAATGCAATATGTGCAGACATGGTTGCAACCTTCTTGGATTGGGATATATGCAACGCGGGGTGATTTTTCCATTTGGGGCAGGGCGTCAAACTTTTCCAGTCCGCCCAGATCAATGTTTAACAAGCGGGCATCTGGGTTTTCCAAAATTTCTGGCAGTTTGTGATAACTTTGTGGCCCTAAAACAAAATTTAAATCGGGGATGCGACGAAATGCGTCTGCGCCCGATTCGCGTGCGACGCAACCAACAATGCCAAACAGGGCGTTCGGCTTTTTTGCGCGCCGTATGCGCCCCAGTGCGGAAAAGACTTTATCCGTTGCTTTGGCGCGAACCGCACAGGTGTTTAATATGATGATGTCTGCATCAGAAATATTGTCTGTACGCATCATTCCGCGGTGCTCCAGCATTGCAGCGATTCGCCATCCGTCATAAACATTCATTTGACAGCCAAAGGTTTGGATAAAGAATTTTTTCATGTTGTCTTACTTGTGCTTGGTGTGTTCGCCACGAATTTTTGTGGTACTTGCAGTGCGTGTTTTCTGGAAACGTTCGCTTGCACTTTTGATTTCAATTGTTGTTTCTGGAATTTCTACTGTGCCATATTTTACACCTGTGATTGGATTGTCTTCGATAATTGTTACTACTTCTGCCATATTGTTCTCCTTTAATTATATTTTTTTAGTATGTGTGTGTTTAAAATTATGTCGGATTTGGCGGTATTTTGCATTGCAATTGCTCCATGCGTTTTTAGCAGCGTATTCACGTTCGCGTGCACGTATTTGTATACGTGCTTCATCTGTTTTCATTTCTTTCAAAATGTGTAACATTGAATACACTTCGACCTCGCTTTGTTTTATTAGTTTAAGTGCCAAGTCCTGTATTGTCATTGGTGTTTGTTAGGCTAATTTCTTGCGCAAGATTTCGTTTACAACCGCTGGGTTTGCAGTGCCACCGGTTTTCTTCATGACGTTACCGACAAAGAATCCAAGTAAGCCAATTTTCCCAGATTTATATTGTTCAACCTGGGATGGATTGGCGGTGATTACTTCGTCAATAATTCCTTCGATTGCACTGGTGTCGGTCATTTGCTTCATGCCGAATTTGTCGGCAATACTACGCGGTGTGCCAAATTCCCCGTCCAGCATTTTGATAAAGATTTCTTTGGCCTGTTTGCCGTTGATTGTGTTTTCGGCAATCATATCAACCAATTCCGCTAAATCTGCGGGGGTGATGATACGTATGCCGTCAACAATGCCAGATTTTTCATTTTTAATATCCCAATTTTCAGGGTGCGCAAACAGTTCGCTTATCATCCAGTTCGCAATTGGTTTTGCGTTTTCTTTTTTACCGTTTACTGCGGAATCAAACCAATGCGAAATGTCAATAGTTTCGGTTAATCGTGCCGCATCATATTCAGACAGCCCGAATTCATGCGTATAGCGCGTGCGAGTTGCGGATGGTAATTCCGGCATAGTGCGGCGGATTTTTTCGATTAGTTCGTCCGTGATAATGATTGGCAATAAATCCGGGTCTGGGAAATAACGATAATCCAGGGCATCTTCTTTGCTGCGCATTACAGACGTCGTGCCTTCGCCCTGGTTGTAACGCATTGTGTCCTGGGAAACGGTGCCGCCAGATTCATAGATTTCGATTTGACGACGCGCCTCGTATTCAATTGCGGTTTTTATAAATTTAAACGATACCATGTTTTTTGTTTCTGTGCGTGTGCGGAACTTGGTTTCGCCAACACGACGGACGGAAACATTTACATCGGCACGCATAGAACCTTCTTCCATGTTTGCGCGGGATACACCCAGGGCACGTGCAATTTCACGAATTTCGCGCAGGTATCTTTCTGCTTCGTCGGGGGACGATATGTAAGAATTATTTTCAGGATTTTTTGTGTCCAAAAAAGTTACAATTTCAAGCAAGGCAACGCCTGTTCGGTTATAGTCTGCAAATGATTTTGTTGGATGAACGTCGTGTTTTAATTTTCCTGCATCTTGTTCCAAGTGTGCGCGTTCGATTAAAATTTTCTTTGGCGCCCCGTCATCGCCCATGATTTCGACCCAGCCACGTCCGACAACAGGAGGTTCGTCCGCAGGCTGTGAAATCTGGTATCCCTGGGGCAGGTCGGGATAAAAGTACTGTTTGCGGGCAAAACGGCTGATGTGGGAAATCTCTGCGTTAATTCCCAAGCCAAACTTAATTGCCTGGTCCACACAGTATTTATTTAATACTGGCAACATGCCTGGCATCGCAACATCAATCATTGAAACCTGGGTGTTGGGGGCGACGGTTGGATTATAGTCCGCAGATGCGCCACTGAATAATTTCGATTCGGACAGTACTTCGATATGCGTTTCCAGTCCGATTACCAATTCCCAATCACCTGTTTTGCCTTTTATTGTAAACATTTTGTCTTTTTCCCTTGCTTTTTTATTTTTCGTATTTTATTATTCGTCTCGCGTTGGCTAGGTAGCTCAGTTGGTAGAGCAAGGGACTGAAAATCCCTGTGTCGGCGGTTCGATTCCGTCCCTAGCCACCATTTCTTTTTTATACGATATCGTTTTTACAATCATTTTATTTCCCCATAATTGTAGTTGGACGGGTGTCTAGGTCGGCCACAGCTTCAATGTGTTTTGCAAGCTGTAAAACACGCATGTCGTCAAAGCGACGGCCAACCACCTGCATTCCCAATGGCAGGCCGTTACTGGCCAGACCACATGGAACACTGCACGCAGGTACACCCGCCAGATTCATAGCGACCGTAAATAAATCCAATGCATAATATTCCAATGGTGTCAGGTCTGATGCTAATGGCAAGGCTGTGCCAGCAGATGATGGCGATATGATTAAGTCGCATTGTTGGAATGCTGTGTCAAAACTGTCTGCAATCATGCGACGAACGCGGGCGGCCTGCATGAAATATACATCATACGATTCGCTGGACAGTACTGCGGTGCCGATAATCATACGGCGCTGAACTTCGTCGCCAAAGCCAGCAGCGCGGGTCTTTTTATATGTGTCGATTAAATCAGTCCCTTCGATACGCAGACCATAGCGCATACCATCATAGCGGGCCAGGTTTGATGATGCCTCGGCCGGGGCGATGATGTAATATGCCGCCAATGCATCCAGGATGTTTGGAATAGACACTTCGACAATTTCTGCGCCCATGGATTTCAAATCAGAAATACGTTTTTCAAATAATGTTTTCATGTCATCAGAAATTTTGACATCTGAAAATTCTTTGATTATACCAATGCGTAATTTTTTGCCGTCGCCCAGGATTGGTTCCAATGGCGCGGTGCATGTAAAGCCATTTGTGGCACTGGTAGAATCCAGTGGGTCGTGTCCCGCCATGGCGGACAACATTAACGCCGCGTCGTCAACCGTGCGTGTGATTGGGCCGGGGGTATCCAGACTGGATGAAAATGCGACGCACCCCCAACGGGAACACAGTCCATAAGTCGGTTTCATTCCAACCACACCAGTAATTGCCGCAGGGAAACGGATAGAGCCACCTGTGTCGGTGCCCGTCGCGGCAATCGCCAGACCGCCAGCCACCGCAGATGTAGAACCGCCTGATGAACCGCCAGCGGTTAATTGGCGCTTAATTTGCCAAGGGTTGATTGGTGCGCCAAAGTAAGACGTTTTGCTGAATGTGCCCATGGCGAATTCGTCCAGATTTGCTTTGCCTAATAAGACGGTACCGGCATTAATGAAATTTTGGGAAACGGTTGATTCATATTCGGGGACAAAGTTTTCCAGCATGCGTGATGCTGCCGTTGTGCGAATGCCACGTGTTGCAAACAGGTCTTTCATTGCAATTGGTGCACCGTCCAGGGGCAGGGCGTCGCCCGCGCTGCGGCGTGCATCAGATGCAGCCGCGTCTGCCATGGCGCGTTCTGGGGTTGTCGTGATATAGCAATTTAGGTCCGCACCGTATTTTTCAATACGGTCCAGATAGGCACGTGTTAATTCAACGGCAGAAATTTCACGGTTGTTTAATTTTTCAAGGGCCTGTGTTAATGTCAAGTTTATCATTTTTTATTCTCCGTCCATAACCTTGGGTACTGCGAAATATCCGCGGGATGTGCCTGCGTTATCAGGTGTGTTTGCCAAAACCAAATCGCGAATGTTGCCATCGGTTACCACGTCTTCACGCATTGGTAATTTATGTTCAGATGGGTTTAGTAATGGTTCAACGCCAGTGGTGTCAATTTTTTGCAATTTATCCAGCCATTCAACAACTGAATCGATGTTCATTGATTCCAGTTTTTCGTCTGAAATATCTATCCGTATCAAATTTGCGAATTTTTGTAATTGCTGCTTGCTAAATGCCATTTTCAATCCTATATTTATAAAGTAAAGGAATTATACAATGATTTTGCCAGATTTCAAGGCTTTTCCGCGCGTGGGGCGTATTTTAGGGGTTGATTGGGGGTTACGTCGAATTGGTATTGCTGTGTCAGATCCAAAGCGTGAATTTGTATTTGTACGTGATCCGATTGTTGTGCCACGTGCCAGGGCAGAACATGCGCAATTGGTGTGGCAAGCGGCACAATCAGAAGGGGTAACAGGAATTGTTATTGGGTTGCCATTGTATCCAGATAGAGGCGAGTCAGATACCACAAAAATGGTGCGCGAATTTGCCAATGAATTGGCCGCAAAAACAGATTTGCCAATTTGTTTCATCGAGGAAAATTTGACTTCTTATACCGCACAGGAAAATATGGGACGGGTGCGGGTTCGGGAATTGAAAGAAAGGTTAGATTCTGAATCTGCATGTGTAATACTTGAAAATGCAATTGCAATGATAAACCGGGGTTAAATCCCCGGTTTTATGCGTATAGAGCGTTTTTATTCTTCGTCTTTATCAGGGATTCGGCCGTCTGCTGATAATAATACGGCCACCCAACGAGTAGAATCAAACTGGGCGCAGATGATGTACGTTGCCACCAATAATGGCACACTGAAAAACATACCCGCAATACCCCATATCATGCCCCATACCACCAGGTTTATTAAAATTGCCAATGTGGATAGGTTCAGGGTTTTGCCAGTTAATTTTGGTTCTATGATGTTTCCGAACAATATTTGCAGGGCAATTAAACCAATGGCAACCAAGAAAGGTTGTTGTAATGTTGGGGCAGATGCTAGTGAATATAATATTGGTAATGCGCATGCGACAATGGCGCCAATGGTAGGAATATAGCTGGTGATAAATACTACGAATGCCCAAATGCCAGCGAAATTAACGTCAAGTAATTGTAGCCATATAAATGATAGCAGGGCTGTTATTGCCGAAATAGATGTTTTTACAAACAAGTACTTTTTCATGTTGGTATCAATGCTGTCCAAAATATAACGCATTTTGTTGTTTTGACGACGAGAAGGGAACATGCTGTTAAACTTTTTATTAAAAGTGCTTTGTTCTACAAACATAAATATCATATACACCAAGACCATCCCGAATGATGCTGCGATGCCTGCAACTGATGTTCCTATGTTGGTAGCCAACTGGGTCAGGTTTGGAATCATATGAGTGTTGAAATTCAGTCCGATTGTGTTGGATAAGTATATACCAAGTTCAATTAGTTTATCTTGAATTGCAGGTAATGATGCGAACAGTTCAGAAAATGTCGGACGAATTTGTGTCGCAAATAAATATATTATTAGTCCCAGTGTTGCAATAGTGCCTGTGTAAGACAGCCAATCAAATATGACGGATATTATTTTTTCCCGTTTAGTGGTGGGCGTTTTATATGGAAGTACACGACGATAATAATCCGAAATTGCGTTCATTAAATACCACAAGAAAGCTGCCACCAGTAATGGAATTAATATCGAACGAGCAATCCATAAAAAGAATATTAGGGCAGTAAAAATTATAATTCCGTGCATGATCGTTTTTTCCCTTGGGTGTCAATAAATTGTGCGTACAGCGCGTTTTTATTTTATAGGCTCTTCAATTATTCCTGTGTCAGATATTGTTAACTGGGCATTTTGTGTTGCAGGTGGTATCAGTGTAAAAAAACCGATGAACAGAATTAATAATATCAGGTTAAGTATGACAACGTAATTCGCGTATTTGCCTGGCATTTTTTTTGCAAAATTTTTTGTGCCGCGTTGCAATGCCCAAATTCCGAAAATTAATGCCAAAGAAAATGTTAACAATACCGCGTTAAACCCAAGGAAGAAACCAGAAAGGGTTGTTATAGCAATGAATGTTGATATTGTGTGTGCCGGGCGCGATATAATCCAGTTGTTTACCTGATTCAGGTATTTAGATTTTGGGGCGTATGTAGGATTTTTTGTTGTCCCGGAATCTAATAAATACCCTGGCGCCCACATGGCAGAAAATCCAAATGGCATACTGAAAATTATTTTCCATGTCGGAATCTCTAATTCGCGTGCACGACGAAATTTGGCGTATATATTTGCAAACGATAGTCCCAATAAATACAGAGAGAATATTAGTGATGCTGTTAATGTAATAAGGAGCGTCGCAGACAGCTGCGTTTCCATTATTAATAAATAAAATATAATTTGTTGGGCATAACGAACAAGTAGATAGGATGAAATGATATATAATATGGATAATATTATTGTTTGTGTGTTATGTATCGCGATAAATGATGCGCGGTCCATTTTTCCGTGAGGCAGGGTTTTTATCTGGATTGCGATTGCACCAACAAAACCAATTAATAATAATGTTATTAATGGCGTCTGTGATATTGTGGTGGGGTTGTAAAATGCACCCATAAGCAGGGTGTATAGAAATGCAGTTGTTATCATTATGCCGAATGAAATGGCCGCGAATTTTAACGGCGACCAAAGAATCCATGTGGAAAACTTTGTTTTGTTTTGTTGTTTCATTTCCTTCTCCTGTGTTGAAACTATTTTATCATAATTTTTCCGTTTGACAAAGTACTTGTGTGGGTTGGTTGTATTTGATTTGTAAAATCATTTTGGTGGCTGATAAATAGGAATGCTGTGTCGGGCATGTCGGTAATTGTTTGTACGATTAGGTTTTGGGTGGCAGTGTCCGAGCCTGAGTCGGGTTCATCCAAAATTGCAAGGCGTGGTTTCGTCATAATTAGTCGTAATAACATCAGTTTTTTGCGTTCTCCACCGGAAAAGCCGACATTTATGCCACGATTCAACCAGTCGCGCGGAATGTCCAGACGTTGTCGAGCAAATTCCAGATTTTCTAAGAATGTGCCCATGGATAAATCTTGACCAGTTTGAAAATGTGTGTGCGCTGATATGGAATGCTTTAAAAAACTGATAACTGTTAATCCAGGGATTTCAGGGACGTGCTGGGCACCTAGAAAAATTCCCAGCAGGGCCCGCGTTGTTGCGTTTTCGTCTGTTATATCTCGATTGTCAAAAATTATTTTGCCAGATGTGATGTGGTATTCTGGGTTGCCTGCAATTGTTTGGGCCAGTGTGGATTTGCCAGAACCGTTATGTCCTGATAAAAGATGGCGTGCGCCTGGTGCGACGGTCAAGCTTATGTCGGTTAATAATTTTTTGTCGCCAAAAGATACATCAAGATTTTTTATTTCTAGCATATTTTAGTCCTTGGATAGTGCCATTTGTATTAACTGTTTTGATTCAACCAAAAATTCCATAGGCAGACGGGACAGTACAGGCGTGGCAGTCGCGCCGATAATCAAAGCAATAGCAGAGTCCGTGTCAATGCCCGCCATGTTCAGATAATTTAATGTGGCGGTATCTATGGTGCCGGTTGTAGCTTCGTGTGATTGTTTGTTGTTTTGTCCACTGTGAATAATCCTGGGCAGTGTATTTGCCGTGGCGCGATTGCCGATAATGCGACTGTCGCATTTAGATGCGTTGGAGCAATTGTTGCCAGTGAATGAAACCAGACTACGAAATGTTTGATTGGACGCATCTAGTGCAACACCGTATGAAACTATGTTTGACGTTGTGTTATCACCGATGTGTGTCATTTTTGTGCCCGTGTCTGCCATTTGTGCACCACGAGTTATAGACAGTGAAAAAAAGTCGCTGTACGCACTGTTTCCGCGTAAAATTGTAGATGGGTATTTCCAAGTAATGGCACTGCCAACCTCTATCTGAGTCCAAAGTAATTTTGCGTTGTTGTGGCAAATACCGCGTTTGGTTACAAAATTTAAAATGCCACCTGTGTTTTTTTTGCCATTAAAATCGCCTGCAAACCAGTTTTGAACGGTAGCATACTTTACAGTTGCATTGTCCAGGGCAATGATTTCTACAACGCCACTGTGTAATTGATGGTTGGGGCGGCGAGGGGCGCTGCACCCTTCCATGTAACTGAGTTCTGAGTTCGTATCAGCGATAATCAAGGTGCGCTCGAATTGTCCGATTTTTGCGGTTTCGATTCGGAAATAACTGGCCAGGTCAATTGGGCATTTGGTGTTTGGTGGAATATATACAAATGTGCCATCGGAAAATACCGAAGCGTTCAAAGCAGCGAAGAAGTTGTCTGTTGCGGGGACAACTGCGCCCAGGTATCTTTGTACCAGGTCGGGGTGTTTTGTAACGGCTTCGGAAAAAGGTAAAAATATTATGCCCAATTTTTCCAGTTCGGTTGTATAGGATGTGTGGACAGAATGGCTGTCGATAACCGTATCGGTTGCCATGCCCATCAACGCGCGCTTTTCGTTTTCTGGCAACCCCATTTTGTTATATAAAGGTTCTAAATCCGCATTGTTGATGGGGGCAAGCTTGTTGTAATAATTTAACGAATCATAGTCAATTGCTGGATAGTCAATGTTTGCCCAGCGAGGTTCGGTCATGTTTTTCCATGCGCGGTATGCGTCCAGTCGCCATGCCAGCAACCAGTCTGGTTCATTGCGTTTCGCTGAAATTTTACGAATAAGATCTTCAGATAGCTTTGCCATATCAGATGTTTTGTGTGGCCAGTTGTTTTGCCTGTGCAAAAAATGTTAGCGATTGTCCAAGTAAACCGTCTGTGAACGTGCTTGATAACAGTCCGTCCGGTTCTGTTGTTGTTAGATGGTGCAGGAATGTATCTGCGCGGCGCATATAATTGTCAATGCTGCGCGATACTTCGGAATCAAGTTTGATTGCGCGACGTAATTTTTCCAGCGCAAATGGGTTTTTTGCATATTCGTCCATAATGCCGCCCAATGCGCGCCACAAAGGGTGTTCGGGTGTGTTACGGGGCATTATGTCAATAGATGCCATAATCGGAATCAAGTTTTGTAATAAGTCTTGGTAAATCATTTCTGCGTTTTCAGCAACCGCATTTGTTGCAGATTTGGTTTTCAAGATAGATTGAATTTTGACAATCAGTGCGTATTGGTGTTCCAGTGTTTTGCCAATGTCCCCAATGCGAATGTTTAAACGGTATATGTACCAAAATGTACATCCAATCAATAAAACGACTATACCAAGCAATGCAAAAGTAATAATGTTTTCCATAATACCCCCTGAAAATGTTGTTTTGTTTTGGGATAGTATAACATCTTTTGCCGATTCGTGCGATTTATATGCGTAATATTTTTTAGTTGATTTGGGTGTGTTTTAGGTCTTGCACAGATTCGGTCAAATTGTTATAATAATTATTAATAAGGAATAGTAATCAAAGAAAGGAAGGCTTTTGATGTTCCGTAAGATTTTGATTTTTGCCATGTTTGCAACTGCTGCGGGGTATTGTTTTGCTGCGGAATATTTGCCCCAGGTTGTCACGTCAGAGGTGTTTTATGATCAGGACAAGTATACAGAGCCGACGGGGTATTATGACCAGTTAAATGGTATGCAACTGAGCACAAGTGAAACTTTCGCTGCGCCGTTGCAGGTGCCTGCGTGGCCATTGGCAGGGACTGATGCTGATGTAGAAATTATGTGTGTTGGTGGTGCGTGTGCCGATAGAAGCCGCGATAACATTCGTATAGTTTCTAAGATTGGTGCGGACTTGGTTGTGGAAAATAATTTTAGTTTGGGGACGGCTGGTAATTTTGAGGGCTGGTCTGGTGGTGCGAATTTGTTGCATGGTAATCAGATTCCGGTGGGTTTTGATGATGAGTGCGCTGGAACAGAAATGTCGTTGTTGCATCGCGAGGTGTTAGAGGATGATGGTGGTAATGTTTTGTCTGTGTCGCGCAGCGGTCGTAAAAATTGTGGTAAGTATGGCGATGGGTACGAGGCTTTTTCTGTGCGTAGCGGTATGAAAGTCAATGGAAAAAAACAAAATACAAAGGTTGTTGGTGGCGATGCAATAGTTGCTGATACTGTTGTCAAAAGTGGACAAAAACAGGCGACAGTTGGCCGAGGGAAAAGAACTGGTAAGGCTGGTCGTGGCAGTGTGACAGAGGAACCTGTGTGGGAGGATGCCAATAGATTTGTTACGCGCGAAAGTTCAAACTCAAATCTTGCAGCTGGGGCGGATGCAAATGGTGAAGGGTATGTGGCAGAACGGTCTCAGGAATACGCGACGATTGATAGTGATACAGGCGAATTGGTTTGGGAAGAAGCCGGCGGTACAGATATGTACCAGGATTATATAGCGACCGAAACAGGTGTGGTCGAGCCTGCGCGGGAAGATGCGGTTTATACTGAAACTTATTCAGATTATGTGGCAGGTAATTCGGTTGCAGATGACGGGGCATGGGAAGATACGGGTTATGTCGAAACCTATGACGAATATGCCACGGGCGAGCCAGTTGCAGATGACGGGGCATGGGAAGATACGGGTTATGTCGAAACCTATGACGAATATGCCACGGGCGAGCCAATTGCAGATGACGGGGCGTGGGAAGATACGGGTTATGTCGAAACCTATGACGAATATGCCACGGGCGAGCCAATTGCAGATGATGGAACGTGGGAAGATACAGGTTATGTCGATGAATATGCGATGGAAGATAGTGGCGAGGATGAATATTTGTGGGAGGACACTGCCTATGTTGATGATGGTGATTCATTGGATGATGTGCTGTTCATTGATAGAGAAGTAGATAATAGTGGTGATTATGCTGTGCGTGATAGAATGGAGGTCGAAGATTTGTGGGACGGTGCACCTTTGGACGAGCAAGATTATGATGTCGAGATGTATGCGGATGCCGAGGCATCGGCACGTTTAGCGGATCAAGTTCGTTCTTGGGTTGTTGCAAGTGGGCAAACTTTGCGTGAAGTGTTGCAGTCGTGGTGTGATAAAGAAGGTTGGGATTTGGTTTGGACTACTGCACGTGAATATCCTATTGAAGCCAGCGCTGTATTCAAAGGGCGTTTCGTGGATGTTGCGTCTGCGTTGGTGCGTAATTTTGGACGTGCGACACCGGTTCCATATGCAAAGTTCTATAAGGGTAATAGAGTTTTGGTTATTTCAACAGCGGACGAATAAAATCATAGACAATGGTGTAGGAGAATAACGTATGAGAAAATCATTGAAATTTTTAATTCTGTGCAGTGTTGTTTTGATAATGACGACCGGCTGTGCTAAACGCGAGTCTGTTAAGGTTGCTGCATCTGTGGATCAGGATTTTATTAATGCGTATGATGCTTTTGAAATGGCAAAATATCCACGTGCAAAAGTTGCCAGTGGTGATACCGTCACTATGTCCGAAGGGGTTTGGCTGGGTGATAAATCTGTGGTTCTGGAACATCGTAATAATTTGCCAAAAAAATTTGAAACAGATACTGGGGTGACTTTATTGTTGAATGAACCGGTTTCGTTGCAGGTTTTGGCGAATGATATTTATTCTATTACAGGTATCCCTGTGAAAATTGATGGACAGGTTTCATCAGATAAATTAAGAAAGGTTGTTAATATCGCTTATACTGGCAGATTGTCGGGGTTGTTGAATCAGGTTGCAACAGATTTAGATGTTTTGTGGTATTATGATAAAAATTCAATAGTTTTTTATGAAACAGAGACCAAGACGTTTACTTTATATGCCCTGGGAACCGAAGTGGCATATCAGACGGCTGTGTCAACCGATAATACCAACGAGGTGTCTTTGGAGTCGACCCTGAAAGAGTGGGACGAGGTTGAAAATGCCATAGAATCAATCATAGGCAAAGCAGATAATGCGAATTTTACGGTGTCGCGCAGTTTGGGGACAATTACGGTGACGGCTGCGCCATCGGTGCTGGCCCGTGTTGGCGAGTATATTGAACGGCAGAATAAACGATTAAGTCAATTGATTACTATTGATGTCAAGGTGTTACAGGTGACACTTTCAAATGATTCTGCATTTGGTTTAAATTTGGCAGCTGCGATTAATTCGACATCTGGTTTGAATATTGTTGCGAATCCTAAAAATAATTTGGCTTCGACCGAGGCAAGCTCGATGAACATAGCTGTATTATCGAATGCTGTGTCTGCATTGACTGGTGCAACTCATATGGAAGGGTCGTCTGTTGTTAGTGGAGCGTACACTAATGACCAGATTATGAATGGTTCTTTGTCGGGGGCAGCGGGCAGTAATGCTTTGATAGAAGCTTTGGCAAAGCAGGGCAAGGTGTCTTTGGTGACCAATGTAGGCGTGACAACCCGCAGTAATCGTGTGGCGCCGGTCAGCAATACTCGTACAACCGGGTATATCAAACGATTTGAGTCTCGTAATTTTACGACTGTTGAATCTAGTACGGTTGATCAGGATGATTTGGAAACTGGATTCACGATGCAATTGTTGCCAAATGTGTTGGAAAATGGTCGGATATTGTTGCTGTTCCGTATGTCGGTGCGTGAATTGTTGCGCATGTCAACCCAAACAATTGGCGAAGTGACATTGCAATTACCAGAAGTAGAAGAGCGCAGTTTTATGCAAGAAGTTATTATGGAGTCTGGGCAGATGTTGGTCGTGTCTGGGTTTGAAAAGCAAACAAGTGAAGATACCAGATATGGCTTGGGGGATCCTGATTTTATGGCGTTGTCGGGTTCTCGTGAGTCGTCAGCCACGCGTGAGGTTTTGGTTGTTATTTTAACTCCTCAGGTTTTGGTCAGCCCGATGGATGCCGAAAGAGCTATTCAGCAGCACTGGGGCGCGCCACTAAATTAAATATAATAATTCATCTAAAACCAAATCGGGCATCTCATGTAGCGTTTGTACACTGCGATGCCCGATTTGATTTTATCTAAATCATTCTATTTAATTTAAGCCTGGCAAGGAGTTTGTTTACTACGTTGTCGGAACTGTTCCGCATCTAAATCATTCTAATTTATTTTCAATAAGTTGGATGTTTTTGCTTGACGGAATTTGATTTTGGTCTAAGATTCCAAATAAGGAATTTTTATGGAAATCAAATATAATTTAACGCCACAGCAGGCGCAGCGTTTTGAACAATTGCGTCGCATGTCGCCGGGTGCTTATGAAAAAATATGCAAGGGGTGTGGTTTGTGTTGTTTGTGTAAGGCGGGAACAGATATGATAACCCTTTATACGCGACTGTCTTGTAATTGCCTTGATTTGAAAACGCGACGTTGCATGGATTATAATAATCGTTTAAAGGTACGAAAATATGAATGTGCCAAGGTGACACCAGAATTGGCGGTGGCTGGTAATTTAGTGCCACGCACATGTGGTTATGTGGAATATATTTATGGGGCGGGGGCGCCGATTAATTTTGATTGGTCGTCTGTAAAGCCATTGGGGGATTTGGATTTTGACAATCCAATGGATGTAATTTCGAATATAATTATGGATTCTGTGAATTGGAAACACAGATAAAAAAATCTCCGGGAACGGGGATTTTTTTAGTGGTTAGTGTAAGTGGCTAGTGGTTAGTGGTGGAATCCCACTGCGCCAAGGCTTCGTGGGATAAGTACTTATATCGTGCAATAAAAATCCCGCCGATTGGCGGGATTTTTATTTTTGATTTTGTTTTTGTTTTGCTATGAATTCATTTATCAGGCGTTTGCGCAGGGCAATTTGCTTTTTTAAATCGCGACGTGATGCATGGTTCAGGTGTGACATATAGTTTTCTTCATAGCCGTTAAATATAAACATAGTTTTTGGGTATAGCTGCAGAACAGGGGAACCGGTTTCTTTGTCCAGGTATTCAATAATTTGACAGGAAATTTTTGCCCCCATGATTTTTGATATGATTTTATGAGTTTTCACCATATCTGATGCGCATGGGTTTGGAAATTCTTTGGCCTTTAACCAGTCGTCATTGATGGTTTGTGGGGTGCCATTTATTAGAATAATGGGCAGTGGTGTTTCTTTGCACAAATCGAATAATTCCGGAGAGCAAAGCACATTGAAAGTCACAGTGTATGTATTCTTTTTCTTTTTGGATACATGGTTTTCTGGCACCATACTGTGACAGTGAGTATTTGAAGCTTTTTTACGCTTGAACAAATCCATTTTTTAACCTTTTTGTTTGCCTTGTATAAAAAGCAATGTGGCACAAAATCAAAAGATTGTCAAGTTTTGTGTTTGTGCGTGGTTGTGGGGGCTTGTTTTTATCTGGTCATAAATTTGTTTCTTAAACGTTGACGCAAGGCGATTTGCCATTTTATATCGCGGCGGGACGCATGGTTCAAGTGCGACATATAGTCGTTTTTATATTCGTCAAAAATATGTACTGTTTCAGGGTATATCTGCAAAACAGGTTTGCCAGTTTCTTTGTCCAGGTATTCGATGATTTGTGTGGAAAGTTTATAGCCCATTATTTCACGTAAAATTTCTTGTTTTTGTGCTGTGTACGATGCACAGGGGTTTGGGAAATCTATGCTGTGTAACCATAATGTTTTGATGTCTGTTTTTTTGCCGTTCTTTTCGATTACGCCAAGGGGGGTGCTGTCATTGTGTTCAAACAAGTGTGCAGGCATAAAATCGGAAAAAACGATTTGGTATGTATTCTTTTTCTTTTTGGACACATGGTTTTCTGGCAACGTAATACGACCCGCGAATTTTTGTGTTTGATTATGTTTTATATTTGACATTTTTTATCCTTGGTTTTTTTTGTTGCGTTTAATATATTACAAAAAATCAGGATGTCAATTTTTTTGCTTTTGTTTTTGTATCAGGCGCAGTAAGTCGCGACGCGATGCGTGATTTAATCGGTTGAATGTATCGGTTGTTGTTTTGGTTGGTAATATTTGCTTGTTTGGCAAAAGTGTCAGCACTGGTTCTGTGGTGTATTTGTCCAGATATTCGATTATTGTATATGTTCGGGTGATTGATTCTGATTCGGCAATTTGGCGTGCCGCGCGACCAGATAAAATTATCGATGCAAAGGCGCTTTTCACAGGTGTCCCGTTGATAGATATTACTCGTACAGGGCACCGGTCAAATTTATCTATGATTTTGAACCGATGCAGAAATGTAGGTTTGATGATATATGTATTTTTGCGCTTTTTGGTTGTGGGGCGTGTCGCGTTTAAAATAGCATTCAGTTCGTGTTTCGATAAAGTTCGCCCGACAGAATAAACAGAAAACAATATCAGTATCCACAACATTGCGATTTATACAAACAGGTCTTTGACAAATTGGGCGTGTTCGGTGATGAATTTAAATCGAAATTCTGGTTTTTTGCCCATAAGTTCGGAAACAATAGTACGTGTTTTTTCGGTGTCTTCGGCGCCTTCTTCGGTGCGTGGGGGCAGGTCAACACGTATCAATCGACGTGTCTTTGGCGACATGGTTGTTTCACGCAACTGATTGGGCATCATTTCTCCCAGACCCTTAAACCGAGAAATTTCAACACGTTTGTTTTTATATTTTGTTGTCTTTAATTGTTCCAGTTCTTCATCTGTATCGACATAGATTGATTCGGTTCCACATGTTAATTTATATAGGGGTGGACATGATAAATACAGATGGCCACCATAAATTAATTGAGGCATACACTGATAAAAGAACGCCATCAGCAACGATGCTATGTGGCTGCCGTCAACGTCGGCATCGGTCATGACAATGATTTTTTCATAGCGCAGTTTATCTTCGTTCCAATCACGTGCGGTGCCTGCGCCGATAATATCAATCAGTTCGTTTAATTCCTTGTTCGCGCCAAAGCGTTCGTCGGAATTTGATACAACGTTTAAAACCTTGCCTCGCAGGGGCATGATTGCCTGGGTTGCGCGGTCGCGCGCCTGTTTGGCGGTACCGCCCGCGGATTCCCCCTCTACAATAAACAGTTCTGTGCCGGCGATACCATGTTTGGAACAGTCTGCCAACTTGGCTGGCATACGAATGCGCTTGGTAGGTGTTTTGCGGGCAACATCTTTGACCTGTTTTGTTTTGATGCGCGCGTTTGCCAGGTTGATAACAAATTCCAAAAGTGCGTTTGCCGTTTTTGGGTCGGATGCCAGGAACATTTCCCATGGATCGCGCAGGGCGTTTTCGGTGAAACGTGCAATCTCTGGATTAGATAATTTTTCCTTGGTCTGGCCCAGGAATTGTGGTGTTTTATAGAAAACAGATACAATTGCCGCGACAGAATCAAAAACATCTTCGCCGATAATTGTGGTGGCTGCTTTGTTATTAACTTTTTCCCCGTATGCCTTAATCCCCTTGGTAATGGCGGATTTAAAGCCCGTTTCGTGTGTCCCGCCGTCGATTGTTGCAATCGTGTTGCAGTATGACGAGAAAAAACCATCATCAGATGCGGCGCCGTTTTCATCGGTTAAAAATGTCAGTGCCCATTCAACGCGACCGCAGTCATCCGGAAAATCGACAGAACCGCTGAAAATACGTGGCAGAATGCGTGGTTTGTTATCCGTTTTTTCCGCCAGAAAGTCCGCCACCCCGTTTGGATAAAAGAACGTTGTTGTGGCCGGAATGTTCATGTCATCGGTCAATAATTCTGGGTTGCAACGCCAATCAATTTTAACGCCGCGGGACAGAAATGCCTTGGCCCGGGCCATACGATAGATTTTTACCGGTTTGAATACAGCGGCCGCGCCAAAAATTTCGTCGTCTATGGTAAAGCGGATTTTTGTGCCATGCTTGTTGGTTGGTTCGCCCCGTGTCATTGGTGATGTGGTTTTGCCACGTGAAAAAGTCTGATGCCAGTTATAGCCGTCGCGTGCGATATCAACAATCATCTCGGATGACAGTGCATTCACAACAGCCGACCCAACGCCATGCAGACCACCACTGGTCTTATAAACATTATTATTAAACTTGCCACCCGAATGCAGGGTCGTTAATATAACTTCTAGTGCGGATTTTCCGGGATATTTTGGATGTTCGTCTACGGGGATACCGCGCCCGTCGTCGGTAATTTCAATTGTCTTAGAATCAATTAAATTTACAGTGATTTTCCTGGCAAAGCCGGCGACGGCTTCGTCAATCGAGTTGTCCATAATTTCAATCGGCAGGTGGTGCCACGCCTTTTCATCAGTGCCGCCAATATACATGCCGGGACGCAGGCGAACGGGCTCAAGCCCTTCTAGTACCTGAATGTCGGACGCGTCGTATGTATGTGTAGTTTTGTCTGTCATAATACTTGTATTATTAAAACATTTTTGAATTTTGTGCAAGCTCAAAGAATTTCAACCTAAATCATATTTTGGGGTTGAATTTTGGATGTCGCGTTCTATATATTTGATAATGAATAAATACATGGACATATAAAATGAATAAAAATCCGTACGAAGTTTTAGGCGTGGCCCGTGATGCGTCAGATGCAGATATTAAAAAGGCTTATCATAAACTGGTGATGAAGTATCACCCAGACAGAAATCCAGATAACAAAGATGCCGAAGAAAAATTCAAAGAAGTCAATAATGCATTTGATATTTTAAAAGATCCACAAAAACGCGCGGCATATGATCGTTTTGGCGATGCTGCGTTCGCTGGTGGTAATGCATCGGGTGCTGGATTTGGTGGTGGCAATCCGTTCGGTAATGGCGCGTTTCATTTTAATATGGGCGGTGGTGCCGGGATGGAAGATATCCTGCGCGAGGCTATGCGTGGATTCGGCTTTGGTGATTTTGGAGGTGGGCCACAACGCGGTGCGCCACAACGTGGCGGACGTGATTTGTTGGATGAAGTGGTGATTGACCTGAAAGATGCCTATTTCGGTAAAACACATACGGTAAAGTTTTCCAGTAATGTAGAATGTGAAAAGTGCCACGGTTTTGGCACCGCCGATGGTAAACCTGCACCGGCATGTCCGCGTTGCGGGGGCAGCGGTTTTATTCAAACGCGCCAGGGATTTTTTGCGATGGAGGCACCATGTCCAGAATGTAATGGTCTGGGGCGCAAGATTGATAAGAAGTGTTCTGAATGTAATGGCACAGGTACCGAACATAAGCAGCGTACATTAGAGGTTAAGATTCCGGCCGGTATCGAAGATGGTGCGCGGTTGCGTCTGGCGGGTCAGGGTGAAGCGGGTGCAAATGGTGCGCCGGCGGGTGATTTTTATTTGGATGTTCGTATTCGTCCAGATAAACGTTTTGAACGACATGGTAATGATTTAATTATGCGTATGGATGTGCCGTTTGCGACACTTGCGCTGGGGGGCGAGATTGAGGTCGAGACCATTGATGATAAAAAGCTGTCAGTCAAGGTGCCGGCCGGTACCCAGGTTGGTGAAAAACTGCGTGTGCGTGGGCATGGTATGCCGTCGGCACGTCGCGGTGGTGCGTTTGGTGATTTGTATATAGATGTTGCGATTAAAATTCCGACCAAGTTGTCAGAGAAACAGAAAAAATTATTAAATGAATTTGCCGGAACCAAGACTGATAAAAAAGGTTGGTTCTGAATGATAGAATCCCGCCGATGGCGGGGTTTTATTTTATTGATGTGATTATTTTGTGGTTGTTCCTGGGGTGATTTATTTGTTGATTTTTTCCATAAAAGCGTTGTGGTTTTCAAGTTCTTCTGGTTTGGGGGCGAATTTGCGATATGGGAAATTGCCACCAACCTTGGGGTGTGCCAACATGGCGGCGTGCTGTTTGGCAATTATTTCTGAAACATCTGGTGCCGGTGCGGTATTTTCCAATTCCAAATAAACCTTGGCCAGAATTTCCGAGTCGATTAACGCCCCGTGCGCATCCGCACGCGCCGTCAGCGAAATTCCATACCATTTTGCCAACGCGTCCAGCGTATAGCTTTTCGGTCCAAATACGCGATTTCGTGCGATAACCAATGTGTCCAGCATCTGTTCGCGTGGAATTGTGCGCAACCCCAATTTGTTCAATTCAAAATTTACAAATGGAAAGTCAAAGTCCAATCCGTTGTGGGCAACAATCAGACTGTCGCCAATAAATTCCAAGAAACGTGGTGCAACCTCGGCCATTTTTGGTTTATCTTCCAAAAATGCATTTGAAATTTTGTGAACCATATATGTGTCAGGTGGAATAATCTTGCCCTCGGGATTGATGTATTCATGAAAACTGTTGTCTGTAATTTTGCCATCAATAACTTCGACGGCCCCAATTTCAATCACGCGGTCGCCACGCATATATTCAAATCCAGTCGTTTCAATGTCAAAGCAAATAACACGTTTCATTTAAATCCCAATCCTTGATAATAATTTACCTTGGTATTATAATGAAATGGTGGAATCAATGCTAGAAAATCTTAACAATGAACAACGCCTGGCGGTTGAAAGACCTGCGACTGCGCAATTGGTGCTTGCGGGTGCGGGCACCGGCAAAACGCGTGTTTTAACAACACGTATCGCTTATGTATTAAATACTACAGATATAAACCCCTGGCAAATAATGGCCCTGACTTTTACGAACAAGGCCGCCAACGAAATGAAAAAACGCCTGGAATCTTTGTCAGATGGCGCGTGGTATTCGGGCGACATTTGGTGTGGGACATTTCATTCGATATGTTTGCGAATATTGCGTGCTAATGCTGAACGGGTGGGATTGCGTCGTGATTTTATTATTTATGGCGAGGATGAACAAAAGGCGGTTGTGAAATCATTGATAAACGAATCGACCAAGACACCGGCTGAATATGTTGAAGAGTTTTCAGCAATCAAAGATAAAGGATTGGTGGCATTGGAGAATAAAAATAAATTCTTTTGTTTATATAATGCTGAATTGGTGCGATTGAACGCAGTTGATTTTGGCGATATCATATTAAAAGTGTTGGAATTGTTTGATAAAAATCCAGATGTATTGGCGCGATATCAAAATCAGTTTAAATATATCCTGGTTGATGAATTTCAGGATGTTAATGGTGCACAAATGGAATTTATAAAAATGCTTATGCCACCAAAAAAAGAGGAGCGTGTGGGTAGATGGTTGTTTTGTGTTGGTGATGACGACCAATCGATTTATTCATGGCGCGGTGCTGATAATAAACATATTCTCAATTTTGAAAAAGAATATGATGATACAGGTATTATTATTGATACAAATTATCGCAGTACAGCAAATATATTAAATGCCGCAAATTCATTAATTTCGCATAATACTGCTAGATATAAAAAGGCTTTAAAACCAAATCCGGCAAAAACTGATAACGGTGAGCCGGTATATGTTCTAACCCTGCCAACTGACCGGGACGAGGCGCGGATTATAGCTGATACTATTGTGCGAGATGAAACAAATGATTTTACAAAATTTGCATTGTTGATTCGCGCGGGCAGTCTGTCGCGCATATTCGAAGAAGAATTTGCGCAACGCGGTATCCCATATAAATTAATTGGTGCAACGAAATTCTATGATCGTATGGAAATTCGTGATGTTATTGCTTATCTGCGATTGTTGGTGTATCCGTTTGACGATATGTCTTTTCTGCGGGTTATCGCAAAGCCCAGACGGGGCTTTGGGGATAAAGCAATTGCGAATTTGCGCGCAAGCGGGGGAAGTTTGATGGGGGCGTTGCGCAATGCGAAATTGTCGCTGAAACAACGCCTGGCAGCGGATGAATTTTTATCGGCTTTTGATTTTGATTGGGAAAATTTGTCACCCAAAGATGCCACGAAAATTTTGCTGGAACGGACAGGATATATGAAAATGTGGGCTGATTCCAAAGATGCAGACGCGGCGGATCGAATCGCAAATGTCCGAGAATTGATTAATTCGGTAATAGCAAAGTATGATACTTTGTCCGAGTTTTTGGAGCAGGCGGCTTTGATGATGGCCGATGATAATGATGCGAATGATGTGGAACAAAATTCGAACCTGGTCAGTATTATGACAGTACATGCAGCCAAAGGATTAGAATTTGATACAGTGTTTTTGCCCGCGTGGGAAGATGGGGTTTTCCCAAATGATAAAGCGATAAACGAGGGCGCAATCGAAGAAGAAAGACGATTGGCGTATGTTGCTATAACCAGGGCAAAAAAACGTTGTGTGATTTCTAATGCGATGATGCGATTTGTATTTGGGACACGCACATATAATTCCCCCAGTCGATTTATTACAGAAATGGATAATAAATATCTGGATTTTCAAGGTGGTACGCCACGGAATTATGCTTGCAGGGTCGAACGCAGTTATTTCCCAAAACAGAAATTGAACCGAGTTGCACAGATGCAAGGAAATTTGGTAGAGCATGATGAACTGGGGGCGGGGGTTGTGATAGAAGACGGTGGTGCGATACTGACCATTGCGTTCAAGGAAAAAGGGATAAAAAAGGTGGCGCGAGAATTTGTGAAATTGTTGAATTAAAAAACCGGCAAAATGCCGGTTTTTATGCGTATAGCGCGTTTTTATTTCTTTTTGCGATTTAATGCTTTTGTGTGGCTTAGGAAGGTGCCTGTGTATTGTGTTGCAGACCAGACGGACGCAACCAATGATAACCACAGCCCCCAAATGCCAATTTGTGGCAATATATAAATCAGGTACATTAATGTGCGACTGTCTGACGAGGTGGTGATTAATGTGCTTATCGCAAAGATTAATAAAAATGCCGCAATTGAAATCATTTGCAATGTGGTTTTGATTTTGCCCATGGAAAAACGTGCCTTGGGTACCGGCATTTCGATTTTCTGGGTGCCCAGAAATTCACGCAGGCCAGAAATATATAATTCACGCGCAATCATTAATATGGATGGAACAACAACAAACCAGACCGGCATCATAACAGACAGCATAATCAACGTGTTCACAACCAGCAGTTTGTCGCCTATGTGATCCATGACACCACCAATTTTGCTGCAGACATTATATTTGCGCGCAAGGAAGCCGTCAAACCAATCCGACGCAGCCGCAAGGACGTACAAGATAAATGTTGTCCAATACATCTGGAACATCAGTGTTGGTATAATCGCAAACGATGCAGCGATGCGGAATGCTGATAAAAAGTTAACAAAGAATTTCATGTGGTTTCTCCTTTGGTTAATGAATATATGAACAAGCATATTATATCACTTATTGATGAAAATGGGTGTATATTTTTTCAGCGGCGTTTTTTCCCAGCCCGGGTACGTGTTTTAATGCGCGTATATCTGCATCCATGATTGCGCGGACAGAACCAAAGTGTTGCAGCAGGGCACGTTTGCGTGTTGGACCAATGCCGTCGATTTCATCCAGGACGGATGCGGTTAACTGTTTGGCGCGTATGTTGCGGTGGTATGTGATTACGAATCGGTGCGCTTCGTCCCGGACGGCGCGCAACATTAAAAATAGGGGCGAATCCTTGGGCAGGTCGCGATATATTGTGCCGTCGGGTAATATAAAATGTTCGTCGCCGTCGCGAACAATACCTTTGGTCACGCCAAAGACCGGTATGCCACCAGATGCGCGGTTGGCTATGTTCCATTGCGCCATGCCACCGTCAACGATTATTAAATCCAGTTTTGGGCCACGTTCAACCGCGCGGTGAACAAATTCAGACATCATCGCAATGTCGTTGCCGGCACGCGATTTGTCAATTAATTTAAAATGACGATAGCCGGATTTTTCAAATCCATTATGTCCAAATGTTATCATGGCACCGACGGGCTGTTTGCCAAACAGGTGCGAATTATCAAATACGCCCGCCAACTTAATTTTTATGTTCAGCCATTTTTCCAATTCTGATACATTTTTGTCCCAGTCTGAAATCGCGCTGTACGCATTGTTTTGGCGTTTTCCACGATTTGATGTGTGTGTTAATGCGGCAATTTTGTCACGAATAATGGCGGCGTTTTCAAAGTCCATGTTTGCGGAATATTCACGCATTTGCTGGGTCAGGTCTGTGATGATTGGTTCGCTGTTGCCGGTCAGGATTTTTCGCGCTGTACGCACGCTTTCTGCGTATTTTTGTTTGTTGGGGTTTGTGCATGGGGCGCTGCAGCGTCCGATTTGGTGCAATAAACATGGACGCGTGCGATTGCGCATTTGTGTGTCGGTACATGTACGGATTTGGCATACGCGCTGAATCGTTTTTATTGTTTCGTTTAATGCCGATACTGATGGATATGGGCCATAGACATCGCGTCGCTGGGAAATTTTGCCACGGAATTTTAACAGGCGTGGAAAGTCGCCAGATGTTAATGCCAACATTGGGTACATTTTCCCATCGGTCAGCATTATGTTGTATTTTGGTTTTTGGGTTTTTATTAATTCTTGTTCGCGAATCAGGGCGTCCGATTCGGTTGGAACGGTTTCCCAATCTATGCGCGTAACCAATGTGCGCATAACCTGTTTGTGTAATTCCAGTTTAGATATATCTGTGTACTGGTGCAGGCGGTTGGACAGGTTTTTAGCCTTGCCCACATACAGCAGGTTGCCGTCGGCATCATACATTTTATACACGCCAGGGGCGTGGGGGGCGTTTTCTATTAAATCGGAAAATTGAATATTCATAATCTTTATGATAGAATAATAAATATTGAATAGCAAATAAGAGGTTTTTCAATGAATCAAGAATCAGGTCGTTCAATGATTGAAATGTTAGGGGTGTTGGCAATTATGGGGGTGATTACCGTTGGGGCAATCGGTATGATTTCAACAGCAATGCGTACACAAAAATTAACATCCGTTAATGATCAGGTTGTGCAAATGGTGACTATGGTGCGCAATATTCATGGGGAATACGATGATTTTTCAAATATGAATGGGACCACTATTTTTGGGGCAATCGGTATGAGTAACAAGAATCCATATGGTGGTAATTATACTTTGTCGGTCGATCCGTCTAATCCGCGTCAGTTTGTCGTTGGTATTGATGGATTGGGCAAAAGCGAATGTGAATCTTTGCTGGCTAAGGCTTGGTCCGATTCTGTTGGGTATCAAATGTCGGGGGGCAAGCAGGGGGGTGCAACTGGGACTTGTACAGGAAACGCTGGGACAAATTCTGTTCAGATTGTTTTTGGTGAGTAATAGCTGTTTTAGATAAATGCCAAGTGGAGTGCGTGATGGCGGATTATGTGACTGTTTCCAGGGTAGAAGATGGGACACGGTTGTTGCGATGGTTTTTGCGACATTTTCCAGGTGTTCCCCAGCGCGAGTTTTATAAGCTGTGTCGTGGTGGTCAAATTCGTGTGAATTCAAAGCGGGTACGAGGAACAGAAGTTTTGCGGGATGGGGATGCAGTGCGTGTGCCGCCGACGCTGACAAGTTTTATGGGGGCAATTGCTAGAAAGACAGAAAGCGGTGATGTTTTTTCTTTGGTCGATTTGGAAGCGTTACGTAAGTGCATCATTCATAATGACGATGATATTGTAGTGTTTAATAAGCCTGCAGGATTGGCTGTGCAGGGTGGAACGGGTATCAGAAAATCAGTTGATAAAATGGCAGCTGCGTTGTTCCCATACGATAAAATTGCATTGGTGCATCGATTGGATCGGGAAACCAGTGGAATATTAGTTGTTGCAAAAAATCAGCGGGCGGCGCAAAATCTGGCGGCTCAATTCCAAAACAAGACCGCACGAAAGGAATACCTGGCGCTGTTAAATGGTGACGTAAATCCACGTCACGGTGTGATTGATAATTTTGTGCTAAAGGGACAAGTGTTTGATAGTGCGGCGCGTTTGAATAACGGGGCTGGGCCACGTCCACAACGGGCAATTACTGAATATTCTGTGTTATCAAATGTGGCGGGTTGTGTGTCTTGGGTGTGTTTTTCCCCGAAAACTGGGCGCACACATCAGTTGCGACTGCACAGCGCGTTTTCGTTAAGCGCACCGATTGTTGGGGATAATCTGTATGGTGGGCAACATACAATTGATGGGCCACTGGGCAGTGTGCTGAAAACAAACAACTTGTTTTTGTTTGCGTATAAGTTAACATTTCAACATCCATCAACTGGACGGATGCTAACAATGCGGGCCCAGGTGCCGAATTTCATGGTGTCAGTGATGAAGTTCTTGGAATTTAAATTGCCATGACGGTAAGAAGAAGTAAATTTTTTTTGATTGCTAAAATCTTGGGACTGTTTGTCTTGGGGTTGGTTGTTGCGATTGTTGTGACATTCAGTCGTATAAATTTGGAAACATTACGAGGGGACTTGTTAGCTATTTTGCAGGACGCAACAGGAATGCCGGTTGAAATTGATGGCGCTGTGTCGTGGAAGTTTTCTTTGCGTCCGCGGGTCGAGTTGAATCAGGTGCGTGTGGCAAATGAAAGTTGGGCTACAAATAAGTATGCGTTTAGTGCCGATAAAATAGATGTGAGGCTTAATTTAATTTCTTTGTTTCAGGACAAGCCTACGATTCAAAACGTAAGGGTTTATGATGCAGAAATTAATATAGAAAAAAATCTTGCGGGACAATATTCAATTGTGTCATTGCCAAAGAAACAAATAGAAGGAAAGACTGGGGTGGTAGGTGGACCGGAAAAATATCCATTCAAAGATTTTGGTTTTGGGGGGGTTGAAGTTAGAAATTTAAAAGCAAATATACTTGGAGAAAAATTTTCTTTGGCTGGGTTTCATGTGCGGTTGATGGAACCGGAACAGGGATTGGAATATTCAGGATGGATCAAGGCGGATAAAAATGTCTTGCCGTTTATTGTAAAGTTCAGTGAATATAATTCAGTTCGCAGGGTTTATCCGGTTCAGATTGCTTTGTCCGCAGGTGGTGATGCATTGATTGCAAATGTTGCTTTGGAAGCTACAAGCAAGGCACCAATTGATTTTATTATCAAGGGGGAAATTCCTTATCCCGAGAGAATAGGCGAGTTGTTTGGATTGAACTTGGAAGGGTGGCCAGCGATTCGTTTGAATATGGCTGGTGGATTTGATAGAAAAAAGGTGGCATTGCGAAAATCTTCGATTGGGATAGACGGGGTCGATTTTATAATTTCTGGCGATTGGGATTGGTCTGATGGGCCCAGGCAGGGGATTAATGCAAGCCTTTATTCGTCAAATGTTGATTTGATGCATTTGTTTCCTGATTTGTATTTTGGAAGTAAAAAGAAATTGAACCGAAAATTAAGCGTGTTCAAGGATATTCCTTTGTTTGGTGAAGTTCTTGTGGGACAGAATTTGAATCTGCAAGTCAGATTGGGAAAGTTGATTTTATATCGCGATTTAAGTTTGCAAAATCTTGATTTGCGATTCGATTTGCACGATAATCGTGCCAGGCTGGATGGCAGTTTGGATATGGCACAGGGGAATATGATTGTTGGGGTTGATGCGACATTAGATGAATCTGGGCATATTTGGTTGCAGGCGGCATCAGTTGGGAAAAGTGTTACCATTGGCAAGATTTTACAAGAGATTAATAATACAGGATTTTTGTCAGATTTGCCGATGGACTTTGAATTTTATGTACGGGCAAATGGTAAAACCTTGGACCAGGTTATGCAGACTTTGACAGGGCCAATACAGATTTATTCTGTGGCGCCGGGATATATTCATTCTGCGCTGGTTTCGTATATGTATGGGGCTGATTTTCTGACTTCTTTGCGGCACAGCGTTCAGGATTTGTTTAATTCTGAAAAAAAATATAATCAGATCGAGGTTTCGTGTGTTGCGGTGAATGCTGTATTGCGTAATGGACTGATTGAGACGCAAAATGGTGTTGCAGTCGAGACGAATGCAATCAATATGAGTTTGGCGGGAACTTTGGATTTGGGTAAAGAAGAAATGAAATTGTCATTGACAACGGTACCTGTTCGTGGCTTAAAATTATCGCTGACTGGTAATGTGGTTAATTCTGTTGAATTGACAGGCACTTTGGCGGAACCAAGTGCGCGTATCAGTGGGGCGGCAGTTGCTGGCAAGGTTGCATCTGCAACAGGGCTGGGGTTGTTGTTGGCACCGTTTACGGGTGGAATTGGCTTAGTGGCGGGGGCGGGGATTGGATTGGTGGCCGGTGACTTGTTGGAAAACTGGTTGGCGGATGGTAATCCATGTGAAACAGCTCTGAAACGTGGCGCGCCACTGTATCGAGATGACCCAGAATGGTTAAAAGTGCCATTGGCAGAATTGACGGGTTCCGTCTTAGAAACAAATTAGATTTACAAAGAGGTAGTGTTTTATGATTAATTGGATTGGTTTAGTGCAGATTGTGATTATTATATCATTGATGTATGTGTTTTATCGTAGTTTTATTCAGAATACTCAATCAGAAAAATTGGTACATGGGCTGTTGGGGTTGGCTGGACTGTGGGTGCTTAGTTTTGTGTTGCCTTTGGTGCATTTAAATTTATTGGCGACGTTTTTGCACTATGTTGCGCTGTTTTTATCATTAAGTTTGATTGTGGTTTTTCAGCCTGAATTGCGCAAGTTTATGGCACTGATGGGAAATGTGCAGGGGTTGCGACGTATGTTGAAAGTTGGCGCAGAGCGCAAACAAGATACCAAGGCTTTGGATGCTATTGTCAGTTCAGTAGAATATATGTCCAGTAAACACACTGGTGCATTAATTGTATTTTTAAGTGGGGTAGATGAAAGCGCAATTGATAAAAAGGGTGTAGTGATAGATGCAAAAATCAGCAGTGAATTGTTGTTGACTATATTTTTTAATAAAACTCCGTTGCATGATGGGGCAGTGATTATTGAAAATAATCGTATCGCGTATGCTGGGGGGATTTTGCCGTTGTCACAAAATAATTTAAATTGGAAATATGGTACGCGTCATCGTGCTGCGCTGGGGCTAAGCGAGATTTCGCAGGCTGTGGTTTTGGTCGTTTCCGAAGAAAGTGGTGATATATCAATTGCAGAACGGGGCAAGTTTACAAAGTATGATGATGTAAAAAAATTGCGTTCCAAGTTAGAGAAGGTTTTATATAAATAAAATTCCCCTCTCTTTTTTAGGGTGGTGGGGGTGATTGGATTTAGGCTTTTTGTAAAAATACAAGAGGATGTTGATGACACTAGAAAATTTAACGGCAGGTCAAATGCCGCCAAAAAAAATGAATGCTATTATCGAGATTCCTGAAAACGGTCATGTAAAGTATGAAATTGATAAAGAGTCGGGTTTATTAAAAGTGGACAGGATTTTGCATGCGCCGATGGCGTATCCGGCGAACTATGGTTATTTTCCTGGGACTTTGGGGGATGATGGTGACCCGCTAGATTGTATCGTTGTTTGTAATGCGCCATTGCGTCCAGGTGTATTGATTGAGGTTCGTCCAATCGGTGCTTTGTTGATGGAAGATCAGGCGGGCGGTGATGAAAAAATTATCTGTGTGCCACGTGATAAAATTGATCCGTACTATGAAAAAATACAATTTGTTGACCAATTGCCGGAAATTTTGCGGTCTAAAATAGAATATTTTTTTCAGCATTACAAGGATTTGCAACCTAACAAGTGGTCCAAGGTAATGGGTTGGGCGGATCGCGCAACCGCGGATAAATTGATTATGGACAGTATTGACCGATATTGGGCGAAAAAGCGCGAAATGCAATAATGGCTTGCGTTTGTGTGGGAAATTTTTATAATCAAATTTTTTAATTAAAAGGGGTATTAAAATGGCATCTTATATTGCAAATGATATGCGTGTGGGTTGGGTGATTTCTCATAACGGAAAACGTTATTCAGTTACATCCATTACCAAGGTTAAACCGGGCAAGGGCGGTGCATTTGTTCAGGCTGATCTGCGCGATATTGATTCGGGCAACAAGGGTGGCGACCGTTGGCGCGCCGAAGACAAGGTTGAAAAACTGATGGTCGAAGATTTTGATTGTCAGTATTTGTATGCCGATGGAACGGATGCGTTCTTTATGAATTTGTCTGATTATGAACAGTTCACAATGCCGGTTGATTCACTGGGCGAGGCTATGAAATTCCTGGCGCCGGAAATGGTGGTCAAAGCGAATTTTGTCGAGGGGCAACCAGTTTCGATTTCTTTGCCTAAAACGGTAATTGCAGTTGTCGAAGAAACAGAACCTGCGTTAAAGGGGCAGACCGTATCATCCAGTGGCGGCAAGCCCGCTATTCTGGACAATGGCGTTCGTGTTCAGGTTCCGCTGTTTATCGAACAGGGAGAAAGGATTGTTGTAAATACTGAAACGCTGGAATACGTCGAACGGGCAAAATAATTTATAATAATTCATCTGTGGGCGGTCCCAACATCTCATGTAGCATTTGTACACTACGATGTTGGGACCGTTCCACATCTAAATCATTCTAAATTATTTTCAATAAAATCTAATGGCATATCTATGGGTGGATAATGTTTTGTATTTGAAATGTGGGGTTTGTTGTGATATAATTGTAGAAAAGGTAAAGGGGTTTTATATGAAAAAACTGATGAAAAGATTGAATTTCGCAATTATTGGTGTTATGGCGTCTGTGTCGTCTTCTATGGCGGCGACTGGCGCGAATGAAGCATTGTGCATGTTGGCAGAAAAGTTTGGTGATATTTTTAAAATTATTCAAACTTTGGCATTTGTTGGTGCGGGTATTACGATTGCCGGTTGGGCATGGGGCTATATTTCCGGTGGCAAGGCGATTGACCCAACCAAGGAAGTTAAGGAAAAGGGTATTCCAATGTTGATTGGGTTCATCCTGTTGTTTGGTATTGGTACGGTATTAAGTATCTTTATGACCATGACAGGTGAAGGTGGGTCTATGGGCTGTGTGCCACAATTCTTTGGTAATTAATAAAAATCCCGCGTAATGCGGGGTTTTTATTATTGTGTGATTTATCTGATTTTTTTCATTGCTGTATTTTAATATAAAATCGCATTCGGTGCGGGACAGTTCGGATTGCACCCGGGATATGGGTGTTTGAAATATATCTTGTTCGGGGCGTATGTTGTGATATTTTATTTGTTGGTGTGAATTGTGTGATTGTCTGCCGCAAGGCATTTGTTCGTGTGTTTAGTGTTATTTTCCATCTTCGATGTTTGCCAGGGAAAACAGAACCGATGATATCAATGATTGATAGGGGACGTGTTGTGCGTCAGCCAGTTCTTTAATCTTGTCCAGGATGGGGCGCGGAATGCGCATATTAATAACGCAGTCTGATTTGTTAAACGCCTTGTATGCGGCGTATTCTTTTAACAGTGTTTCAATGTTCATAATGAACAATTGTTGCATAACGTTTGGCATGGACAATCCTCTATACAGACCGCAATACCACGGTCATTACAATGCACTATACTAATGTAAATACAATTGTCAATACAAATATATTTACAGTTGTGATTACTGTTGTATTGCAGGCTGTGTGGGCGGTTGTAAATCGATGTGCAAATCGCAATTAGCAAATATGGTTTGATTTTTGGCTGTTCTGTATATAAAATGGTCTGTGTATTTATAAGGAAGGTTTTTATGCTTAAAAAATTACTGATGATTGTTTTGGTGGTGTTTTTTGCCTTGCCTGGGCGTGCCGAGTTAAAGGTGGATATTGTTGCAGGGGGGGCGAATCCCATATCGATCGCAGTCCAAAAATTCGAGGTCTTGGGTGACGTGCGGTCCAAAGATGCCGCCATGATACGCGAAGTGGTAGAAACGGATTTAAAGCGCACAGGACTGTTTCGTATTGTAAGTCATGATGCATTGCCTGAATATGTTAAAATGCACGAAATGCCGGATTTTAATTTGTGGGCGGCTATTAAAACACAGGTGCTGGTTCAGTCCAGGCTAAGTGCCGAGGCTGATGGCAGATATAAACTGGAATTCTTTGTTTGGGATGTTAATGGTCGTGAACAAATCGAGGCACAGTCTTTGGTTGCATCTCGCGGGTCTGCGCGAAGATTGGCGCATATTATGGCTGATTCTATTTATGAACGCCTGACCGGGGAAATTGGGTATTTTGATACCCAGATTGTATTTATTGCTGAAACTGGACCGGTGCACGACCGTACAAAGCGTATGGCGATTATGGACCAAGATGGATATGGTATGCGCTATTTGTCAGACGCAGACAGTTTTGTGATGTCACCACATTTTTCGCCGAATATGCAGTCGATTGTGTTCTTGTCTTATTATAATGATGACCCAATGGTATGGAGCCTGGATTTGGATACAGGGGAACAGCGTCGTTTGGGACAGTTTGGAGGAATGAATTTTGCGCCACGTTTTTCGCCGGATGGCACGCGGGTGGCGATTTCTTTGGTGAAAAATGGTATTACGCACATATATGAATATAATATTGAAACCAAAGAATTGCGTCAGTTGACATTTGGGAATTCAATTAACACCAGTCCGTCTTATTCGCCTGATGGCAAAAAAATGGCGTTTAATTCAGACAGAACAGGGCGGCAACAGATTCATGTGCTGGATTTGGATACAGGGGCGGTGGAACGTATTACATATGGGGCAGGGCGGTATGCAACGCCGGCTTGGTCGCCTGATGGGCAGTTCATAGCCTTTACAAAAATAGCGGATGATACTTTTTATGTGGGGATTATGGATCCACATGGTCGTAATGAAAAGATTTTGGCGGGCGGTTGGTTTATGGAGGCTCCATCATGGGCGCCGGGGTCTCGTCGTATCGTGTACTATGAAACAGAAAAGGCAATTGATGGGGTTGAACGTATCAGTCATATTCGCAGCGTAGATATTACAGGGCAAAATCTGTATGGTATTGAATTGCCAGATGGGGTTAATGGACTGGAGCCAACGTGGTCGCCACGATTACCATAAAAACCGCCCAATGGGCGGTTTTTATGCCAAGATACAATACAGGAAATATGAAACGATTATTGATTTTTATTATATTTATGTTTATGGCTGGGGCGGCAAATGCGGTGCCGGCGGTGGTGGATTATATTTTTGACGGGGATACTTTTTCAGCGGGGGTGATGTTGGATGATGATATACAGATTACTGTGCGTGTGCGTTTGATTAATGTAGATACTCCGGAAATGAATGGTATGTGCGAATCAGAAATTGACAAGGCGCATGCCGCCAAAGAATTTGTTTCTGAATTACTGCCCGTTGGTACAGTTGTTGATTTACAAAATATAAAAGATGATAAATATCTGGGGCGGATTGATGCCAATGTTATTTTACCCGATGGACGTGATGTTGGGCGGGTTATGATTGATTCCGGGCTGGCGCGACCATATAGCGGTGGAAAACGTGCGCCCTGGTGCGATAAATAGTGTGGCACAGAAAATCCGGGGCGTGGCCAATACAGGATGGCAGATGCAAAAAAATCCCGCCCAGCGGGATTTTTTGTTTTTCTTTATTTCAGTGTATGCCTATGCGGAATTGGTCACCCCAGGCGGCTACATTTTGACCGCCGATTGTGCATTTGATGTCTTCGAAGCCGTTTTCGATTTGATTCTTTTTTACGATATTACTGGTAATCAAACCGCCGGCTGTGCCCAATACGACGCCCGCGATCGAGTCCGATGCCAAGCGCGCGGTGTTAAAATTGCCATCGGCATTTTTCCATACGCTGACATCGTTACGGAATTTATCGTGATATCTGCTTACCTTCCCGTAGAGTTGTTGGATGGTCAAAACTTGGGTGCCTGTGTCGTCATTGCTGGCCCCCTGGCATTCTTTTAATGTTTTTTCAATTTTATTTCTATCGAAATCCTTATCAGATTTCCCATCTCGCAGATGAGAGATGTATTCCGTAAACAGTTCATTTGCCGTACATTTTTGGTTGTTAGGGGCATACTTTTCTTTCCATTCTTTAAGGAATATTATATCCGTATAGTTTTTGGTCATTTGGGGGTAATGGAAGTAAACTTCGACCGAACGAAAGTTCTTGTGGTTGTCATTACCCATATCATATATATTATTCAGAGATTCGCCGCTTGGTCTCATGTTCATCGGAAAAAATGTTGCGCCCATGTCATTCATTATATTCCATACTGTAGAGGCGCGCAAATCTGACAATTTTGCGTTATCGTCGGCATCGCCAAGCTGGGACGCGTATCCAACTATAGTGGCGCCAATGATGTCGTCGGAAAGTTTTGTTTTAACCGCATTTTCAAATTCTTGTAAACATTCTTTGGGAAAATCGGCCTTACCCGTTTCAAAGCCGACGATTGATATTATGTACGGTGCTTCTGCCCAATCATTTATATCAGAGTTAGTCGAGATGCGACAATCTTCCTTGGCGAATGCGGGCATGTGCAATATGCCCAGTGTGGTCAACAAAACCGCAAAAAATATGTTTTTCATAAAATAATCCCCCCCCTTGCTTATGCGATTTTTGTCTGATTTTTTGTTATTTTATCATGTTTTGTGATTCTTACCAAGTATTAAATTTATGCGCTGTGACGGTTGATGGCGTCCGATATTTCGTCCAGTGATGCCTTGCTGGGTAATACTGGTTCAAATGTGACGGTTGCTGTTCCCGGGATAATTCGGCCACGTTTTGGCCAGTATAACCCCGCGTCGGTGCCAACAGGTAAAATTGGTAATTTCAAGTGGCGTGCCAGAAATAATAAACCGCCCTTTAATGGTATCTGGTGACCTGGTTTGGCACGGGTTCCTTCGGGAAAGATTACCAAAATTCGGCCGTTTAAAACCTCTTTTTCAACCTGGGCGGACAGTTTCGATAAATTTGTGCGACCCGCAGCACGATTTACCCCAATCATGCCCATGCGCCAAAATGCCCAGCCATAGATTGGTATCCATAATAATTCACGCTTCATAATGAAAAATGTGTTGCGCACAACCTTGGATATAACGGCGATTTCAAGAATGGACATGTGTTTGGCCGCAATAATAACCTTGCCATCCAGGCGGTGGTTTTCATTTGGTATCATTGGTATGCCGTTTTCTTCGGTTTGTGGGAATATGACGCGATATTTTATGCCGCCAAATATGCGCGCAACAGTCAATACCCCATATGCGCAACGGAATACCAGATAACCGCATAATTTCTTGTTGATAAGGCCCAATAATAATATAGGGGCCCATAAAATAAAGTATGTGGCAAGTGCGGTTTTGAATATAATTGTTCTAAGCATTGTGGTTTGTTCCCTTGATTTTTAACTTTCTTTGATTCCGAACATGGTTGCAATATATTTTATATATTCGGTTGCCCATCTTTCAAGTCTTTTTGCTGGGGGCATTCCCGCCAAAGTCGCAGGACAGGCAATAATTCTGACCATGGGCAGTTCGTTTTTGATTAAATATGTGGCGCGGTTGATGTGATCTTCGGTCGTGATGATGACAATGCGTTTCAGACCGCGCATTGTCGCGATATTGCGGATGGCCAGTGCGTTTTGATAGGTGGATTTTGATGTAGTTTCAATAATGGCCGGGCGGATTGTGTCAAATTGACCCCGGCCCCCGGCACCAATAATGTACAGGTCCGCCGTGGGAAATTCCTGCATCTTGCGCAGGGCAAATGGGATTCGTCGTTCGTCGCCGGCCAAAACAAATATGCTGTCATCTGGTTGTATTTCCCCACATTGAACTGGGGCAACCGATTTGAAGATCGCGCCCCCCAGGATAAAGCAGGCGAATATTACAAAAGATGGTGTCAGTAACTTGCGCATTTTATCCTAGGATTCTTGCAGGATTTTTATTGTTGTGCGACGTGTCGTCCAAATCGAAAATAACGTGATGATAATTGGTAATAATATTAATATAAGCCAACCTATACCAGATAATCCCAGCATAGCCATCAGACCAACACGGGCGCTGTGGGCCGAATATATGATTAACAACAGTATGGGGGCGGCAACACAAAAACCAATCGCCGTGGCTGTCAAACAGATTCTGGCAACAATGGTCTGCATTTGGCGGGCTATAAAATTGTCTGATGCGCCGATTTGATTTAATATTTCCAGTTCGCGACGATGTAACATGGCCGTATTGCGGACAATGTACGATATACATATACCAATCGCCCCCAAGGCCAGCAATAATATAAATGATGATAATAAAATCATTCGCCACCCAGCCCCCGCAGATGGTTCCAGTGCTGTCGCATGGGTTAAAAATCGTGCGTGCTGGGATATTTGCTTGCCAACAGATTCCAGGTCGTCCGTTGTGTTAAATTCGATTTCCCACATTTTTGGCAAATAGTTCTTTAATACACCGCCACCCGAAACCCACGGTGACATCAGATCGTTCATCTGTTCGGTGCTGATTTCATTAATAGATTTAATTTTATCGTTGTTGCTGGTAATAATTTGTTGTGTTTTTTCAATGTTGTCGGGGTTTGTGACCTGGATCGTGGCGAATTTTTCCCATTGAGTATTCCAACGCATAACGCCTGTGCCAATAGACAGCGCAATCCCCAGTGATAACACAGATAAAAATGTCAGCAAGGACACAATTATTGTCATAAATAGTGACTGTTCGTGGACCAGTGAAAATATAGTTGTTTTTTTCATATCTTATGCGTTTCCGATATCGTCAAACTGTTTGGATAGTTCTGTGAAATAGTTTTGTGGTTTGGGACCGCGCCATACACGTTTAGAATCCGAATCGTTTTTTGCCAAGGCTGGTGCAGATTTACCAGAAAAACTGATGCGATGATTTTCAACATGTATTACCGGAAATTTATACGTTTCCATTAATTTCTTGTTATGAGTTGCCAATATAATTGTTGTGCCGAACATTTTATTCATTTGGATAAACAGTTCCATCAAACGAGATGCGTTTTCGTCGTCCAAATTTCCAGTTGGTTCGTCCGCCAGTAATATCGCAGGCTGAATGATAATCGCGCGTGCAACTGATACGCGTTGTTGTTGTCCGCCTGACAGGGCCAAAGGATTTGCATTCGCGTATTTGCCCAGTCCAACCCAGTCTAAAACCTTGGTCACCAGTTTTTTTATTTTATCTTCGCCCAGGTTACGTACCCGCAGGGGCAAAGCGACATTATCAAACACCGACAGGTGCGACAACAGTGAATATGACTGAAATACAATTGCCATTCTTTGACGAATGTTTGTGATTTCGTCGCGTGTCATTTTATTAGTGATATGTCCGAACAGCTTGATCTGGCCACGCGCAGGTTTGTGCAATTGGTAAATCAGTCGTAACAAGGTGGTTTTGCCTGCCCCAGATGCCCCAGACAGAAAATAAAAACCACCGCCACTGATATTAAAAGAAACATCAGTCAGAATTTCGGGCGTTCCGTCATAGCGCGCCGCTACATTTGCGAACGAGATTGCTGTCTTTTCTTCCATACAATGGAATATAATAAAAAAAAAATACATCGTCAAACAAAATGTTAGCGATTGATGGTCTGTGTCGTATTGTCGTTTTGGGCCGAAATTTGTTCGGTCGCAGCAAACTGTCCCGATGTGTCAGACGGTACATGGGTACATGAAGTTATAATGGCTGTAATAAAAATAAACAGGTATTTCGTCATTTTTTTATTTTTTTATCTGATAGCTAATGTGAATGTAGCAAAAATCAAAAAAACTTGTCAACTGGTGTTTTTATGTTTGCGAAGGTATGCGTTTTTATGATATGATATAGGAAAATTTGGAGGATAAAATGAAAAAGAAAATGTTGGTGTTTTTGTGTGGCGCATTACTGGTGTCAATGTCTGGTGCTGATGCTGCTTCGTATGTGGTGCGTGACCAGGATGGGAAATATCTTGCGCTGCGTACTGTTGCACCGTCGACTTCTTGTGCCAAGAAAACATGCAGTTCGGCCAAGGCTGATAAGGTGACGTGGTCTGAACAGGATCCTGATGCTGGCAATTGGTATCTGGGTGGGCGCATTGATATAAATTTTTTAAGTTGGAAAAATGAATACAGTTCATCTCAGTCCGGGGTAAATGTTTGGTTTGATCACGATGATTATTCGTTCGAGCCTGTATTCGGGGGTGATATTTTTGTTGGCTATGCGTTTAACAAGTCTTGGCGTCTTGATGTCGCAGGTGGCATGATTGGCAGTTTCGAAGATTCAGACGACGGATTTAGTTTCAAGATGACTGTGCCATATATGACTTTGAACGGTTATCGTGATTTTTCAAATGGCTTGTATGTTGGCTTGGGGGCTGGTATCGCTTTGCCCAAGACTGAATTGTCAGGGGGGTTTTATGCTGAAAATCGCACCAAACGCGAATCCTCGTTGATGGGGGCTTTGATGTTTGGGTGGTCTAATCGGTTAAGCGAAGATATGGTGATGGATTTGCGTTATCGTTTGGCCGTGTTTGATGGTACGACACACAGTCGTGTGCTGAACGGGGGCGATTTGTTCAAGAATGAAATAGGTATGGTTCTGGATAATTCTGTTTCGGTTGGGTTGCGCTATGAATTTTAACAAAGAATTTTACGAATTGGTGTTTGACATCGATTCGTAAAAATGATAAAATACAAGGGCAGGGAAGAGAGTTTATGAAGTATAATTTTAGAATTTCTACGTTGTCGATTGTTTGCGCAATATCTGCGGGTGTTTCGGTTCCGGTTTTTGGTGCGCCAGCGGTTCGTTCTTTGGGGGGTGCGGGCACATATGCAGGGACGGCGGGCGCTGTTGGTGGTGTTTTGTCTGCTGCGCCATCTGCGGGGCGTGCGGGTTCTTTGTCGTCAGGACGTGTTGGTTCGGCAAATGCAACAAATTCGGCGAATGCAACAAATTCGACGATGTCTGGCGTGTCAAGTAATCGCGTTGCCTCGACTCGGGCGGTGGCGTCACCTCGTTTGTCAATTGGCAAGTATTTGTCGGGCGCGACTGTTGGTGGTACGACTGGCGGCAGTACGATTAAACCGGGGCAGCCTGGTGTTGATACAGATGGATTAAAGGATCGTATTGATGATTTAGAGGTCAAGGTAGAAGATCTGGCAAATGATATTGCGGATTTGACGGGTCAGACAACGACTGTTGAATATGAAGATGGGATTTTGACAATTATTCAGGGCGACAAGACGACCGAATACGATTTGTCCGAGTATTTGGCCACCAAGGAAGAGTTGCAGACCCTGGAAGACAAGCTTAATGATTTGGTTATCCCGACCAAGGTGTCCGAACTGGAAAATGATGCGGGCTATATTACCCAGGCTGATATCCCAAGTACAGATGGTTTTGCGACCCGGGAAGAATTGACCAAGCAATTACAAGCGTTGCGGGATTTGATATCGGGGTTGGATTATGTTGAATCGGGTGATTTGACGAAAATAAATAATTTAATTGACTTGTTGCAACAAGGGCAAATGCTGAACCAAAGTCAGATTCAGGATTTGCAGAAAACCTTGAATGAATTGGACGAAACCTATGTAACGCATACAGAGTTAAATCAGGCCATCGATAAGGTTAATGCGGGATTGGCAGATCTAGAAAATTATTATACCAAGACCGAGTCGGATGCGCGTTTCCAGCAGGTGTTGAATGATGAAGCAAATGTCATTCAACAGGGGGCGGGTGTTGTTAAATCGGTATCTGCTGTGGATGGCATTGTGACAGTTGAACGTGATTTGATTACGGATGCAGATGTTGCGGACGATGCCAAGATTTCTGCCGACAAGATTGCCGGCCTTGTCAAATTTAAAGAAAATGTAAAGGATATGGCACAGGGTATCGACCAAGAACTAGAGAATGTAACACAGGATTTGGATGAAGTAAGAAAAAAGTTTACTGATTTGCAGCTGGATAATGTTTTGCATGGGATTATGTCTGATGGTACCTATGTGATTAACTTTACCCGGGATGGCACGGTCAGTTATTCGCCTGTGGTGTTTATTGGTGCGGACGGTAAATCGATTGATATGTCCCAAGGGGCGGTTTGGCCTGATGATGGGAAACCAAAATAGAAAATAGGTTAGAAAAACAAGACAGAGACAAGAAAGTGTAAGAAGGAAATAAACAAAAAAACAAAAGGAAGGAAAAAAATGAAAGTAAAAAATATTGTGTTTTCAGGATTTGCTGCGGCAGTCTTGATGGGCATAGCAGCTGATGCTAATGCAGTGGTGCAGGTTGCGACCAAGGCGTATGTTGATAATTTGGATGTGCCTGTGAAGGGTGAGGATGGTTCTTATATCAAAACAGTAAAACAGGATGATGGTTTTGTTACTGCAACAGCGACAGCGTTTGATCTAGCAATTAGTGACCAAAGTAATGATAAAAATGCACCAACATCTAAGGCGGTTTATGATTTTGTTACGACTAATGACTCCGACACAACGTATACAGGCTCAGGTTATGTCTCTATTGATGGGAATAATGACATCACAGTAACCAATGTCACAGATGCTGCTTCAGGTATTACTGATACTAGTACAGCATTGACGACAGGCAAGGCGGTTTATGAATATGTTACGAATAATGACTCCGACACAACGTATACAGGCTCAGGTTATGTCTCTATTGATGGGAATAATGACATCACAGTAACCAATGTCACAGATGCTGCTTCAGGTATTACTGATGGTAGTGATGCATTGACGACAGCTAATGCGGTTTATGATTATGTAACTGCTTTGACAGGTGGTGTTTTGCCTACTGGATGCGACACTGGTGATTGTTCTTTGGTAAAGAGGAATGGTACATTAGAGTGGGTTAACTTGACGACCCCTGTGGAATAATGAACAGCTACTAACTAGTGGTTAATTTAATTGCATAGGTGATTAACAGAATTTGATTCTTAACAGTTCTTGTTCGGATGCTTTGTCCACAGGAATTGTTAGAATCAAATTTTTTTTTCTTTATTGAAACTGATTTTATACAAATTCCCCTCCCTTGGAGGGGGATTTTTTAGTGGTTAGTGTAAGTGCAAGTGGTTAGTGGCGGAATCCCACTGCGCCAAGGCTTCGTGGGACAAGTGCATGATATTTAAGGTAAATAAAAGTTTAGTACACAAAAACGTTTTACGTTTTTGTCATTCTGGGGCTTGACCCCAGAACCCAGGTTATGCGCGCAAAGCGCGCACAAATAACAAAGGTTTTCATTACCTGGGTCCCGTGGTCCAGCCACGGGATGACAAGAGCTTTAATTGCTCATTGCTCATTGCTCTTTGCGCGCATTACCTGCCCCCCGTGTGTGGGGCGGGACAGTTTTACTTGACCCGCCATGCGGGTCTTTAGTAAAACTTGGGTGGGGGCAAATATGACAAAACATTCAACACAAATTATTCGCGCAAAACAATTACGCAAAAATATGTCAGACGCAGAAAGCAAATTCTGGTATCGAATTAATCGCAATCAACTGGGTGTAAAATTTCGCCGTCAACAACCAATCTGCCCTTATATTGTTGATTTTGTCTGTCATTCTCTAAGACTTGCAATCGAACTTG
>JAWPOF010000012.1:0-108944 GCA_033345275.1 Alphaproteobacteria bacterium
AATTGATTGTATGTGCGATTGCCGCGGTTCCAACAAATATTGCAAATAAACACAGTAAAATTTTTTTCATTCAAACTCTCCGGATATAAAAAAACCGCCAAGAAAGAGCGGTCGGGGAGTTGATAAATCATATACGTTAAATGACTCTGTGGTTTTCCGGTTTCCCGTATTATATAACCAACAGCCCCCCGACATAAAAGTCAGGGATAATAACGGCGCAAAAACACCGATATATCTAAATAACGATGCTTTCGCACCGAACGTATATGGGCTTATCACAGCCCCGAACCCAACTTCTTGGATTCTGATTTAATCTTAACCTAAAATAGGTATAAATTCAATATTATTTCTGGGTGCGCTGGTTGTAAAAAATACTGTGCTTTTTAATTTATTGTGGTATAATCAAATGTGTAAAGCAAAGTGTCAGTCAAGACTAGCAAAATATTAGTTTAAAAAACCGAAAAACATTTATTTTCTAAGGTTTTTAAACAGTTGTCTGGGAACCGTGCGCCCCAACCAAAATAAATAATGCCCGCAGGGGGCATTTTTTATTTTGGTATACGCACGGATTGTGCAATCAGTTGCACTATTGCACGGCAAAACATTATTAATGTTTTGTACGGGTTTCGGAAAATCACAGATTTCCCAAAACACTAGTGGGGGCATCCCCACACCCCTGTGTGCGCCCCAACCACACTTCGCGTCTGCTTCTCGCCTTGTGTGGCCTGCCACACGAAGCGTCGCAGACGCGAAGTGTGGTTGTGGTGTGTGGGCGGAATTATTGTTTTAATTTTTGTATCAATTCAACAGGATTGACCAATATACATTTAGCAGTTTCACTATAATAACCTGTTTCTAAACCAACTTTGAAAAATTCTTCTGGTGTAATATCCCTTTTAACTTGTTTAGCTAATACATATACACCTGCTTCAAAAGGTTTCATCCAAGAAAATCCACCACTTGCATAATGAACATAATCATTAATACCATTTGGAGCTGCAGTAGTTCTATGATCCATAGGAAAACATAATGTGTTTTTTTGAATGTCTATTGGAAACTCTGTGCCTGTTTGCCAATTTGTTTGTCTATAAGATTCAAAATTATCTGGGTTTTGTGATACAAATCTGTAAACACCATTATCGCGAAGACCGTATTCTTGTTCTAAGTCTACGGTTGTCACAAAAATTCCTGCTTGTTTCGCTTTTTCTAATGCTTTTTCCCATATTTCTGGGTCACGAGACCAAGAAGGCGAAGAAGACACAGACACAACAACTATCTTTTCATTATCTGGCAGTGTTTTGTTTATTTCTATAATTTTATCCAAAGCAGCAGCATGATATTTTGAAGTTCTTCTTTTTGTTTCATCATTTTCAAATTTACCATCAGCTAAATCAGCCGCAAAATAATATAATTTTGCTTTTGGTGCAACACCAACTGTTTTTCCAACTGCTATTGAAGCAACAGCAGGACCATGCATATCACCTTTATATGATTTACGAGCCAAAAATTCTTCATAATGAACAAGATTGTCATTATATTCGTTATGTGGTGATAACGGTATGTCTATGATAGCCATAGACATACCCGTTCCATCAATACCTTGCGCATGTAAATTTCTTACGTTTAATCCAGGATTTTTATGTGTTTCCATTATTTGATATGGATTAAAATTAGCAGGCCATTTATTAGTATCCAGAGGAAACAATGTTCCACTATCAAAAGATATGTTTTCTGCAGAATATTTTGATAAATCTTTGTTTGTGTAATCTACAGATCTTATATCAAATTCTTGAAATGTTTCTGAAAAAGATACTTCTTTGTTTTTCCAAGCAGAATAATTTGCATGTTTTACCAGTTTAGAAATCACATTATTATCATAGGCATATGCACCGCAACAAATAAACATAGATATTATTTCAAATAATAATACTTTTTTCATTTTCTCTCCCCACATTCGTGAATATTATATCATAATAATCACACGATAACAACTCGCGTTTCGCCCGTGCGCCCCAACCACACTTCGCGTCTATGAGGCTTCGTGTGGCGGGCCACACAGGCGGAGCAGTTATCGCGAAGTAGTGTCCACCGTAGCCTTGGCGTAGGCGGACAGGAATAAATAATGCCCGCAGGGGCATTTTTTTGTTTGGAATGCAAGTGTTTGACGAGTTCGAAAGTTTAGGTTTAGAAAATGTCAAAAAATTGTCATTTTCGAACTTTTGTGGTATAATATGCCAAATGGACAAGGAGAAAAGCAATGCTTCGTTTTATTAAATCGTTATTTGTTAAACCAAAGAAACGCAAAAACGGTGTTTCTGTGAAAGATTTTTACAATGAATCTGCAGAAAAAGAATTTACACGAACGACAAAAAATGCAGCACATATGTTGGAATTTCAAACTACAGAGTTTTTTTATAAAAAGTATCTTAAAAAAGGCATGAAGATTTTGGATGCTGGAGGTGGACCTGGGCGATATACAGTCGATTTGGCGAAACAAGGTTATTATATGACTTTGTTAGACATTTCAGATAAGGAATTAGAAGTCGCCAAACGAAAAATAAACCAATACCGTGTTGGTAAGTTTGTTGATTCTGTGGATTTGGGTTCTATCACAGATTTGCCATATAAAGATAATTCTTTTGATATGGTTTTGTGCATTGGCGGACCACTATCACATTTACGTACAGATGCTGAACGAAAAAAAGCAATCAAAGAATTAGTTCGTGTTGCAAAACCTGGGGCAACTATATTTATATCTGTGATGGCACGACCAGCGGTATTGAATTTATGTGTCAAAGATTTTAAAGAATATTTAAAAACATACGGATATAAAAACGAAAAAGATTTTTGGAACGAAACAAACATACTGACACAGACTGGTGATGATAATTGGTTTGTGGGTTGTTCCTATGCACATTTTTATTGGCCAAGTGAACTGAAAGATTTGGTATTAAAAACCGCAAAAAACACAAAATTGTTGCATCAGGTTGCCCTTGAATGGCCGAACCAAAATACACATAAAGAGTTTAATGAAATCGCAAAAAATAAAAAACAATATAAGAAATGGTTAGATTTACATTTTTCAATTTGCGACCATCCAGATATGCTGTCTTTAAGTGCACATATAATGATTGTTATTCAAAAGAAAAAATAAGATTATCGATGTAAATCATGTAATCTTAATTTCTTTTTCACAATCTTTGCCAATTCGGTTCTCGAATTGCTGACACACCACAACCAAAATAAATAATGTTCGTGGGGGGGATATATGGGATAATACGATAAAAATAAAAGAAAACTAATTTGGGCCTGTTTTATTTAATATTTTTGTTCATTATTAGTCCAGATTTTGTTGACGTTGCCCAAATACAAATTGCCCAGCGGATTGTTTGTTTTGTATGTGTTATGAAAATAGTTTATTTGAATACTTGATAGTGTTTGTTTTTGTGTTATATTGTGCCGCGGTTTATAAAAAAGGTGATAAATAAAAAGGGGTTTATAGATGAAAGAGAATGCTTATGCGTTGTTAAGAACATTGTCAGTATTGTCTGCGGGATTTGGTTTGATTATTACTATGGGGACAATTGAAACACCAGAAAAATATGATAAGTTTCAATATAAAAGTCCAAAAAAGACCGAGAAAGCAGAAGCTGATATAATCAGCAGACAAGATGAAAAAAACAGGTCAACAATAGGGACTGCGGCAATGGTTGCTGGGATGATTGGATTGATTTTGACAGAAAAAAAAGAAAGGTGACTTTTTTTAGGAAAAACACCCCGCCAATTTTGGCGGGGTGTTTGTGCCTTATCCAGATAAATTAAAAATTATACTTGAATTTTACACGACCTGTTTGGGATGTATAATCGGCACGGGATTCAATGTCATAATTTAATGACATCTTGAATGAATTATACATCATGCCCAGTTCCAAACCAATTTCGTTTGAAACACGTGACAGGTAATCGCCGTCCAGGGTATAGGAATTGATTCCGGGCATTATGACCGTGATACGACCATCTTCGGATATCAAATCATATTTCAAGGCATAACGAATGCCAGGACGCAAAACCCAGCCGTTGTTCATGACCATATCGAATCCATAGCGGGTGCCGATAGATGCTGTCATGTAATCCGCACTGTCGATTTTGTTGGATATGCCCAGCGAGTTGGTGTAATCAGTTGACCCCAGGTGCATATACTGAACCGATAATTCTGGTGAAATACCACCTATAAAGTCATAACCCATGGTGGCAGATGCGCCAAATGTATCAAGGTCGTAATCACTGTAAACACCGATGCCCAGGGCGTTGCCTTGTTCCGAGTAATCGGACATGCTGTAATTTACAATGGCGTTTATATACCAGTTGCTGGGTTGATACTGGGTATATACAAAGACCGAGTGAGAGTCAACCTGGGTGTTGCGAGATGTTGTGCCAATGTTTGAATGACCGTACATATAGCCCATGCCCAGTGTCCAAATGTTGTTGACTGTGCCATCAAAACCAACTGATATCCCACGGGTATAACCGTTAAAGCTGTCGTTCAGTTTTGTTTTGTTGTAAATGCCCTGGGCCCAGATGCCCCCAATTCCGATGTTGGTGTCGCCTCCACTGCGTCCAATGACAAAATTTGACATGCGACTGGATGCCAGCAACTGTAATGCGTTCTGAATCGAGACGTTAACAGAATGATTAACAGGGACGGATTCGGGGTTGATTGTGCGTGTAGCTTTTTCAACCGAGTCGCGCGCCGTTTGGGTGTCATAGGCCAGGCCGTCTTGCATCAATACGGAAAGGTCGTTTAACAGGGGTGATGATGACTGGGACACGTTTGATATGGTGCGCGCAGCGGTTTCTGAAATGTTGTTGGCAGATGCAATGTCTGAAACAGATTTGATTGTTGCTGTGACATCGCCACCGTCCCAGGTCAGATCGTATATAGAACTGCTTATGTCTGTGTTATCAAATATTTCATTGCCAAAGACGCTGTAGGTGCCGGCTGAATCAAATGATAATTTGACCGTTCCTGTGCCCGAAAAGCCGTCTGTGTCGATTATGTTGATTTGGGGAATGTTGCCAGTACGCAATGTTGCCAACAATGTTCCATCCAAATTCATAGAACCTTGGGTCAAAGTGGCGGTGCCTATGTTTAACGTTTTGCCGGATGCGACATTAATTGTACCTGTGCCTGATATGCCGCCCGTTATGGTCGTGTTTCCATTAAAGGTGACTGTACCATCGTTATATATGTCATTTGCAATACCGTTTGCTGTGTTGCCAGAAAAATTGGCGTTGCCGTTAAAGGTGACTGTGTCATTGTTATATAATGCACCGCCTGCGCCCTGGGCCGAGTTGTTGATAAAGTTGGTAGTGCCGTTAAATGTGATTTGCGAGACGCCACCATCGTTTGATGTTGCATTCCAGATTGCACCACCGTTCAGGGCAGCATGATTGCCGCGAAATGTAGTTGCACCGTTTATTGTGACTGTTGAATCCTGGGTCGCGCCATCAAATGCACGTGAAACAATCGCGCCACCGTGTGCATGGGATATGTTGGATGAAAATGTGTTTGTGCTGGATTCTGTGCCGATGGTTAATGCAGTTGTGCCAGAATTTCCACGGTTGTGTATTGCGCCACCGCCACTTTTTGTTGAACCTGTGTCGGATGCGATGTTGCCAGAGAAAGTATTTGTTGCACCCAAAATTTCCAGGTCGCCAGCATTAAATATTGCGCCACCATAGCCAGCATTCGATTTGTTGCCGGTAAATGTTGTTGTTGCGCCTTTTAATGTAATTGCGCCACCGTTGTCCAATGCGCCTGCTGTGCTGGTGGTGGTGTTGGTGTTAAACAAAATTTGCCCGGTTGTATCAATTGATACTGTGCCCGAGTTTTTCAGACCCCCACCGTTACTGCCGGTGTTGTTAGTGAAAATAAAGTCACCGCCTGTGCCAGTTATTGTGCCAACATTGACCAGTGAACCATTCAAAGGATTTGTGTTACTGTCAAATGTTGCACCATTGGCAAATGAAACAGTGCCAGTGGAATTATTGTTTAATAAAATGCCTGTACCGGTGTTGGATGAAAATGTGGCTGTGTCTGCAAATGTCAGTTGACTGTTTGTGTTGTCTAAAAATATTGCTGCACCAGAAGCTGCCGTGTTGCCCGTGAATGTAGCAGAATCTGCGAAACTGACATTGCCCCCCAGTATTGCGATTGCACCGCCACTGGTCGTGGCTGTGTTGCGGTCAAATGTTGCGTTGTCATCGAACACTATATCACCACCAGATAAAATTGCACCGCCACGATAAATGGATGTATTGCTGGAAAAATTCGCGGATTCGTCAAAAATAATAGTGCCGTTATTGTGATTTATTGCGCCGCCACCAGAAAAAACACTGTTGTTTGATGTGCCGGTGGTCGAGTTGCCTGAAAAGTTTGTATCGCCATTAAATCTTATGTCTGGGTTGGTGGATGTTCCATTGCCATAATTAAATATTGCGCCACCACCGTTTGGGTTGTTGGTTGTGTTAGATGAAAAAGATGTGTCGCCATTGAATATTATTTTGCCACCGGGGGTGTATCCTGTGCCGGATGTGGATGATAACCAACCGTTTCCAATTACACCACCCATACCACCGTTGTCCAAGCTGTTGCCAGAAAAAGTGCTGGTTCCATTAAATGTTAATGTTGTTGTTGGCGTGTTTTCCATATAAAAAACTCCGCCGTTGTTTGCTGTGCTGGATGCAATGTTGGTTGCGGTCAGGTCGTTATATGTCGTGTCGTCTGTGATGACCTGGCGTGTGGTGATAGTGTCGGAAAATGCCGGCATAATCAGCAGGGCAGGCAATACAGATATACCCATCAGAATATTGTGCTTCATATCAATTCCTTTTGTTTTGTTTGCTGTGTTTCTAGATATACAATGAAAAATTAGAAAAATAACTAGGCGAGTATTCTTAACTCAATAAAGGAAAATAATTTTAAACTTTTATTTGAAATGCGTCAGATTTATGTATAATATATGGGTGCGAATTGTTAATTGCCCCCATCGTCTAGCGGTCAGGACATCAGATTCTCATTCTGGCAACACGGGTTCGATTCCCGTTGGGGGTGCCAGGTTTAAATAAATGTGCAAGTGAGTTGGGTATCCTTGTGACGCGAACCAGACGTTCGTTGCTAATAACGCAACTCACGTGGTTCTTATGCACTCGGATTCCCGTTGGGGGTGCCAGGCTTATATTAGGGTGCAAGTGGGTTGGGCCCTGTTTTTATTTCTGGGTTATTTTGCGGCCATTGCCATGTTGGGTTATTGTTAGGTGGATAGTGTTTTTAGGTAACATTGTTTCCGCAATTTCGGGCCATTCTATTAATGTGATGTCATTTTGTATGGCATGTGCCAAACCAATTTCTGTTAACTCGGACGTGTCTTCGATGCGATATAAATCAAAGTGTGAAATTCCATCATACGATTGGACGATGGTAAATGTTGGACTGGGGACAACTGTGTCCGCCCCACGCAAAGTTTGAATTACTGCACGCGCAATCTCTGATTTTCCCATACCCAAATCACCGTGCAACGCAACCACACACGGTGCGGTCAGTTTTTTTGCAAAATCCCGTGCCCAGGCCCGCATCTGTTCAACATTTTCCAATATATATTCTTTCATATCTTATTCCACCAAAAGTAAATCATCTTGTAATTTGTGTATTTGGTCGCGGATTTCGGCCGCCAGTTCGAATTCCAAGTCTTCGGCAGCACGGTGCATTTGTTGGGTTAATTTTTTTATCTGCTGACGAATTGAGTTCGCATCCATAACACCACCAGACTTATCATACACAAATCGTCGTGCCTTGTCAGTTTTTTCTTGTTTTTCGCCAACCTCGGCAAAAATGGCTTTGGACACAGTGGTCGGTACAATACCATGCTTTGTATTATACGTCATTTGTTTTTCGCGACGACGCGCGGTTTCGTCCAAGGCTGCGCGCATAGATTCCGTAATTTTATCTGCATATAAAATCACGCGCCCATTTGCATTACGTGCCGCACGCCCGATTGTCTGAATAAGTGAACGCGTTGAACGCAAGAAGCCTTCTTTGTCTGCATCCATAATCGCAACCAGTTCACATTCTGGCACATCTAATCCTTCGCGCAACAAATTAATACCAACCAGTACATCAAATTTTCCCATACGCAATTCGCGCAACAATTCAATGCGTTCCAGTGTTTCAATATCGCTGTGCAGATATTTTGCCCTGATATTATTTTCATTCAGGTAATCTGTCAGTTGTTCTGCCATTTTTTTTGTTAGGGTTGTTACCAATACGCGCCCAGATGTCTGCTTGATTTGTCCCAACAAATCATCCACCTGATGCGCTGTCGGGCGTACTTCACACACCGGGTCCAGCAGGCCCGTTGGGCGGATAACTTGTTCAGATACGATGCCGTTTGATTGGTCTAATTCCCATTGGGCGGGTGTTGCAGACACAAATATAGTCTGTGGTCGCAAATTGTCCCATTCATCAAAAGTCAATGGTCGGTTATCAATGCATGAAGGCAGACGAAATCCGTATTGTGATAATGTTTCTTTGCGGGCACGGTCGCCGCGACTCATTGCACCAATTTGTGGAACCGTCACATGGCTTTCGTCAATGAACAAAACCGCATCATTCGGTAAATATTCAAATAATGTTGGTGGTGGCTGTCCGGGCAATCGTCCCGATAAATATCGCGAATAATTTTCCACCCCGCGACATGTGCCGGTGCTTTCCAGCATTTCTATGTCAAAGTTCACACGTTCCCGCAGGCGCTGTTCTTCTATGTATTTCATGTTTTCGTGAAAGTATTCCAAACGTTCTTTTAAATCTGCCCTGATTTGTGATATGGCTTGTAATACTGTTGGCATAGGTGTTGCATAGTGCGTGTTCGGATATACTGTAATTCTATCTAATTTTTGTAATTTTGCCCCGGTCAGAGTATCAAATTCCCAAATCTCTTCAATTTCATCGCCCCAGAATGATAATTTCCATCCACGGTCCACTGCGTGTGATGGAAATAAATCCAGCGTATCCCCACGCGCGCGAAATGTGCCACGTTCAAATGCTGTGTCATTTCGTTTGTACTGAATATCCACCAATGTGCGTATAACATCACGAATTGAGATTATATCGCCAACCTTTAGAATCAATTTCATACCTGCGTATTGTTCTGGTGACCCCATGCCATAAATAGAGGATACAGATGACACAACCACGACGTCACGCTCTTCTAGCATGGCGCGCGTTGCGCTGTGGCGCATGCGGTCCAGTTGTTCGTTAATTGATGCGTCTTTGTCGATATAGGTATCTGTTGTTGGCATATAGGCTTCGGGCTGATAATAATCATAGTATGAAACAAAATATTCAACATGATTTCGTGGAAAGAAAGATTTCATTTCCGTGTATAATTGCGCCGCCAAAATCTTATTTGGTGCCATAATCAGTGCCGGTCGTCCCAGTTGTGCAATAACATTTGCCATGGTAAAAGTTTTGCCCGACCCTGTCACCCCCAGCAATACTTGGGATTGTTTTCCTGTGCGCACCCCTTCGACCAGCTCGGCTATGGCGGTTGGCTGGTCCCCCATGGGTTTATAATTACTTTCAAGATAAAATTCGGCTTGCTTCATTTTTTTATTCACAATTGTAAATATAATCCATTATAATGAAAATACAAGGGAACAGAGGAATGGCATTAAAACCCAAAAATAAACGCAGAATATTCTGGACGCTGATAAGTATTATTGGCGCGGTTGCATTGGCTGTTATTATTATTCCCCCGATGATAACCCTGAATAAATTTCGGCCCTTTATAGAACAAGCGATATATGAACAGATGGCGGTGCCAGCAAAGCTGGATGGGAATATTAATTTCAGTTTAGTTGGTGGGGCAACAATTGTTGCGCATGATGTGGTAGTGCCAACTGCGCGCATTGGTTTTGTGTTGCTGTCGGTGCCGTTTAGCGATTTGTTTGATTTGGAACATGCAAAACTGAAAAACGCGGTGGTTATTTATGATGCTGATATCAAAATTGATAAATTGGCCGCGGTGAACTTTAATCATACAATTGAGATTTATAATAGCAATATTGATTTTATGGGAAGAAAATTTCGTGTTGTGCGTGCAACTTTTTCTGATAACAGGTTTTATGGCACTGTGCGTTCAGATAATCACAAGTATGATGTCGAATTTATGGGTGACAGTTTTGTGATAAAAAATAAAAATAATAATCTGGAAATTACAGGGCAGGTGTACGCTGATGGTGTTATTCGTGGACATATTTCAATTGAAACAGATGATATAGGCGGTTGGTTTGGGCTGGATGTACCAAAAATAAATAGTTTGATGAAATTGGATGCTGATTTCGAGTGGGATGGTGGAAAAGGATATAAACTGAATAATATCAGTACAGACCATATTTCTGGGAATATAGAGTTTTTGCCAAATGGTGAAAAAAACATTCAGTTGGTGTCGGATAATATGGATTATGATTTTTCATTCTTGTTAGAACCAGGAAGGGTAAGTCATAAAATGAATTTGAATTTGGATTTTTATGGGAAGCTGAAATTTGGAAAATGGGATTTTTCTCATCTAAGAATTCAAGTCACAGGCGCACAGGATAAATTACAAATCGCAAATGTTGTGGCGGATAATATCGCAATCACAGGGGGAACAATTACCGCAAATGGTGTAGAAAACTTGACTGTGGTATTGCCCATTGATGGCGTGAATACAATGTGTTTGTTTTCTGGAAATCCAAATAAGTGGGAATGTTCTATGTTTTCGTATGGGGATATATCAGGACAGTTGTTTGTAGATGGTAATCGGTTCGATGTGTCTGTGTATTCTGATATGCCTATGCCAAACAATGACAAATTTATTGATGATTTGAAAAAGCTGGGAACACATGGGCGTGTTGCGTTCCAGTTTGCAGATATTGGTGGTGTGTATGAAATAACAGAAACCGAGACCAAGGCAACATATGATTTTGCCAGGGGAAAAACGTTGGAATTTGCCGGAAAGAATATTCCGTTTTTGCCAGGGTTTATGAAAACTGATTTGGGCGATTTTGTATGGAAAAACGGAATGATGACATTTACGCCATATAATGGAAATTGGAAATTGTCTAATTATGATAATCATTTTTATCTGACAGGGGACAGTTTTAAGGCATGGTTGTCGGATGTTGATTTGCAATCGATTAATGATTCTGGGTACTTTGTTTCGGGATTTTATCAAGATGGCAGGATTTCAAATCTGGTGATAAAAATAAATGAACATGAATTTGTGGGTAGTGCTAATGGTGATAGTTTGACGTTGCATACGCCAGAATTGTCAATCGATGCATTTGTTAATCAGGCATTTGTTGATAACTATGCGGAATTGGAATTTCGTACAAATGAACCGATAATGGTGTTGTTTGATTTGCCGGTCAGAATTGCTTTGTCGGCAGATCGTATGATTTATAATGGCAGTGAATACAAAAACTTTGTTTATTCGTTAAAGCCTGATGCGCAGACTTTTTCTATTATGGATTCCAAGCGGGGAAATTTGTTGGTTACAATTGAGCGTGATAGATCAAATTATGAAATACATGCTCAGTTTAATCGATTCTTAATCAATGGATGGTTGTTGTCGAATCAGATGCCGTTGAATTTGCGTGATACTATGATAACTGGACAAATTGATATGAATACATCAGGGCAGATTGCACATGATATTTATTATAATTTGGTTGGCACTTTGGATATAACCTTTAGCGGTGGTTCTGTTTCGGGAATTGGGCTGGACGAATTTTATGCATCGGCTAGGAATATTACTTCTATGAATGCGGAATATGCGTTAGAGCGCGCATTGTCTGGGGGCGAAACAAGATTGAAACAAATGCAAATTTTTGGTGATTATGAACATGGTGATTTTATATCAACCAAACCTGTTAGGTTTTCAGTGCGTCATGCTGACGGGATAGGAGGATTGGCAATAAAAGACGGATTTATGACGGCAGAATTTGATTTGACTTTACGCGGAACTGCGCCTGTGCCAGCAACCATTCAACTGGGGGTTATGCCGAACGGAGAGCGTAATTATTCGCTGGGGGATTTGATGCGTCAGATTGACCCTGGGTTTATGCGTGCGTTTGTAAATACCCACAAAAAATTTTAATAAGAATTTGAAAGAAAAACCCCACCTTTTGGTGGTGGGGGACTAGTTCTTTTTGCGGATCTGAATGTGGGTTTCGCGTAACTGTTTTTCTGTCACAGTTGCAGGTGCGCCCATCATCAAATCTTGGCCGCGTTGGTTGGTTGGGAAAATCACAACTTCACGCAGGTTTGGTTCGTCCAGCATGATTTGTACCAATCTGTCTAAACCAAACGCACAGCCACCGTGTGGTGGTGCGCCATACTGGAATGCTGTGTACATGCCACCGAATTTTTCTTTGACAATTTCTTCGCTGTAGCCAGTGATGTCAAAGCATTTTAACATGATTTCTGGGTTAAAGTTGCGCAGGCCACCACTGCAAATTTCTGCGCCATTAAGCACCATGTCGAATTGTGCAGCCTTGATTTCCAATGGGTTTTTTGTGTTCAGTTCATCCAATGTTGCCATTGGGTACGAGAACGGATTGTGTGTGAATGCAATACCCGTTGGTGATTCTTCGTCTGCTTCGAAAAATGGGAATTGTTCTATCCAGCAAAGACGGAATTCGTGTGGGTCAATCAAGCCCAAATCTTCGCCCAATTTATTGCGCAATTTACCTGCAGCTTTGGCTGCTGTGCTTTTGTCGTCGCATACAAAGAACAAAGAAGAATTGTCGCCGGCAATTTCACGCAATTTGTCCAGACGGTCTGTGTCCAGTTTTTTTGCAACCGGGCCCTTGGGCTGGTCTGCGAATACGACATAGGCCAAACCGCCCAGCCCCAATTCTTTGACCGCATATTCGCCCAGTTTGTCAAACCAAGAACGGGGCTTGTCTGCGGAATTTGGTGCGGGAATCGCGCGCACTACGCTGCCGTTTTTAACAGCGTTCGCAAAAATTTCAAAGTCAGAGCCTTGGAAAATTTCGGTCACATCGTGGATTATGATTGGATTGCGCAAATCTGGCTTGTCCGAGCCATATTTTAACATCGCTTCGTCAAATGGAATGTGTGGAATAGATGAACAGATTTTTGCGTCCGGTACAAAATTGCGTATCATTTCTGGTATCAGGGTGTTTCCAACCGCCTGGATGTCGGGCAAATCTACAAAAGACATTTCCAAATCCAATTGGTAAAATTCCAGCAATCTGTCCGCGCGTAAATCTTCGTCGCGAAAGCATGGCGCGATTTGGAAATAACGGTCGAATCCAGAAATTTGGATAAGTTGTTTGAATTGTTGTGGGGCCTGGGGCAGGGCATAAAACATCCCATGGTGATTGCGACTTGGTACGATAAAGTCACGCGCACCTTCGGGGCTGGATGCAGTCAGAATTGGTGTTTGAAATTCTGAAAAGCCCATATCCCACATTTTATCGCGAATAAATTTAATAACACGATTGCGGAACAAAATGTTTTTGTGCAAACTTTCACGTCTTAAATCAATATAGCGATATTTTAAACGTAAATCTTCGGCAACAGAATCGTCATCGCCAAATACCTGGAATGGCAATACATCTGAATTAGTCAATACTTCAAAAGACGTTGCCTGGATTTCAATTGCGCCGGTTGGAATTTTGTCGTTTATGGCCGAAGCGTCACGCGCAACAACTGTGCCTGTGATTTTAATTACGGATTCGGGGCGAACCTTTTCTAATGCTTCGTTGCCACCGTCAAAAACAATTTGGGTGATGCCGTAATTATCACGCAGGTCAATAAACATCAATGCGCCGTGGTCGCGTTTGCGATGTACCCAACCAGATAAAATAACAGTTTCGCCAACGTTTGTTGTGTTTAATTCACCACATGTATGTGTTCTGTACTTTGATTTCAAAGATAACATTTTGGTCCCTTTTGATTTTGGGCGACAAAAAAAAAATGGATTTTTGGCACCCGGTGTTAGTTGTTAATATTCAGGGGCGCAGGTCTTTTTGATCGCGCGGTGCCACCCTGATTTATAACTTTTTTGTGCGGGCAACCACTCAGTGGGCGTTAATCACGTCATTGTGTTTGAACCGAACTGCCATGGATTTTAGATTAAAAAATTTATTTTTTCAACAAAATTAAAAAAAATCCCAGCATGGCCAGGATTTTGCAAACAGTGCATTCAGGGATGTGGGTTCAGGGCCGCTAAAGCCCAAGTTTTTTTGTTTGTGCAGTGTCCGCATGGGTATTATGTGATTTTTTTGAATCAGGTGCTACAGGTCTTTATTCCGATTTGGATGTTACATAGCGCGCAATAAATAGCCGCGACGGAACATGCATTTGCGGTATGCGCCAACCGATTTAGATATAGAATTGTGGGGAACAGACATCAGGCTGCGCTGGCCCACATCGCGGTATTCGTTCGATTGGAATGTGACCCACAGACCGTCCCAATCTGGCATCATGCCGGCTTGGTTAGGGGCAATCAGTTTTGCAATACGGGAACGAGGCTGATAAGATGGTCGGTCTATGCCCAGGCATGATTTATGGTCGCGAACGAACTGTTCTGTGGTAACGGCCTCGTTTTCCCAATTCAAGACGGTTGCGTCGTCAATGTTGCCACGATTGACAGATGCACATGAGGCCAAGAAAAATGATAAAAAAATGATCGGAAAATTTATTCTCATGTTTTATATTATAATTTAATTGCCTTTTGGGGGCAATAGTTTTTATAATGTAAAAAAGAGAGAAGGAACAAAGCATATGGCAATTACTGTACAACGATTTATCAAACTGGCAAATTATTATAATCAGTCCGCTATGTTGATGTCGGCAATTTGTGTGCAAAAGGGCGGAATTGCGCTGGAAAATTATGTTGGGCGGTTCTTTGTCGCAGATGTGTTAGAGTATGTTGTAGAATATGGACGGCGTTTAATTGAGCAGGAAAAAAATTTGGACAAAGATATTGTTGGCTTGATTAATCGTTTTGCAGCACAGTTCGAAAAGGTGCGTGATTTGGTAACGCCAACACAAAAACCAATTCATGAAATGACTTTGGAAGAATTTGAAAGGGTTATGAATATCTGAGAAAAGAAAAGCAAAGGGATTGAAAAATGAAATTTGTAAAGGTTTTGTTGTCTGTGTTTTGTGTTGGGTTGATTGCAGGATGTGTGCAACAACAAGAATTGGCAGAACAGGCAGAACAGATGGAAGAACAGGAATTGTTCGATACTGTGACTGTCGTTAATCAGTTGGTGATTGATGAAAATTCTGTGCCTATTTTTCCGAAAAAGGCTGCACTGACAACGGATGCTGCGCGTCATTTTTCGGTTGAGTTGCCAATGAGGTGCGAGGTGGACTGGGATAACCAAAGCGTGGTGACCGTTGTGCCGTCAGAAAAAATTGAAATGATACGGCTGGGGGTGGGGGATGAATTACCAAAATTAAAAGTGTCAAATTATGGGTTCAAAAAATTAACAGTAAAAAAAGCATTGGATAAACTGCTGGAAGGAACAGATATTTCTGTTGTTGAATATGGGGAACTGCATGAAAAAGTGACAGGATCAATTTCGTCGGGAAATTTAGCAGATGCAATCGAACTGATTACAAAAATGGGACGGGTGTATTATTCGTATGATGCGCATAACGGCGAGCTGAATTTAACCCACAGGGCCAAGTGGTTGATTAAAATGCCACAAGACCAGACGGTGATAATGGCGCTGTTGGATGCAATGCATGGGGCCGATATGCGAAATTTACTGGTGGATTGGAAAGATAAAACAGTTGTGTTCGAGGGAAATTATCAAACCGAAAGAGAGGTTGCAAAAATTATATCTGATATATCGGGCAAGAAATATGTATTGGCCTGGGATATGGATGTGTATCGCGTGTATCCGCGGACAGATAATCCGATTGTGTGGATGAATTTGTTGCCTGCGTTCGGAGAAAAAAATGTTAGAATGTCAATTCCAGGGGTTGTTGGACGCGCACTTGTCGTGGGGCCCGAGATTAACACGAAAACGTTGCAGGAATTTTTAATGCAACAAGCGAATGTTGTTCTGGTTTCTCAGGGAACTTTTGCGATTCCAAATGGATGGCAATCGCGATTTGATATTGGTCAATGTGGACGCGAAGAAAGATTGGAAACAGATTTGATTGTCGGGGCGTTGGGTACATATGGGGATTACGGCGGTCGTGATAAAATAGACGCAAAGATTGTGTTGCGTACCAGTCAAGGTGAGTTAAGCTCGTTTAATATTCCGTCAACAATCGGTGATAATTATATAATCATAGGTATTCCAACGCATTCGTTTGTGACAACGCCGGAAACACTGGTGTCTCCGTTTGCGGAATTGGTGGTGTTTATGTCGCCACGTGTAATCGCAATTTCGGACAAGGCTGGGGTTAAGCAGACAAATGTATTGATGGGTGATGCATTGAGGGATTTTTTACAGAACTAGGGATTAAAAGATATGTTTTCAAAGTTGGAACGAAAAATTGCATTAAGATATTTAGGCGCAAAAAAGCGCGGGTTTGGTTCTGTGATTTCGTGGGTGTCGCTGATTGGAATTATGTTGGGGGTGGCGACATTGATTGTGGTGATGTCGGTTATGGGCGGTTTTCATGATACGTTATTGGGACGTATTGTGGGAATGAATGGGCATGTGGTCGTTTATCACCAAGATGGCGCGATTTCTGATTTTGATTTCTTGATTGATAAAATGAAACAGAACAAGGCGGTTGCACAACGCGTTGTGTCAATTGTGCCAATTGCCGAAGGTCAGGTTATGGCGACTGCCAATGGGAATAATACGGGCGCTATGGTGCGTGGAATTCGTATGACAGATTTGGCAAGTAAGACCCAGTCAGGTACGCGTATTTATGGAAAAGAATTGGCCGCAATAGCGGATGGCGAACTGGTTGCGGGGGCGTCGTTGACGCGTGCGTTGCGTGTCGGTATGGGGGACAGTATTTCATTGGTGTCCGCAAATAATGCAACGCCAACACCCTTTGGTTCTATGCCACGGATTATGTCCTATCCGGTAATGAGTTCGTTTTTTATGGGAATGTATGAATATGATTCGGGATATATTTTTATGCCATTGGAAACTGCGCAAAAGTACTTGAATATTGGTAATTCGGTGACGCATATCGATTTATTCTTGGATAATCCAGAAGATACAACGGCGGTTGTTGAATCTTTGTCGCGTTTGCTGCCGGATGGATTTGTGGTGCGTGATTGGCGTGATTTAAATAGTGGATTTGTTGGTGCATTACAGGTGGAATCAAATGTTATGTTTTTAATATTGTTATTAATTGTAATTGTTGCTGCGTTTAATATTGTGTCATCTTTGGTAATGTTGGTCAAAGATAAAAACAAGGATATTGCAGTACTTCGTACATTTGGTGTGTCGCGCAAATCGATGATGAAGATATTTATTTTATCAGGCACATCCATTGGGATGATTGGGGCGTTCTTTGGTACGATATTTGGGGTGTTGGTTGCAATTTATATTGAACCTATTCGCCAGTTTTTCCAGTGGTTGACCGGGCGCGATTTGTTTCCGGCAGAATTATATTATTTGTCCGAGTTGCCTTCCAAGTTAGTTATAGGCGAGGTCATAGGAATCGCGTTGATTGCGATTTTGTTGGCGTTTTTTGCAACGCTGTACCCAGCATGGAAGGCTGCAAATACAGATCCAGTAGAGGTGTTAAGAAATGAATAAAAAGTTTGATTTTTTATTTAGGCAGTTTTGTCTGTCGTTGCATGTTTCAAAAAAAACGGACGAGGTATGGTTTTCGTCCGCACAGGATTTAGAAACAAGATTAAAAGAGCGCGGTATTACCGTTTATCCACCACTGTATCGCAGGTATAAAATGCCAGGTGGTGTGTCACAACAGGCGTATTTGAAAAAGAAAAATTCGCTGAATACAATTGGGCATTACAAGGCCGGAGATGTGGCAAGGTTTGTTGAGTGTTTGTCACATAAAGACGGACTGAGAAAAAAGTACGATGCATTAAGCGCTGAAGAGCGAGTCGCTTTTGATAAATATTTAGTGGATTTAGCAAAACAAGAAAATCTAAAAATCGAGGCGGAATGTAAAATTATACGCGCAATGAATCCTGATTTGCAGGATTTAGATGTGCCCAATGATATAGATTTTTTATCAGGGGTTGTGTATGGGTTTGCCCCTGCCGAGATAAAGCATTTTTCTGATGTTCGGGATAAGAATTTGGATTGGCGTCAGACCAGGGCAGAATACGAAGGACAGAATATGTTGTCCCAAAGATTGGGGTTTAGCATAGGGTATATGTTGTCAAAAGATACTATAAATTTGATATACAAAGCTGAGAAAAAAAATGGACGTGGATAAATGACGAATATTTTAAATTCTTTGTCAAAGGTACAGTCTGGCGATGTGGTTATGTCGGTGCGTGATATTAAACGGACATTTGTCGAAGGGGGACAACCGTTACATATCCTGCGTGGTGGCGGTTTTGATTTGCATCGTGGCGAAATTATTGCGCTGGTTGGGGCGTCAGGGTCGGGTAAGTCAACTTTGCTGCAATGCGTGGGATTGTTGGATCGGCCAAGCGGGGGCAGTATTTTAATTAATGGTGTGCCGGTTCAGAAAATGGACGAGGATATGCTAACACAAATTCGCAGAAAAAAAATCGGGTTTGTATATCAACAGCATAATTTGTTGTCTGATTTTACAGCCTTGGAAAATGTGATGTTGCCAATGTTGGCAAATGGTATAAGCGAGGATGTGGCGCGCGCGCGTGCAATCAAATTATTAAAATCTGCAAATGTGGCACATCGTGCATCACACGTGCCCGGTGAAATGAGCGGGGGCGAACGTCAGCGTACAGCCGTTGCACGTGCATTGGCAAATAATCCTGATATTTTGCTGGCGGATGAACCGACGGGCAGTTTGGATCCAATGCATGCAGGGGCTGTGTTTGATTTGCTGATGGAATTGGTGCGTAAAAACAAGATGGCAATGCTGTTTGTGACGCATGATATGAATTTAGCAGAACGTGCAGATAAAAAGATTACCATTACAAACGGAATTGTGGAATAATATAAATATAAGGAGAGAGAGATGAAAGTAGGGGCGTTTTTGTTTGTGTCTGTTGTGTTTTCTGGGGTGTTTTTTGTGTCTGTGGCGTCGGCGGAAGTACAGCCAAAGATTGCGTCTGGTTTGCCGATTACGCAACAAGCTTTTGCTGGGCATAGAATTGAGGAAGATGAGAACTTTGAACATCAAATTTGGTGCCAGCGCGCAGAAAAGCTTTTGTTGCCAGAAATTATAGAAAACCCAAAGTCTGAGTCTGAGTTTAAAAGGAATATAGATTTGTATCATACGCTGGGAAGATGTTCGGATGAGTATAATATTAGGGCACTGGTTGAATCAGATATGTTTGACATTATTAGAGATTTAAAATATTAAGGAGAGAGAGATGAAAACAAATAAAAAAAATGTACGGGTGGGACACAGCACATCACAACGAATCTGGGGGGCGTTGGCATTGGCGGGGTTGTTTGTGTGTGGACTGATGGTTGGATGGGGGTTGAATCAAGGGCATGATAATAAAGTGTCCCAGCCCAAGGTTGCAACAAACCCAGCACCTGTGGCAGAATCGCAACCAAAAGAAACATGTGCTATTATCGAGGATTTGTTGTTGGAACGTTTGTATTCGGTGGACAGCCAGGAAGTACGCCACCATGAATATAATATTGATGTTTATGAAAAGTTGGTGATGAATGGGTGTTCAGAAAATCAGCAGAAATATCATAATGCGGCGGCACGTGAACGTGAAATTGTTGCGGCATTACAGGAATCAAATAATTCACAGCAGACGTGCGAACAGATTGAAACTTTGTTGATAGGGCAATTACCATATGCGTCGGATAGGGCCTTTGAAAGAATAGACCGGGCAAAAATCTATGCGAATTTATCAGAACGTGGGTGCGCGGAAAACAGCGCAAAATATGTAGAATTAGCAAAACAAGAATTGGAAATTGCGCGCGCGCTGGAAGATGATGAATTTGATAATCAAGAGACGATTGAGGTCGTGGAAACCTATAAACGGTTGAATATGCAGGCGGCCGCCGAGGAAATTTTTGAAACCGCGAAAAAGTTAACAAATCCTGCGATTGACTTTATACTGGAAGTCGAAAAAATAATTAATGAACAATAGGTGTTTTACATGAAAAATTTGTTTATTGTTTTTGGTGTTCTTTTCGCAACGGCGGCGATTGCCGACGAGAAAACTTTGCCAATTGAAGAACGCGTGAATTGTGCAGATGTGTCCGCACAGATTGCAGATATAGAGCAGATTGCGGAACCAACAGCAGAAGAAACAAGCGAATTAAATCAGTTAAAGGCAAGTTATCGTAAAAACTGTGTAAAGGGGGCGCGTGGAAGACGGACATCCGGTGGGGCGCATGTGATAAAACAAACCGTCATGGTAGAGGAATCTTTGACAGAAGAAGCGGCAGTTGCCGACGAAGAAGAAACGCAGAAAGAAGTCGAGGTTGTACAAGAGTCAGTGCAGACAGAGCCTGATATTACCCCAGAACAAGAGTTGGAAAATCTGGATGCGGGGCTGTGTGCCGATGGCAGCAAGCCAAACAGATTTGGCTGCTGTGGTGAAGAAGTGTTCAAAGATTTGGGGGATTCGATTTTTGCGTGCTGTCCAAAACAAGGTAAAGGGATGTGCTTTCCCCCGATTGAATAGGACTGTAATAAGGCGATAGCATGAAAAAAAATTTGAATTCTTGTTTGGCGATTGTTGTGGCATTTTTGGTCGGGTTTGTGTTGGGCGTGTGGACATATGCCAGCCGTGATACTTTGGCGCCATCTGATATGCAGATGTGTGACGGGGGTGCGTTCCCGGACAAGCACGGATGTTGCCCAGGCGAGGTTTATACAGATATGTATGATTTGGGTTTTAATTGCTGTCCTGAAACAGGGGGCGATTGTTTCCCGCCACTGCGATAAAAATCCCCCGGATGGGGGATTTTTTAGTGGTTAGTGTAAGAGCAGGTGGTTAGTGGCGGAATCCATGATTACTGCGATAAATAAAAGTTTATCTAAGTTTGCCCGTTGGGCAAATAAAGAGCAAGTAGCAAAGCGCAAAGAGCAATTAAGGCACTTGTCATCCCGTGGCTGGACCGCGGGACCCAGGTTATGCGCGCAAAGCGCGCACAAATAATAAGGATTTCATGACCTGGGTTCCGGGGTCATCCGTCTGCGCTTCGCTGCGCCGAGACAAGAGCCCCGGAATGACAACGAAAAGGGGGAATTAACAATCCCCCGGATGGGGGATTTATTTACAGTTTTTCAATATAGTCAATGTCGATTTCGGTGCTGAACAGACCACGGTCGGTTTCTCCGTACATTTTTACGGTGTCTTCGGGGGTGACATTTTGTCCACGCCAATTATCGTCGTCGATTTCAATTGTGATGGAACCTGTACCGTCTTCGAATAAGTATTTTTCATCGCCCATGCGTTGAATAATTTTGCCCTGGATAATAACTGGGACATCGTCACGCATTTCGTTGACTTGTTTTATAGTGACAACGGTTTCTGCGCCACTGATAAATCCACCGCGTTCGTTTTGTGCCGTTGCCGCAGGTGCGTCTGGGCCCGAAAAATCAGCGGATGCCACGCCCGTTGCCAAAATGCAGAGCAATGTAAATAATGAAGTTTTTTTCATGTGTGTTTCCCCCTTGGGTTTTGTGTTTGGTTACACTTGTATTATATCATATGTTTTTTGGGGTTTGTCTAGGATTTTTTATGTTCTGTATTATGTGTGAATAATTGCTTGATTTTCATTTCAATTATTATATAATAACCAGGCTTTGAATTTGTTGCGGGCATAGTACAAAGGCTAGTATGCAAGCCTTCCAAGCTTGAAATGAGGGTTCGATTCCCTCTGCCCGCACCACACTTCGCCAAGGCTTTGTGTGGCAAGCCACGAAAGCAGTGGCGATTAAGATCGGGCGTGCGCCGGAGTTGGAGAGCCGGGGCAGACTGTAAATCTGTTGGCTTAAGCCTGAGCTGGTTCGAATCCAGCCACTCCCACCACTAATAACAAAAGACCGCCTTGTGCGGTCTTTTGTTATTAGTGTGGTATGGCTTATGGATTAGAAGCACGCAATCGAGAGATTGCAGGTTCGACAATGAGTAAGCGAGAACAAGCGTTTGCGCAGTTCGAGTGTTAACGAATGCCCCGCAGGACATTTGTCCGAGGGAATCAGCCACTGGCACCAAAAGATACACCGCACTTCAAAAGTGCGGTTTTCGATTAAAATACAAACAAAATTATGATAGAATACCGTTGTAAACAAAGGAGATAATATGAAAAAATTTGTATTTTTAGGTTTCGCACTTTTTTTGGCTGCGTGTGGTAATAAATATCAAGAAACGGGTTTGTTGTGTGAAGATGCGGAACATAATTCTGCTCAGGCACAAATTACTTTGGATGTTAATGCCGACAATAAAGTTGCAAACATTGTTGTAAATGGTGAAAGCGTAACTTTAACAGCCGCTCCAGAGAAAGAATCTACGCATATAATGTATTATGGAAAAAACACTAATGATGAAACAGTAAAACTGATTATCGGTTTTTCCAAAGATGGCAAAACAGCAGATAGTTATATGCTTGGTATAAATTCTGGCGAAACAGTATACGGTTGTTATAAGAAATGATTTATAACCATTTTTCTTTAAACAAATGTATGTAATGCATAAGTTTGGTGAATTCGGTTTTGTTTTTTTGCTTGATTAGTGCAAGCATACTCTCACCAAAAGATACACCGCACTTCAAAAGTGCGGTTTTCTTTTTAATTTTAGTATAATAAAATTATGTGATATAATTTTATCAACAAAAGGGTAAAAACATGAAAAAAACTAATTCATACAAAGGTCTTGATGTTTTTCGTTGGGTTGTATTATTGCCTGCTATATGTTTTACATGGTGGGTTTGCACAATGTTTTGTGCATGGATTGAACACTTTTTTTACAGTTCTGCACTATGGAATTCATACGGAAATGTTTTTATTATTTTAGATTTATTAATATTACCAACTATCGCTGTTTTCTTTGTATCAAGAATTATTGCGCCAAAATATAAAAAGCATGTCGGACTTTTCGCCATAGTATTGTGTGTTTTATGGTTTGCATTCTTGATTTATGGTTTAAGCCATATGGCATATTAATTTAACCACCGTTCTTTAAACAATTTCACTTGCAACATAAAATCGGAAAATTCTTGTTTGTTTTCTGCTTGATTAGTGCAAGCTGTCCCCCACCAAAAGATACACCGCATCATAAAGGTGCGGTTTTTACATCAATTATTTTGCCAATACGATAGTGTGTTAAAACCCATTTCTAAAAATCGCTTAACTTTCTGGGTGTTCTTGGATAATTTTATGAAAATTATCTTGCAAATTGTTTTGTGTGTGCAAGCTGAATTTTTTGTTTTATTTTTGCGATGCTGCGCGCAACAGGGTCAACAGGGCCAAGCGCATTTGCGATTTTTTGATGCGCTAGACCCATTTTATGGTTAAGGTTCCAATTGGCTTGCTTTAATTTTTGTTGTTTTAATTTGTTTGCCTGTTTGTTTAATTTGTTTAAGTGATGTTTCGCTAGTAAATCAAATGTTCTGAGTGCATCTGTTTTTATTTTGTATCTGAGCAAAAGCAACATCATATAGTGATATTTGTTGTCAGTTTGTTGTCTGTTTTTGTTTACGGCCTGGTCAAAGGGTTTAAGATATTTTTCTATGGCTTCGCCTGTTTTTGGCGTTGGAGAATAGAATATGGTTTCAGGTAAATTTTTTGTCAGATTAAGTATGGTTTCCCGAGGAATGTTCCGTTTGCCCAGGGATGTGCGTTCAATCAAGCGATTGAAACGAAGTAAAGGTTCGCGTTTGAAGGTGATTTTGTTCAAAATCTGTTGGGAGGCGTTGGATGCGGTTATTTCTTGATGGTTCGCAAGGTTTTGTATGTTCTGATTTAACAGTTGGATAACCTGTTGGTATTTTTTGTTCGATTCAATAGTTCGTAAATCATTGATTATTTCTGTGGCGCAATCTTTCATCAATATGGCTTGCATTTCGTTTTTTTCCGAAGTCTCGTATTCTTGAAGTGCGATATCTATTTGTTCCATGCTGGGAGTGTCGATATATCTTTTTTCAAATTGCGCGCGCAATTTCAATATGTCTTGGGTGTTTTTTGCCGTGGAAAAATTAACCTGGATATCTTTGCGTTCTTGATATTTTTGGTATAATTTTGGATGCATAATAGAAATGATTTTTAACCACATGTCGGGAAAATATCCCTGTTCTGATTTGGCAAATATTGTTTTTTTCGTTTTTTTGTGTTCTCGTTTCTTGGTAACCATGGTTGTTTATTTTATCCTTTATTCATATATTTCGTAATCGTCGATATAAGTGCGAGATATAGATTCTAATCTTATTGGGGTAAAGTTTTGGGTTTGAATAACCTCGTCCTCTTGTTCGGGAAGTATAGCAACGATTTTACTTTTTTGTATCGTTTTTGGGGTGGTGATGTTTGTGCCGATGGTTTTGCTGCGGTATTTTGACGACAGGTGTTCAGGCAAATCCAAGTAATCATCTGGGTCAATGCCCGATGTTTCCAAGTCCATCTGTTCGGCAGGGCTGATGTGGCGTTGTTCGATATTATATAATGGCGACATGAAGTTTGTTGGGGCCGCTTTGCGTTCACGCGGTGTGCCAGAACCGTCCAGTTCCATAATTCTTAATGCGCGTTCGGATGCGCCTGTTGGCTGCAGGCGGAACAGACCATCTGTGCCAATATAACCACTGGGGTCAAGTAAATATGCTGCGTTAGATTTGTCAGAGTATATCATGCCAATCGCTATGTTCGTTGCGTCGTATCCAAATGTCGCCAGGCGATTTGGTGTGGTGCCAGAAATTTGGGTGTATTGGGTGGAAAATTCTGGGTTCATGTTAGGCATGGTGGCAAATTTTGCGCCAATCATGGTGGTATCAGATGCTATGTCCGAACCGTCCCACATGGTCGTGCCATAAAATCTGGCATCGCGGGCAGATACATCAAAGTATCGCAGATATGACGCCAGTGATTTAGTGTCGTCGCCATTGCCAAGGAATAATATCGCGTCATATGGCACATTGCCAAGCGTTTCCACACGTTCCAGTTTGGTCAATTGCGCATTAAGTTTTGATTTTTCATTTGAAGTTAATTGTTCGTTAACTATGATGTCTGATAAAACCTGGCGGGCGCGGGTATGGGCCGCAGTGCGCGCATTGTGCATTGATGCGCGAGAAGCTGTGTCTTTAATCGAATCAGGGTCCCCAGAATTGTAATAGAATATGCCAGCCAATGGTAAATCATAGATGTCTGCAGCACTTTGAGCTGTGCCGGCAATCAGATGACCCGAGTCAGTGTCAGGCGCAACAATAATAAAGCGATTTACCTTGTCTGATATCATTTCACGCACAATAGCCTCGACCCCGTTGGAGGGCATCAAGTTCATGGTCATTAAACCATTTCCCAACGCATCCGTATCAGACGTAAAAGATAATACAGGTAGTTGTTCGGGCTTGGCATTACGTAGCGTTTGGGCGTCGGCGGAAAATACAGGGCCTATGATAATCTTTGGGTTTGTCGCCAGCGCCGAATCAATCGTTTTGTTCAGGTTTTGCGCTGTGTCATAGAACGATACAGTTAAATTTTTTGGTGCATTTTTTAATGCTGCCATTTCAACAGATGTGCGGATTGTTTTGCCAATTGCTGCGTTGTCGCCAGACAGGGGTAATAATACCGCAATGCGATGAGTCAAGTCAGATGTTTCGATTGTGCCATAGCCGTCAGACAAGATGCCGTACATTTGGGTTGGCGTACCAGGCTGTGTGCTGTCGTATTCGCCATACCAGTCAGACGATGATGTGAAATCGTCAAAACGGGCGCAACCCGCCAAAACTAAAATTGTACTGATGTATTTAAAAAATTTGTTTATATGCATTGAAAAATCCATTTTATCTTGTATCATTTTACTATAAAAGGATTACAAATGCAATCGGGGCTTTATATTGTTGGAACACCAATCGGAAATTTGTCAGATATGTCGCCTCGTGCGGTTGAGGTTTTGCAAAATGTGGACTTAATTGCCGCCGAAGATACACGTGTATTTGGCAAGTTGGCGGCGCACTTTGACATAAAGACCCGGCGTGTGTCATGTCATGAACATAATGAACGCGATGTAGTGGGGGATTTAATCCAAAAAATTCAAAATGGTATGGCGGTGGCATGTGTTAGTGACGCGGGTATGCCGGGGATATCAGACCCAGGATTTCGTATTGTGCGTGCGGCGCGCGCGGCAGGGGTGTCGGTATTCGTTGTGCCGGGACCGGTTGCGTGTATATCGGCGCTGGTGTTAAGTGGGTTTCCAACGGACAGATTTACGTTCTGTGGTTTCTTTGACGAAAAGAAATTACGCGACGATAACAAAATACCCCATACCATCATTTATTATGAAAGCCCAAATCGCGTTATGGCAACAATTGCCGCCATGGCGCGTGTAATGCCAGAACGCAAGATTGCGATTGTGCGCGAAATTACCAAGATTCACGAAGAGGCAATAATTGGATACCCGGCCGAACTGGTGAATGTCACACCGCCACGTGGGGAAATCGTTATTGTTGTTGCGCCACGGCCCGAGATTAAAATGAGTGACGCACAGATTTCGGAAATTGTAAATGATATTGCGGCGACATCTATGAAATCGGCTGCGGCTGATTTAGCGGCACGTACTGGGATTTCAAAAAAAGAGGCATATAAAAGGCTGTTAGATAAGGGCGGGGCAGATGATTAAATTTGTAGGCAGTTTTGAAACAGTAAAATCTTTGCCAAATACTCACTTTGCAGAATATGCGTTTATCGGGCGCAGTAATGTGGGGAAATCTTCGTTGATTAACGCGGTTGTTGGGGCGCCGGTGGCGCGCACGTCAAATACGCCGGGACGGACGCAAAGCCTGAATTTATTTAATCTGGACGATCGGGTTATGATTGTTGATTTGCCGGGATATGGTTATGCGCGCGTTTCAAAAATGGACGCGATGCGATGGCTGAAACGGTTGGAAGAATATCTGATGACACGGCGACAATTGAAAAGGCTGTTTATTTTGATTGATTCGCGTATTGGGGCGAAAAATGCTGATTTAGATTTGATGGATTTCTGTGATGCAAATGCGATTCCATATCAAATCGTTTATACAAAAAAAGATAAAAAAGTGCGCGAAGCAAAGCAGACGGAAATAAAACATACTGACCATGGGGCAATGGTGCCCGAAATTTTGCAGACATCGGCTGAAAAGAAAACGGGGCTGGATGCGATAAAGGAAACACTTGGCATTAAATAGTAATATCTTTTATGCAACAAATCCGGCGCGTATGGCGGATGCGCTGTGGCATGTTATGGAACAGTCCGGCGTGGATGTGGCGGATATGCTGATATTTTTGCCCAATCGGCGCGCGGTGCGCACAGTTGAAAAAATGATTGCTGAAAAATCTAGTGGTGTGGCGATTTTGCCGCGCTTGGTTGCGCTGGGCGAAGGGGTGGATGAAGATACGGATGATACAGAAAATACACCAGACGTTATTTCAAATGTTGAACGTGTTGCGATTTTGGCGCGATTGTTGGCGGCGGATGCAAATGTTGGAAATTTGACGACTGCATTGACGGTGGCCCACGATTTGGTGCGTATGCAGGATTATATGGAAAACGAAGGTGTTGATGCGGCGACCGTTGAGTGGGGCGCTTTGGTTGATGAAAAGTTTGCCGCGCATTTTCAGAACAAAGCGAAAATCTTGGGGATTTTGTCGGGGTTTATGGCAACCTATGCAAATGGACGGATTACCGCCACAGCCGCGCGTAATCGCGATATTCGTGCATGGGCGGGGCAATTGGATAAATATAAATTGGTTATTGTCTGTGCATCAACCGCCAGTGTTCCCGCAACGGCTGATTTGATGGAATGTGTTGCGCGCAGCCCCCATGGGCGGATTATTTTGTCCGGTAAAATTGATGGGCGGGTTGCGGACTTTGAATTAGATACTAATCCGTATAACGCGGAATATAAATTTTTGTCGCGACTGGGGTTGGGGGCATCGGATGTTTTGCCAATTGATGTTGGAAAATCAAAAATAGATTTTATGAATTATGCGTTTGGTAATGATTGCACAGCGCATGATATAGATACAGATTTATCAAATTGTCATTTAATTACTGTCCCACGCGAAGGGATTGAAGCAGACGTGGTCGCGGAAATTGCCGCGCGTGCGGTTGCGGAAAATAAATCTGTGTTGGTGATAACGCCGGACGCGGCGGGAAATCAGCGTATTGCGGGGGCGTTGCGTAATCGTGGGGTGGTGGCGGACTTTTCAGGTGGTGTGTCCGGCACAATGACTGCGCCGGGGCGGGCAATTTTGAATTTATTGGACACATGGATTGAAAATAAATCAAATGCGTTTGATAAAATCTATGCGGAACAAAATCACGATTTATTTAATACGATTGCGGTGATTGTTGATTTATATATGCCGCAATTTCAGCCGCAATTTGAGGCAGAAGATTATGTTGCGATTTGGGTCGCGTTGCGCGATATGTCCAATGCGCTGAATGTTGCGCAAATAGATTTGACATTGGCCGATGCGCGCACATTTGTAGCGGATGCGTTGGCGGGGGTGTCTGTGCGCGGGGCGATAAATGATGGGGCGGATGTGGTTGTTTTGGGGACAATAGAATCACGTATGCAGACGGCTGATGTTGTGATTTTGACGGGACTGAACGAAGGGATGTTCCCATCGCGCGGGTATGAAAATGCATGGTTGCCACGGACGACTGCGGAAAAAATTGGATTGCCATCACCAAATCGCAAGGTGTCCCTGCAGGCACTGGATTTTATGAATTTGTCGTGCGGAAAATGCGTGTATTGGTTGCGGTCGGCGATTGCCGGTGGCGTTCAGACAACGGAATCACGATTTATATCACGCGTGATTGCGCGACGGGGTGCGTTTAATACAGACGCAGAAATACTGGATGCGGTGTTGGCGCGTGACGATGTGCCATATAAACCATTGGATTATTCCGCGCCAACGCCACCCGCGGATTGGTCGGATGTGTATGTGACAGAATTGGAACATTTGATTCATAATCCGTATTCTTTCTATGTGAAACATATTTTGCGGTTGCGGGTGTTGGATGATTACTGGGTTGGGGCTGATGCACGTGATTTTGGAAATTTGGTGCACGATGTGGTTGAGAATGCGAAGGATTTACGTCCCGATGTGTTGGTTGCCCAAATGGACAGGCGTGCGTTGGAAAAACTTGGCGCGGGCAGTGTGATATTCCATTTCTGGCACAAAAGATTTGTGGAAATTGCGCCGGTTATCGCAAATGAATTGACAAGTGTGCAAAACGCATATGCGGAAATTGGTGGGTCGGTAAAAATCGCCGGGCGCAATGTTCGTGCGCGTGCAGATAGGATTTGGGATGGTGGTGTGATGGATATTAAAACAGGCGCCGCACCATCAAAAAGTCAGTTAGAGCAGGGCAATATGCCACAGTTACCGTTGGAGGCCTATATTTTGCAGTCTGGTGGATTTCCAATTCAGACAACGTCACAGTCACGTGCGCCGATTATGCGATTTTTACAACTGAAAAATAATGACGCGCGTGTGATTGAATATGATGCGGAAAAAACCGCCCAAATGATGCGTGTCGCGGTTGATAAGACAACAGAATTATTCAATATCTATTCGGCGGGCGCGTCCGCGTATGAATATCGCGAAACGGGTGATAATAAGTATAAACAGTATGACGATTTAGCCCGAATTAAAGATTAAAAATAAAATCTAATGGCATATCTGCTTGTGGTCGGCTCGCTCATGTAACTTTTGTACACTACGCTTGCCGATCGCGGCGCATTTATACCATTATCTTTTATGTTATAAAATGCTATGGCATATCTGTGGGCGTGGGCGACATCTTATGTAGCGTTTGTACACTACGGTTGTTCAAATCGCAACAGTCGACACAATTGTTCAAATAATTTATATTTTGCAATTTGAATTATTTTAATTCCAGCATCAATCCACAATGGTCGGTGGGTTTAGAATGCAGGCGTGGTTCAATGTCGATTTCGCAATTCTTTATCATTTTAGCCGCCGTTTTGTTGCACAGGAAGTAATCCAGGCGCAGACCCTGTTTGTTGCCGACGGTGTCGCGACCACGATATCCATACCATGTGTAATCGATTTCATCTGGGTGCAGGGTACGCCATGCGTCAACCCAGCCCGCGTTCAACCAATCGGTCATTATGGCGCGTGCCGCTGGGGCAGAAATGGCGATGCCTTCGTAATTCTTGGGTTTCCAGATGTCGCGGTCTTCGATTGCAACGTTAAAGTCACCGCCGATGATAACGGGTTCGGGCGAATCCAAGTATTGAGAAATATAGTTTGTAAATGCGCGCATCCATTCCAATTTATATGGAAACTTTGGCGAATCAACTGTGTCGCCATTTGGCATATACGTGTTAATCAGGCGTACACGACCGTCAACCACGCATTCAAGAAAACGCGCGTTTGGATCTGCGTAGTTTGGCATGCCAAGCGTGGTATCTTCGATTGAATATTTAGAAAATATCGCAACGCCGTTCCAGGATTTTTGTCCGAAAACCTTAACATTATAGCCGAATTCATCAAATAACATGTGGGGAAAATTGGTGGTTTCAACCTTTAATTCCTGGACCATGATTGTGTCGTATTCGCCATGACACAGTATGTCGATAAAACTTTCGATATGGGCACGAATTGAATTGATATTCAGGGTCAAGATTTTCATGTTTGCTTTCCTTATTTTCATGAGTATAATATAGGTGTCCAATATAAAAAACAACAAGGAATTTTATAACATGAATATGTATCAGTTGTTAGAACGCACAGCGCAAACATGGCCGGATAATTTGTTCCTGGTGCGCGAAGGTGTTGCATATAAAGATTTTATTAATTTGGTTAAGGCACGCGCAGCAAGCCTGGACAAGGTGGGTGTAAAAAAGGGTGATGTTGTTGGTATTTTGTCACACAATATTCCAGAATTTCCAATCACGCTGTTTGCATTGTGGTATTTGGGGGCGACGGTATTGTTGCTGGATACGAATCTGACACCGTTTGAATATGACAATATGGCAACAACGACAAATTGTAAGTTGGTTTGTGCGGAAAAGTCTTTTGTATTTAAAACCGATAAATTTACATTCTATGATATCACCAAAAAGGACGGCAAGGTAAATCCAGATTTAAAGCCGGCGGCACTGGAATCATTGGATGTGGCAACAATGTCATTCACGTCTGGTTCAACCGGTGTGCCAAAGGTTGTGCCTTTGACGCACTTTAATTTGGTTGAATGTGCAAATTCGTTGGAATCAATGGCGGAATGGATTCGACCAGCGGATATTCTGTATGGGTTCCTGCCGATGTATCACGTGTTTGGGTTTGGGGTTGAAATCCTGGCGACGGTGCATTTTGGCGCGGGTGTTTTGTTGCAACCGACAATTAATCCAAAGGAAATTATGGCGGACTTTAAGAAATATCGTCCCCAGGTTATTCCGGCGGTGCCACGTTTATGGGAAGTGTTCCGTAATAAAATTATTGATAATGTCAAGGCCCAGAAAAAATGGTGGCTGGTGTCATTTATTTTGAAGTATGGCAAGGTATTACAGAAAATTGGTCTGGGCTCATTAGTGCGCAAGGTGCAAAAACCAATTCTGGATGTGTTCGGTGGGCGTGCGCGTCTGTTAATCGCAGGTGGTGCCGCAACCAAGCCCGAGGTTGAAACATTCTATGAACGTCTGGGGTTGACCTTTATTCAGGGTTATGGTTTGACAGAAACGGTTGGACCAATCTGTATTTCAAAACCAACAAAAAAGCGTTTCCCGTTTGCGTTTGGTGCGCCAACGATGAACAACGAATGCGAAATTCGTGATAAAAACGAAGATGGTGTTGGTGTTCTGTGGTTGCGCGGACATCAGGTGTTCGGTGGGTACCTGAATAACGAAGACGCGAACAAAGAAATATTCGATGAACGTGGGTTCTTTAATACTGGGGACTTAGTGTCGATGGACAAGAACGGTGAATTGCATTTTGCAGGTCGTAAAAAGCAAGTTATCGTTCTGGACAGTGGTAAAAACGTATATCCTGACGAACTGGAAGGTATGTATATCACAATCCCAGGTGTTAAAAATGTTGCCGTATTTGAACACAAGGTCAAAGATAAAACCGTCACATATGCTGTGTTCAGTGTCGAAGATGGTGTGACCATTGAACAAATTGGCGCGGCGGTTGCGGTGGAAAATAAAAAGGTAGCAAGTTATAAGTGGGTGACCCATTTCGCCATCACGACCGAAGATTTACCTTTGACCAGCACGCAAAAGGTTAAACACCATGTTGTGCGTCAGAATCTTATTGAGGGCAAGTATCCAGACCGCCACGAGTAAAAATTAAATCTAATGGCATATCTAAAGCGGGTTGGCAATGGCTCATGTAACTTCTGTACACTACGCCATTGTCAACCCGTTTATCTATACCATTATCTTTAATTTTTAATATTTGATTTGATTGTAATCTTTGTTTTATAATGTTTACGAATAAGTGGCTGTGTAGACAATGAGGGGTGATATGAAAAAAATATTTTTAACAACGGGGTTATTATCAATTTTAAATGCACCGGCAATGGCAGAAGTAAAATGGTTTATTGATGTTGTGGGTACAAAATGTGAATTTGTTGCAATTGGTTATCATGATAAAGATGAATCATATTTGGTAAAATGTCCAATTGTTCCAGAGCTGGCAGTATTACAAAAGGCGGCTCCTGATTCTATGTTCATAGAAGGTGTTTTTGCAAATATATCTATGGCAACTTATGCAGAAAATAAGGATGTTATTTGGGTAAATGTAGTGCCAAATGATTGTGATGGAAAAACTGGATATCGTGTGTTAGTAAATGAACCTGTGTTTGATGGTAATACGTTATATTCGGTTATAAGATGTGAATAAAAAAAACGCCCGTTTGGGCGTTTTTTATTTTCCCAAACACAGTTGACCGAATGTTTTGTCCAGGACTTCGGTTGTGGTGATTGTGCCCAATATTTTGCCAATTGCGTCCGCCACGTGGCGCGTGTGTTCGGCAAATATGTCATAGTTGTCATCGGCATCCAATGCCGCGCCCAATTCGTCGCGGGCGGATTCCAGTAATGATTTTGTGCGCGCGTTGATTGTCAGGGCGTTTTCCGACCCATCCATGATTTCGTGAATTTTTGCGCGCAACGCGGACATTAATTCATTCATGCCGTCGCCTGTTCGGGCAGATGTATAAATTACATCTTTTGTATCATGTGTGTTGGTTGTGTCCGATTTATTTATAACAATAATTTCGTTGTTGTGAAAATTGCTCTGTATCACGGATTCAGGCGTATAGACATGGATTATAATATCCGCATTTTCGATTTCATTTTTTGTGCGTTCAATGCCGATTGATTCAATTTCGTCGTCTGTTTCACGCAGCCCCGCCGTATCGGACAGGTTGATTAAATAACCGTCCAGGTCCAGGTTTATTGACACAACGTCGCGTGTGGTGCCGGCAATGTCAGACACAATTGCGCGGTTAGACCCCGCCAGATAATTAAATATTGATGATTTACCGACATTTGTTTCGCCGACCAATGCGACATTTATGCCACCACGAATTGCACGTGATGTGTGATAATTATTCAGCGCGGTGTTTATTTCGTTATATAATTTTTCTGTGCGTGTGTGAATTGTTTCGCCAATGTTTGCAGGCAGGTCGTCCGGGCTGTAATCCAGGATTGCCGCCGCATACGCCGATATTTCAACCATTTGTTCGCGCCAGGTGCTGTAAATTTCGCTGTCGCGGCCCAGCATAGATTTTAATGCGTGTTTGCGCTGAATGTCTGTTTGTGCGTCCAGCAACGCCGCCAGGCCATCAATATCCGCCAAATCCATTTTGTTATTATAAAATGCGCGACGTGAAAATTCACCGGGGGTCGCCATGCGCATGCCCAATGTTTTCAGGTATTCAAATGTCGCGTTAATTGTGGCCGGTGCGCCGTGTGTGTGTAGTTCAATAATATCCGTGCCGGTAAAACTGTGTGGGGCGGGAAAATATATGGCCAGACATTGGTCAATTAAATCCCCCGCGGTGTCCGTCAAATTACAAAAGTATGCGTGGCGGGTTTTGACCACTACCCCGTCGGCGGTTGCCGACACCCCTTCGCCTGCGAAGGGGAATACAAAGCGCGTAAATGTGTCGCGCAGATTGTCGCCCGATATGCGAATTACTGCAACGCCGGATTTACCATGCCCAGATGATAGTGCAAAAATTGTGTCGTTATTCATGTTGTGATGCCTGATGTTTTATTAAATCCATTTCCATTTTGCGGGCGATTTGGGATACCCGTTCGACAATGCCGGTGGGGTTGATTACTTTGCCGCCCATGGGATGCTGGGATGCGGTTTGCTGCATGATTTCAATTAATTCATCCTGCCAATTTTCGCGGGTGCAGAATATTGTGTTGCCCTGTAGTGCGCATGCAAAAACCCCCGCCAGGTATGGTGCTGCAGATGAGTCGCCGCCATTTGGGTCAAAACGCACATCTTGGTGGTGGTCAATATGCGACATGTTGCGTGTTGGAATACTGATTAAATCTGGTGATTTTACAAATCGTTCGAATATGGGTTGGTTTGGGTTGCGATTGCTGAATTCTTGGTCGTGCCAATGAATTGTTTGATAGCCATGTTGTTTTAGTATTTGTTCGATTTGGCCGCGTTGTTCAATGTCGTTTTGTTCCGTTGGGGTGGGTGAACAATGTATTATTTGAATTCCAAGATTATGTAATTGTTGTATAAGTTCATATACCTTTGCGATTTGTTCGGTGGTGGCGCGTTGACCGCTGGTATTGGCGCGCAAGCCAAAACTGCATGATAAAATGTGAATTCGTTCAGATTCGGGGGCGTTTTTTTGGTATTCCAAGACACGTTCAAATGCATCTATATTAGAGTCAAAGAAATTTGTTTCGCGATTTTTTGCAACATTAAAATAATATAAATTGGCATCAGGGGCCGTGCCTGTATTTTTGCCAACGGCGCGACATGCAACCAGGGGACCGTGGTGTTCAGGGGTCGTGTTTGATGTCTGTATTTTTGTGCTGTGGGAAATTAATTTTATTTGATTGCTGTATTCTGGATTTGTTGCGTCGATTTGACCGTCTATGATGGCGATATTAATGCCGTGTCCTGTTTTTCCAGATTGGTGCAAGTCTTCGATTAACCGTGGTCGCATAGATGATTCAAGCAGTTTTTGTGGGCTAAAGTTCGCAGGCATTTTATCAGGCGTTGGCCATATGACATTGTTTGTCCATGGGTGGGTTTTGTTTCCATCATAGTCATAAAACAAATCGCCGTGTTCGCGTAAATCCAGTGCAGATAAATCGTGGTAATTTAACGCATAGACTTTATTTAATTCATCAATTGTTTTGATTTTGGTATATGGATTAATGCGATATTTAATCGTACGAATTGCATCGTTAATTTTCTTGATAAAATCGACCATATCTTATTTCCCCTTGCTTATTTCTTTTAATGCCATGGGGACCAGTTTTGATACATCCGCCGTTGGGTTCTGGTTCACCAGGTGTTGCGCCATTTCGATAATGTCCAGACGGCGATAGCCCAATGCTTCCAGCGCCATCAATAAATCAGGCAGGGCAGATGATGCAGATGTGGTTGTGCCCGCGTCCGGGGCAAACAGTGTTGCAGACACCCCACCGATTTTGTTCTTTAATTCAACAATGATTTTTTCCGCCATCTTTTTGCCGACGCCCGGGGCTGTCGCAATTGTTTTTGCGTCACCAGTCGCGATCGCAGACATTAATGTGTCGGAATTTATTGTGCCAAGTATGGCCAGTGCAACCTTAGGTCCCACGCCGGAAACGGCGGTCAGCATATTAAACAGGTTTTGTCCGTTCAGGGTTGTAAAGCCAAACAGGCGGATGGAATCTTCGCGGACAACCGTTTCAATCCACAGTTCAACCGTCGATTTGTGGGTCAGGTATTCGGCGGTGAATACTTTGTAGCCAACACCGTTCACCAATAAAATCACAAATCCGTCGCCGATATGGTCAACTATGCCTTGCAATTTGCCAATCATTTGTTATCCTTTTGGGGTAATTTTAATCTAAATAAATAAAAAGGTCAAATATGAGTGGACACAGTAAATGGCACAATATTCAGCATAAAAAGGGCGCAGCCGACGCGGCACGCAGTGGGCTGTTCACAAAACTGGCGCGTGAAATTACCATGGCGGCAAAGTTGGGGGATAAAAACCCAGATAACAATCCACGCCTGCGTTTGGCAATTTTAACCGCGCGCAAGAATTCTATGCCGAACGACAATATCAAACGCGCAATTGACAAGGCGTCGGGTTCAAATACTGAAAATTACGAAGCGGTGCGCTATGAAGGTTATGGCCCAGGTGCGGTGCCAGTTATTGTAGAGGCATTAACCGATAACCCACGTCGGACTGTGCCGGAAATTCGCAATATCTTTGGCAAAAATGGCGGAAATATGGGCGAAGAAGGTTCTGTTGTGTTTATGTTCACACGCGCGGGCCAGATTATGTACCCCGCATCAATCGGTAAAACCGAAGATGAAATGATGGAAATTATTATGGAGGCCAATGCCGATAATTTGGAGGCGTCTGAAGAAGGATTTATCATCACAACCAAACCAGAAGATTTTATCACAGTACAAAAATATCTGGCCGATAAATTGGGTGAACCAGAACAGGCTGAATTGACTTGGTTGCCAAATATGCCAATGGATTTGGACGATGAAGCCTATGCCAAGTTGGAAAAGTTGGTGGATGCGCTGGATGCCAATGATGATGTGCAGAAGGTTTTCACCGCTGCAGAATAAACAAAAATAATTCATCTAAAAACAAAAACGACAACGCAGTGTACAGAAGCTACATAAGTTGTCGGTTTTGTTTTTATCTAAAACATTTTTGTTTATTCTGTTTCAAGTGCAAGGGGGATATTACTGATTGACTTTTTGTGGAGATGGTAATAATATTGATGTTATGAAAATGTTTGGTTTGTTCTTTATGACAACTACTACAACCCCGTTGGGGGTATAAATTCTATTGCGGTGCGTGGCACAAATTCTTATAATCAAACAGTTAATTAATTCAAGAAAATATAAAAAGGTTTTTGTTATGGCATATGATATCGAATTAATGCGTCATTCGTTGGCACACGTTATGGCGGCGGCGGTTAAAAAATTACACCCAGAGGTTAAGTTTGCGGGCGGTCCCGCGATTGAAAATGGGTTCTATTATGACTTTGATACAGAATATCGTTTTTCCGAAGATGATTTTGAAAAAATCGAAAAGGAAATGCGCGATTTAATCAAATCTAATGGCCGTTTTGAACAGAGAAATGTTAGTCTGGACGAGGCCAAGGAAATCTTTGCAGACCAACCATATAAAATGGAATGGTTGAACGAATATGATGCGGCGGGCGAAGCGTTGTCGATTTATACTTTCCGTGATTTTGTTGATTTGTGTCGTGGGCCACACGTGGAAAGTTCCAAGGATTTGCCACGTGATTCTTTCAAAATTCGCAGCGTTGCCGGTGCGTATTGGAAGGGGGATTCGAAAAACAAAATGTTGCAGCGTATCTATGTGGACGCATTTGCAACACGCGAAGAATTAGAAGCGTTCCTTAAAATGCAGGAAGAGGCCGCCGCGCGTGATAATCGTAAATTAGGTAAAGATATGGATTTGTTCCATTTTGAACCGGAATATGCGCCGGGTTCAGTTTTCTGGCATGACAAAGGGTACAAGATGTATCGCCGTCTGATCGAATATGTACGTGCGCGCCAGGAACGGGCAGGGTACCAGGAAATTTCAACGCCGGCCGTTATGGACAGATGTCTGTGGGAACGCAGCGGGCACTGGGCAAAGTATGGTGAACATAACTATTCGGGTAAAACTCAGGATGGCAAGGTATTCTGTATCAAACCAATGTCGTGCCCGGGTGGTATGTTGGTGTTTGGACATGGATTGCGTTCGTACAAAGATTTGCCGTTGTATATGGCAGAATTTGGCAAGGTTCATCGTTACGAGGCGGCAGGTGGTTTGTCGGGGCTGATGCGTGTGCGTGAATTTACCCAGGACGATGCGCATATTTTCTGTACAGAAGAACAGTTAGAAGAAGAAGTTGTCAAAATCTTGCGCTTTATCAAAGATATTTATGGGAAATTTGGTTTTGATAAAATTACCATGAAATTGGCAACGCGTAAAGAATCTGAATTCCGTATTGGGTCGGACGAAATCTGGGACAAGGCTGAAGGTGCACTAAAGCGCGCGTTGGATGCGAATGGGATTGAATACGAAATTGCCGAAGGGGATGCAGCATTCTATGGGCCAAAAATTGATAACTATCTGCGCGATTCTATGGGGCGCGTATGGCAGTGCGGTACGGTTCAATTAGATATGAATCTGCCGGAACGGTTTGATTTGAGTTATGTTGGTGAAGATGGTGAAAAGCATCGTCCGATTATGTTGCATCGTGCGATGTTGGGATCTATTGAACGATTTATGGGTGTGTTGCTGGAATCGACGGGTGGTAATTTGCCATTGTGGTTGTCGCCAGAGCCGGTGGTTGTTGCGCCGATTTCACAAAAACATGCCGATTACGCAAATGAAGTTGTCGAAATGTTGCATAATGCCGGTGTGAACGCGCGTGCAGATTTGAGAGATGAAAAAGTTAACTATAAAATCCGTGAATTGTCGTTGGCAAAAACGCCAATCATCGCGGTAGTCGGTGAAAAGGAAATGGCAGACAGAAATGTCACACTGCGCCGTTTGGGGGTCGAAAAACAGGAATCAATGCCACTGGATGCATTTGTTGAAATGATGAAAGATAGTGTCAAGATGCCATTGTAATTAATAAGCAAAGAGCAAGGCGCAAAGAATAATTTATTTGTGATTTGGGCTTTGTCTTTGCGGAAATAATAAAAGGAACATATATGAAAAAAATAACTTTACTATTTGCTTTTTGTTCGGTGCTGGTTGTTTTGGCGGGGTGTGCAAAAAAGTGCGAGGTAGAACCAATCGTAGAACAGAATCAAAAACTGATTGTGCCACCAAATTTTGGCAATATGCCAAAGTAAAAAAATATGCCAAAGCATTTTGTCTTTGGCTTTTTTTGTGGTATAATATACGTAATTAACAAGAGGGAGATTTTATCATGAATGATGATAACAACTTGGATTTATTAGATTTGGATGATAATGGTACTATGGATACCTTGCCAGAAGTAACACCTTTTTCAGCGCCACGTCCCAAGAAACCTTGGCTGTTGTTAAGTGTGGGGGTTATTGTTATTATTTTGGCGACTTATGTCATTATTCGTGCAATTGGTGATGATTCTTCGTCTTCGATAGAAGTTGATTTGGATGCACCTGTTGTTATGGATGCTGGCTCGGGCGAGGCTGTGTCCGTTGATATGAATGTGATGCCTTCGGTTGAACCAGTTCAGGCGCAACCGCAACCAGTGTCTTTGCCCGCACAACAGCCGGCCCAGCAGCCTGCACAACAATCGGCCCCGCAGCCCGAGGTTAAAGCCCAGCCAGTGGCACAACCAACTGCGGGTGTGCCTGTGCGTGTTGTAGAAGAGCGCAAGGAAGTTAAATTTAATCCAACGGCAAAACCGGCCGCAAAGCCTGCAACGAAACCAGTTGCAAAGCCCGAACAAAAAACTGTTGATAAGCCAGTCGTAGGTTCGTGGTATGTGCAATTTGGTTCGTACAGTACACGCGCGTTGGCAGAAAGTGCGCAACGTCAGATTGCTAATGCTCATAAGAGTTTGTTTGAAGGGTATCAATTTGTTATCTTGGCGGCGCAGTTGAAAGACGGCAAGACAACATATCGTTTGCGTGTTGCGTTCAAGACCGCAGCAGATGCGAATGGTTTCTGTCGGAACGCGAAGTCCGATGGATTGGATTGTTATGTTGCACAATAAGTAAATAGGAGTTACAGATGTTTGGACGTTTTGGTTGGGCCGAAATTCTGGTTATAGTCGTACTGGTGGTGATTTTGTTCGGGTCGAATAAGATTCCGGGTATGATGAAAAATTTGGCAGATGGATTGAATGTGTTCAAAAAAGAAGTCAGAAAATCCGATGCAGGTAAGCCAGAATCAAAAAAAACAGCGAAAAAGGTCACCGATAAACAGACAGCAAAAAAACGTGTCGTAAAAAAAGCGTCCGCTGGTAAATAAGAAAAATCCCGCCAAATGGCGGGATTTTATTCGTGGTGCCCTAAGCAAGAATCGGACTTGCGACTCGTCCTTACCAAGGACGTGTTTTACCACTAGACTATTAGGGCCTGGAATTGCTGTGTTTATTATACGGTTTCGGGATAAAAAATCAAGAGCAAAAGCATAATTTTTATCAGATAAAACACCCCAGTTTTTCTGGGGTGTTTTGTTAGTGTTTGCCACCAATTTTGGTGCGACCGCCCATTAATGGTTGCAGGCATTTTGGAATGTTGACTGAACCATCTGGGTTTTGGTGGTTTTCAATCACAGGTACAAGTGCACGTGGCAGGGCGATTCCTGTGTTGTTTAATGTTGCGCAGAATTTTAATGTTCCGTCGGATGCACGGAAACGTGTGTTTGTGCGACGGGCCTGGAATTGACCAATCGAAGAACAAGAGCCCAATTCGCGGTATGTATTTTCGCTGGGGAACCAGGCTTCTACGTCGTGCATTTTGACCTTGTTAAAGCCCATGTCGCCGGTGCAGGCTGCAATAACGCGATATGGTAATTCCAAATCTTCCATAATTTCGCACAGGTTGCTTAATAAATGTTTGTGCATTTCATCAGACTGTTCAGGGGTGCAATAAATGTATTGTTCGACCTTGTTAAATTGATGTATACGCACGATTCCGCGGGTGTCGCGACCGGCAGCGCCCGCTTCTTTGCGGAAACATGGTGAATAGCCAGCGTATTTAATTGGCAGATCTGTTTCATTTAATACTTCGTCTGCGTGCAGGGAATTTAATACAATTTCAGCTGTTCCCGCCAGACAACGGTCGGTGTCGGTTAACATAAATACATCGTTGTTCATGATGGACAAGTCTGAACCCATAAAGTGGCCCGCATTAAATATGGTTTGGGGCTTTGTAATCGATGGGCAATTTACGAATGTAAATCCCTTGGCGATTAATTTTTGCAGAACGTATGTTTGAATGGCCAGTTCCAGTTCCGCCGCTTCGCCAAACAAGGCATAGGTGCGACTGCCACAAATGCTGGCGATTTTTTCTGGTTTCCACCAACCATTCATTTCCAATAATTCCCATTGTGGGCGTGGGGTAAAGTCAAATTCGCGTGGTGTGCCAACCCGTTTGATTTCCACGTTTTCTGTATCGTCGCGACCAATTGGCGCATCGGGTGACGGAATTTGTGGAACGCAGTGTAATAAATCATTTAACTGGGATTCTTTGTTCGCCAATTCCGCCATGTCGGCCGCGATTTCGTCTGCGATTGCTTTGCTGCGTGCAATTAATGGTGCGCGGTCCGTTGCGGTTGGAATTTCGCGTGTGATTTTATTTTTTTCGGCGGTTTTTGCCTGGGTTATTGTTTTTAATTCTCGGACGCGCGTGTCCAGTGCCAAAATTTTATCGGTATGGTCGGGTATCCCCCTGGTCGCGCAGGCGTTTTTTATAATGTCTGGGTTTTCACGAATAAATTTTATATCCAACATGTTTTTGTTCCTTAGGTTTTTATTTGGGATATATGTTATTATGGTGCGAAATGTTTCGCAATTATAAAATCAAAAAAGTGTACGATAAACTATTCCCCCAACGGGGATGAGATGGATGAGAAAAATACAAAACCTGTTTTCATACTGATTTAATTATGAATTTTTTTAAGATGTAATGCAATAAATTTGTTTGCGTTGGGTGCGTTTGTTTTGTATGCTGGGGCACGAATAGGGATTAAGGAAGGTAAAATATTATGTATGATGTAATTATATTAGGGTCGGGGCCAGCAGGGTTGACGGCGGCGCTGTACACGGCGCGCGCAAATAAAAAGACAATTGTTTTGGGTGGTGACAGACTGGGCGGTCAGATGGCGGGTATTGCAACACTGGAAAACTATCCAGGGTGGGCCGGTTCCGGTTTTGAACTGGCGGAATTTATGAAAAAACAGTGCGAAACATTTGGGGCGGCGGTTGAATTTGTTTCGGCCAAGAATATCACAGGTGATGCGGAATCGGGGTATTGTGTTCTGTGTGATAATGGTGCAGAATATGTTGGTAAAACTGTTATTATTGCCACGGGGGCCAGCCCGCGTAAATTGGAAATCGAAGGTGCGCGCGAATTTATGGGGCGTGGCGTGTCCTATTGCGCAACATGTGACGGATTCTTTTATAGTGGAAAAAACGTCGTTGTTATGGGTGGCGGAAACAGTGCGTTGAACGATGCGTTGTATTTGGCGGATTTGGCCAAGACAGTTAAGATTGTGTATCGTAAATCTGCATTCACACGGGCCGAGGCGGTTTTGCGTGAACGGGTCAAGGCGCGCGATAATATTGAATGTCTGTTTAATACAGATTTGGCAAAGATTGCGGCAAAACCAGATTCAGATGATGGCGAGTTGATTATTACAACGACCGATGGTGCGGAAATCGTTGCCGATGGTTTGTTTGTCGCCATAGGGCACGAGGCAAATACAGATTATCTGACCGAGGATGTCAAGCGTGATGCATTGGGGCGTATTGCTCCGGATGCTTTGCCGGCCGGTATGTATGTCGCAGGTGATGTGCACAGCGAATTAAAGATGCAAATTGCGACGGCTGTGGGGACGGGGTGTAGTGCGGGGATGGACGCCATACTGTACCTGAACAAAAATTAAATCTAATGGCATATCTAAATCGGGTAGGTAATGGCTTATGTAACTTCTGTACACTACGCCATTTCCAACCCGTTTATCTATACCGTTATCTTTAATTTATTTCCCGATGGTCGGGGAATTTGTTTTTTATTTAGAGCGTTTGCGCTTAGTGTCGCTTTGGCTTTTTTTGCGATTTGGTTTTTGTGGTGTTTCATCGTCTGTTGATATTAAGTCAATGTCAATTTCTCCGTTTGCCAGGTTCATGATATTATTTACGTTTTTACGCAGGTTCGGATAGCGGTTGATGAATTGTTTTATGGTAATTAAAACTGCGATTATGATAATCGTTTCCAGTTCCTTGGATGTCATAGGTCTGGATATGCGACCGCCAGACACAATGCGTGCGAATGCGCTTTTTGCACGACGTATGAATTTATGACGACGATGGGCGTGTATTGCTTCGTGTATCCACATGCAAATTATAAAGGCAATTAATGGAATAACCACGCAGAATAAAAAATAGCGATACCAACTGACGCAGAATTCAGATGAAAATACTGTGTCGCAAAGTTTTTGAAAATGCAAAAATGATACAGCAAGGATTTCGTATATAACGACTGATGTAAAAAAGATTTTGGATTTTAATAACATTTGCGCCTCCTTTGGTTTTTTCTTTTATGATAATGGCAAGGCGTACGCTGTGTCAGCAGGTATGAATTCCAAATAAAAACCCGCCGTGGCGGGCAAAATTACTTTTTTCCAAAGTGCTTTTTTAATATTTCATAGGCCGTGGATATGCGCGCAAATTCGGTGGCTGCATTTTTCTTGTCGGTTGCGGTGTCAGGGTGGTATTTTTTTGCCAATGTGCGGTATTTTGCGCCGACTTCACGCCATGTCGCCGATATCCCCAGGTCAAATACGCGCAGGGCGGATACGACATTTGTTGGTAATTTGCTGCGTGCAGGCATTTTATCAAATTTACTGCGACCAGTGATAAAGTCGTTTATGAATTTTGTATAGTCAGTTGCGTCCGTATGGGCAGTATTTTTGTCTTTGAGTGGCGTGCCAAATGTTTGGCGTTCCCAGTCGGCTTCGATTTCGTCTGGGGTCATGTCCGCGTAATAGTTCCAATTTTTGTTGTATTCGGCGGCATGTTCTGTGCAGAAAAACCAATATTCGCGCAGGTCGCGTGATTTTGGGGCGCGGCATGTGCCGGCTTTGGTGCAACCTGGTTTATCACATTTTTTTATCATTGTTTTTTCCTTTGTTGTTTTGCCAGAGGGTGATGATTTTCAACAGTTTCACACAATTTTTCTGGCATAACATGTGTGTAAATCTGGGTCGTGGAAATATCTTCGTGCCCCAGCATAGTTTGTATCGCGCGCAGGTTCGCGCCACCCGCTAACAAGTGCGATGCAAATGAATGACGCAAGACATGCGGACTGACCCGTTCAGGCGCAATACCAGCCAAGACGGCACATTTTTTCAGAATTTTGAAAAATCCATCGCGCGTGATGTGGCCGGTTTTGCCGTTGGATGGGAAAACGTATTTGGATTCGTTGTCGCCACGTGTATCCAACCATTTATTCAGTGCACAGATGGCAGCATCGTGCATCGGTACCAGGCGTTCTTTGGCGCCTTTGCCATGAATTAATAATTTGTCGCCCAAAATCCCCGTCATCGGTAATTCGCACAATTCTGAAACGCGCAGACCCGATGCGTACAGCAATTCAATCATCGCGCGAAGGCGAATCGATGTCTTGATGTCGCCAGCGCTGGAAATTAATAATTCAATTTCATCAATAGATAAAAATTTAGGCAGGGTACGGTCGCGTTTGGGCAGTTCTAGATTTGTCGTTGGATTGTGAGAAATAATTTTTTCCAACATTAAAAATTTATAAAAACCACGCAGGGCGGACGCCTTGCGCGAGATGGATGATGGTTTGTCGGGCAGGGCGGATAAATATTTTTGTATCGTTTCGCGGTCTGCATTTATCAGACCGCCGGGTATCGCATCGTTCGCCAGGCGCAGGTCTGATTCATAGCTGCTGAGTGTTTTGATGCTGCGGCCTCGTTCGGCAGACATGGCTTCTAAGAATATGTCTATGTAATTCATTCTGCCAGCGCCAACAGTACAAAACCCATAATCGGTAATTTATGTAAATATCGTTTCATTTGTGGTTCCTTTATCGTGTCTTATAGTGGTCGCAGTATTTAACAATTTTATGTGTCAGTTCGTCTATCTGTTCCAGCATGCGGTCCTTTTGATGAGGAGTGCAACCATCATAAATTCGGTAGGCAGCAACAATTTCACCGTCCGGCCCCTTGTACCACGGAATTTCTTGACCGTCTATGGTTGGACAACAATAGCTTGTAAGTCTGTTTCTGCTGAGCTCCCATCCGGTATACCAACTATGACCAAGTTTGCAACGCTTGTCACAGCCATCGCAAAATTTTACATCTGGCCCAGTATGCAAATTTGTTCCTTTTTTCTGTGTAAATGACATATTACTTTCCCTTCTTATCGTGTTATTTATGGGTACACTACAATTTCGGTCATGTGCTGGGTTGGGGCAAATGATATAATCATTAATACAATCAAAATGGCAATAAATGTCCACATTAAAATGCGTGGAAATTTGGAACTTTTTTTCTTTTTTAATGGCATGTGTTTTGCCCCCCCGTATGTTGGTTAGATTGTGTCAAAACTGTTCATGAATATGCCCGCGCCAGCAATTATAATCAGGGGCGGCGCAATGATAGATAGTATAGGTGGCAAAGTGCCCGTCGCCCCCAGGGCATTAAACATGTTAATTAGAAAATATACCGCAAAGCAGGTGATAATCCCCAGACTGAATTTGATGCCAAAACTGTAATTGCGACGTTGTTTGGTCTGGGAAAAAGCAACCCCAAGTGTCGCCATCGCAATCATGGTTAATGGTAAAAACAGCAGTGTCCACAGCTGTACACGGTGTCCGCGTACCGGTACACCAATTGATTCCATGCGTTTGATAAAGTCTGGTAATTGCCAAAATGAAATCTGGTTGGGCTGCAGGTATCGGTCCAAAACTGTTTGGGGGGTAATTAATGTTTTTTGTTTCCAATTGGCACGTTTAGTTGTTCCGTCCGCATTCCATATAATTGCATTGTGCGCCGACAGTCCAATGTCAGACAGGGTAATAGTGTCCGCCTGGATTCGGTTGATTAATTTGAAGCTGGGGGTCTGGGTATATATTGTGGCTTTTTCAAAAATAAGGATGTTGCCTGCCTTGTGCACATCACGCGCGTTCATTGTGATAAAGCCGTTATCAGATTCTTCGCGTAACCAGATAGTATCGTCAATTAATTGCAGTTGCTCGGTTGTGATGTTTTGCGCGCTGATGTTGACCGAGTAGGGATTTATCACGGTCGTCGCGAAAATACCAATTAAAAACGCGCCAATCAAAAATGGTTTTGTTGACTGATATGGGGACAGGCCCGCACTGGAGATAATAATATTCTCGCTGGATTTGGTAAGGCTGTATGATGTTAATAAAGTACCCATAAATACTGCAAGTGGCAAAAACATTGGTACATATTCCAGCAGACGCACCCAGGATTCATACAGGGCATCAAATGCCGTTGGGTTCGATGGCAGGCGTTCAACAAATGTTACTGCCAATATAATTCCGCACACAACCAGCATAACAAGACCAACGCCAGAAAAAAATCGGCGTAATAGAAAACGGCTTAAGATACTTGTCCTGAACATGTTATGTATAGTATAACGTTTAATTTCATAATTGCAAAATTAAAATGATTGCTTATAATCTGCCAATAGTTATAAAAATAGGAAAGATGTTATGGAAAAAAAGCCGATTTCACGTGCGGGTTTTGATAACCTGTTGAAAGAATTGAAAGATTTAAGGGAAAATCAGCGGCCTGAAATTTTGAAAACTGTCCAGTGGGCTCGATCGCTGGGGGATTTGTCGGAAAACGCCGATTATAGCGCAGCACGTGAAAAACAGCGCCAGATTGATGCGCGTATTCGATTTATTGAAAATGTAATTGAAAATGCCATGGTGGTTGATGTGGATTCTTTGTCTGGAAATCGCGTGGTGTTTGGGGCACGTGTTGTTGCAGAAGATGAAGATGGAAATAAGATGCAGTGTCGAATCTTGTCTGATATTGAATCAGATGGCCGTACGGTGATTTCATGTACTTCGCCGGTAGGACGTGCGATGATTGGACGATGCGTCGGGGATACATGTATTGTGAAATTACCTGGTGGTGAAAAGGAATACGAGATTTTATCTGTTACGTTCAAAGAATAATTAGGGCTGGGGTATGGTTGTTCGCGTTCTGCCGGATTTTCTGATTAATCAAATCGCCGCTGGTGAAGTGGTAGAGCGGCCCGCCAGTGTGGTAAAGGAATTGGTAGAAAATGCGTTGGATGCGGGCGCAGACCAGATTTTAATCGATGTTGTCGATGGTGGACGGACTTTGATTAGTATTGTTGATAATGGGTGTGGTATGGGGCGCGATGACCTGGGGCGTGCAATTACGCGTCATGCGACATCCAAATTGCCAACGGATGATTTGTTGGATATTAATTTTATGGGCTTTCGGGGCGAGGCTTTGCCGTCGATTGCGTCTGTGTCTGATATGACAATTGATACGTGTAATGGAATGGACGCAAATGGCTGGCAGATTGATGCAACCACGCATGAAATTCGACCGTCTGATTGGGAAAGCGGAACACGAATCAGGGTGGCGAATTTGTTCGCCAAGACACCAGCGCGATTAAAGTTCTTGCGTGGCGACCGGGCCGAAATGATGTCTGTTTTGGAAGTGGTCAAGCGGTTGGCAATGGCGCGATCTGATGTTGGGTTTGTGCTGAATAACAGGTGGCGATTTCAAAAGAATGAGGATTTGATAACGCGGATTGCAACCGTTATGGGTGAAGATGTTGTTGGGCGGATGTTGGATATAAATGCGGAATCCAAATCTTCTGTTGGAATGCGATTGACCGGTTTTATTTCTGAGCCAACTTTGCGACGCGCATCAAGTGTTGATCAGTATTTATTTGTAAATGGTCGTCCGGTCAAGGATAAGGTTTTGGTTGGGGCGTTGCGGGCGGCCTATATGGATGTGATGCATGCACGTGAATTTCCGTTGTGTGCGCTGTATCTGACGTTGCCTGCGGGGGCAGTTGATGTAAATGTGTCGCCCGCCAAGACCGAAGTGCATTTCTTGGAACCGAATCACGTGCGGTCTTTTATTATTAAAACATTGCGGGATAGATTGGCACAAACATTAGCAAGACCGATGTTTGTGGAAAGTGCAAAGAGCAATGAGCAAAGAGCAAATGTTGAACCGGTAAAATTTGATTTTGGTATTCGTCGGGAAATATTTCAGGTAAGGGACGAAATCGCATTTCCGCAGGAAATACAAAGAGCAATGCCCAAAGAGCAAAGAGCAAATGATATAGTAGCTGATAATACAGCTGTTGTTGATTTGCCGTTGGGGCGCGTTGTGGGACAGGTCGGGAATAAGTATATTATCGCCCAAAAAGGCGACAGTATGGTGATTGTGGACCAGCATGCCGCCCACGAACGAATAACATATGAAAAATTGCGCACCCATAAAATTAAAAGCCAGCCATTGTTGACACCGATTGTGGTGAATATGCGGGATGTGGATGTGATGGCGGTTTTGTCGATTGCTGATGAATTAAAGCCCGCTGGATTGGTAATCGGAGAATTTGGTGACGCGACGATTGCGATATTTGAAAAGCCTGCTGATTGGGATTTGAATTGGGCGGAATTGTTGCGTGCGGTTGCAGACGAGGTGCGTGCCAATGGACATTCGTCACAACTGGATGAAAAATTGCATTTGAAGTTGGCAAACTATGCGTGCCATCATTCTGTTCGAGCTGGACAAAAGTTGGATATGATTCAGATGGATGCGTTGTTGCGTGATATAGAACGGACAGAACGGGCAGGGCAATGTAATCACGGGCGGCCTGTTTATAAATTTATTGCAATGGCTGAAATTGACACTTGGTTCGAGAGATAACAATCCTGCTGTTCGCCAGATTGTTATTGATAAGTAAAGTGCAAAGTACAAAGAATAACCAGAATGTTATAAATTTCTTTACTTTGTTGGGTTTATTTATTATTGTCTGGGTATTAAAGACAAGGAGAAAGCATATGGAACAAACAGTCGAAGTTGTTGATACGGCGGCGCAGACCGCACAAGTTGCCCCACAAAACGGTTTTTGGGGAATGGTTTTGTATTGCGTTGTGGTGTTTGGGATTATTTATCTGTTTATGGTGCGTCCTAACAAAAAACGTATGGCCGAATATCAGAAAATGCTGGATTCATTGCAGGTTGGCAATCGTGTAATGGCGGCGGGTATTTATGGAACTATTAAAAAAATTAACGAAAAAACAATAGAAGTAGAAGTTGCCAAGGGTGTTGTTATCGAAGTGGCCAAGAACGCCGTTGCATCTGTGGAATAGTTAAAGGGTTGTGTTATGTTTAAGAAGTTGGCGATTGTTTTTATTGCAGTCTTTTGTGTGTTGTTGGCTGTGCCAACAATGTCGCCGAATTTGGCACCTTATTTCCCAAAGTGGATTGAACCAATTCCGCTGGGGTTGGATTTAAAGGGTGGTGCGCAATTGTTGTTAGAGGTTGACACTAATACAATGTTCCAGGAAAAGGCGGAACAGTTGTATGAAGAAACGCGCAGCGCATTGATTGATAGAAGCAAGGGGGTTGTTCGTTTTTCTAATCTGCGTAATCATGATGGGGTTGTGTCATTGGTTGTGCGTAACGAGGATGAGGTCGGTGAAGCCAAGGGACGTTTGAAAAGTGCGTTTGGTAATACCGTTGATATTTCATCCGATGGTAAAACAATTACGCTGTCTTATTCTGATAAACAAAAAGAAGAAATGCAACAGGATGCGTTGGCGCGCAGTATTGAAATTGTGCGTCGTCGTATTGATGCGCTGGGGACCAAGGAACCATCTATTCAAAGTCAGGGCGGTAAATATATCTTGGTTCAGTTGCCGGGGGTTGATAATCCGGAACGTATCAAAGAATTGATTGGGCAGACCGCCAAGATGACGTTCCATTTGGTAAATGAATCTGTGTCAATGGAACAGATTCAGTCGGGGCGTGCGCCGGCGGGGACTGAATTTTTGCCTTATATTGATGCGCCAGATTCTGTGATTCCGGTGTACAGTCGTGTCGAGGTTTCGGGCGAGTCGCTGAAAGATTCCCAGGCGGATTTTGACCAGCATAATATGCCGGTTGTGTCAACTGTGTTTGATGCGTCGGGTGCGCGTCGTTTTGCAAAACTGACAACCGAACACGTTAATGAGCGTTTTGCAATTGTTCTGGACGGCAAGGTTTTGTCAGCGCCGGTTATTCGTGAACCAATTCCGGGTGGGCGCGGTCAGATTTCAGGTGGTTTTTCATTGCAGGGTGCCAAAGACCTGGCGGTGTTGTTGCGGTCGGGCGCATTGCCGGCCCCATTACAGGTTATCGAAGAACGTACTGTTGGTGCGGGATTGGGGGCAGACACAATTGCCGGTGGTAAAATTGGTGCGATTGCAGGCGTTATCTTTATCTTTATATTCCTGTTGCTGGTATATCGTGGGTTCGGTGTGATTGCTATGATTTCACTGATGGTGAATTTGGGCATGATTGTGGGGCTGACCGCGTTGTTTGGTGCAACATTAACATTGCCAGGTGTTGCGGGTATCGTGTTGACGTTGGGTATGGCTGTTGACGCAAATGTGTTGCCGTTTGAACGTATTCGCGACGAAGTGCGTGCCGGAACGCCACCGTTACGTGCGGTAAATCTGGGGTTTGATCGCGCGTCCAAGGCAGTTTTGGATGGAAATTTAACAACGCTGATTTGTGGTTTGGTGCTGTTCCAATTCGGTGCAGGTCCAATTCGTGGTTTTGCGGTGACATTGTCGATTGGTATTTTGACGACCTTGTTCACATGCGTGTGGTTGACTCGTGTATTGGTTGAATGGTACATGAATGGCAAGAACAAGAAAATTGGCTTTGTTGGTGGTAAAAAATAAGATTGCAAAGGGGTAGTATTATGAAATTGCAGGTTATGAAGTTTCGCAAGTTATCGTACATCGTGTCGGGGGCATTGATTTTGCTGTCGGTGCTGTCGCTGATGTTTCGTGGGTTGAATTATGGTATTGACTTTTCAGGCGGTATCGCGATGGAGGTTAAGCCCATTGTTCAGGATTATGGTATTGAACAAATGCGTGAATCCTTGGCAGAATTTAAACCAGAATTGCAAACGGTTGATGGTGATGCGATTTTGATTCGTTTGGGGCTACCACGTGGGGCGACAGATGCCGCGCAAAATGCGCGCGTGGCCCAGATTAAAAATATCCTGGGTGATAATGTTGCGTATGAACAAATTCAGGTTGTTGGACCAAAAATTGGTGGGGAATTGGTTCGTGGCGGTATTTTGGCTATTTTGTTTGCCTTTGTCATGATGGCGATTTATGTCTGGATTCGGTACAAGGGGGGGTATGCCGTGGGGGCGTTTGTGTCCTTGTTCTTGGACTTTGTATTGATGTTTGGGTTCTTTTCTGTTACTGGACTGGAATTCAATCAGACGGCAATTGCGGTTATTTTGACCGGTATTGGTTATTCAATTAATGACAAGATTGTGAACTATGACCGAATTGATGAAAATGTAAAAAAATATCATAAAATGCCGATGGGAGATTTGATTGATTTGTCGGTTAATGAAATGTTGCGTCGTACTATGCTGACCAGTGTTTCAACTTTGTTGGCGATGATTGGTTTGGCAATATTTGGTGGGCAGATGTTGCGTGAATTTGCATATGCAATGGCATTCAGTGTGATTATGGGCACGTTCACCAGTATTTATATTTCTAATATTATGCTGTATCATTTTAATCTGCGTGATTCAGATAAATAGCATTGGCGCACGCGTCATGGGGGGACGGAATATGGGAATGAAAAAAATTTTTGTTTTTATTACATTGATTCTGGGGGGGGTGTATGGCGCAGGGGCGGCAAGTTTGTTCTTTGGAGACGAACCGATTCAAGACGGATTGCCGGTGTTTGAGGTGTCGAAAAATTTTGCCGAGATTTACAGTAAATTGGATGATGTAAATTGGTCCGGGAAAAGTTTGAATGTCGCAATCGAGAGCCTGGAAAATTTAAGTAAGCCCGCACATGTGGCGGCAACTGATGAACGAATTGTGTTGGTGTGGGGGGATGATATTGTGGCGAATTATCCACGCCCGGATGAAAAAGATTGGGATGGGTTTGGTGAAATTACAACTGCACTGGTATTAAAGTTGCGGGCATATGACCCAAATTTACGCGCTTTGTCAGAAAGCGAGATGTATCAGGTTGTTGTAGACAGTTTAATTCATGGTATTGATGAAAATGGACGATATATTTTTTCAAAAGTCGCTGAATTGACTGAGGATGGAAGGTTGCTGACCAGTGTCGGTATCGAAGGGGCGCGGGACGAGCGTGGAAATTTTCGTATTACTGGGATTTATAAAGGTGCGCCGGCCGATATGGCAGGGATTCGTGCGGGCGATATAATTGAACAGATTAATGGACGGTTCGTGACCGAGATGTCAGATGATGAATTGGCGGCTGTTATGACCGGGTTTAATTCGGGAACTTCTAAAATTCATTTGCTGACTCCGACTGGAAATAAGGATGTTGTTTTGCGGCGGGCAACAATAGTATCGGCTGATGCAGATGTTGTGCACAGGTCTGATCCAAGTATTGGGGGGTTGCTGGAAATTATTGTGCACAGGGTGTCCGAGGGGGCTGTTAATATTGTGAACGAGGCTTTGGCACGATATCCCGATGTTTCGGGCGTCATATTAGATTTTCGTGTTGCCGGTGGTGATGACGAGCGAGCCGCAGCCAAGATTGCTGGGCTGTTTATGGGGAAAAAGCCCGTTATGCGCGTCGTCGAGACTGCTTCGAGCGAAGTTGAGGTCGTTCCTGGCGGGGATGCCGTAACAAATGTACCGGTCGTTGTGTTGATAAGTGATCAGACACGTGGTACGGCCGAGGCGTTGGTGGCGGCGTTTTACGAGAACAGGCGAGGCGTGCTGGTGGGAACGCCTACTGCGGGGTTGGCGCGTATAGCGTCCAGTATAGATTTAAGTAATGGGGGGGCGTTAGAATTGCTGAACAGGTCAATCAAAACAGGCCAAGGGCGGATTATTGATGGTCGTGGGGTCTTTCCAATTGTGTGTTTGTCCAATATTCGTACTAATCAGCAACAGGATGCCTTTTTTTTGAATGTGGTAAATAATGATTTTAATGCCCAAGATTTTAATAGGGATACAAGTATCAGTGCAGAGCAAATTCGTCGCGGTTGTCCGGTTATTGCAAGTGGTGCAGATGAAGACGCTGTGTCGGCGGCAATGGCGGTTAAAATATTGACTGACAGAAGTGTTTATGATGGGCTGATGGGAAATTAAGAAAACAGGGGTGTGGAATGTTTTTAACAAAAGATAATCGAATTAAATGGCGCGCAATGGGGTGGGGGGCGTTGATTGTGGCGATTTTGCTGGGGATGGGTATCGCGTGGTATGATAAGTCGCTGTTTTTGTTTTTGCGTCAATTTGATTGTGATATTTGGAAATGGATGAATGCGATTTTTGATGGCAAAGTCTGGATTTTTGGTTCTTTGATTGCCGTGTTGTTTTTTTGCGTTAAAAAGTGTGTAAAAACAGATTGCAATTTTATAAAATGTGCAAATCGGTTGAAGTTTAGCGCTTTTTTGCGTAATTTTTTAGTAAATATAAAGAATAATAATGCGTTTTTGATATTTTGTAGTGTTTTGTGTGCTGGAATTGTGGTCAAGCTGCTAAAGATATTTATTGGACGTGCGCGACCGATATTTTTCGAGGCTTTGGATATGACGGGCTTTTTTTCGCCGTCTTTGGAGTGGGCGTTTAATTCGATGCCGTCTGGGCATGCGGCGGTCAGTTTTGCGGGTTTGTGCATGATTGGTATGTTGGCGCCACGTTACAAGGTTGTGACATGGACTTTGGCGATTGTAATCGGATTTTCTAGGATTGCAATTGGGGCGCATTGGCCAAGTGATGTAATATTCGGGGCCTTTGTCGGTATAGTGGTTGCAGATATTGTAAAAAGTAGTTTGTTATTAAGGAAATAAAGAACCGCCGTTTGGCGGTTTTTTTATTTTGCTTGTTTCTGTTCGTATAGCTGAGCAAAGTCAACTGGTTGCATTGCAAAGGTTGGGAACCCTGATTCCGAAGTCAGGCGGGTAATCAATGCGCGTACAGCAGGGAATAACAATGTTGGTACATTGATTAATAATGTGCGTTTTTTTGCTTCTTCATCTTTTTCTTCTTCCATTTGGACCAGGCCAGAATATGTTGATTCAATCAAGAAAATGGATTTGTCGCCCGCGTCCAGTTTTGAATGAACCTTGGTAATCAAATCGACCATGAACAGGTTGTTTTCTGCGCCTTTGATTTGAATGTCTATGTTTATTTCTAGTTTCGCCTGGCCGTTATCGGATTTAAAGAATAATTCTGGTACGTTTGGGCTTTCGAATGAAATGTCTTTTAAAAATTGTGAAATGATATTAAATTTTGCCATTATAATTTCTCCTTCGGTCTGTTTTGGCTAAAATGTGCTCTGGACTTGCGTCCTGATTTTATGCTAATATAATACCAGAAATAAAATTTACAAGTGGGAAGGGTGAAACAAAAATGCTTTTTTTAACAAAAAAAACTATTTTAAGTGGATTTTTGGGTGTTTTGAGTGCGTTTGTTTTGTCTTCGTGTGATGTTTCAACGCCGACTGTGACAGGTGATAATTCAATCGTTCCGTCTAATTTCAAACAGGTATCGTACAGCGAATTGCCGGGGTGGCGCGATGACGATGTGCGGTATGCTTTGCAGGCTTTTAGAAATTCGTGTAATGCAAAAATTCAATATACTGGTCGATTGATTCCAGATAAAGAATTGTTTGCGGAAAAATGCAGAATGTTGCCAAGTGCAAGTGCAGATGTGGCGACTGTGCGTGCATGGTTTGAATCAAATTTTCAGCCGTATCAGATTTTTAATGATGATGGTGGCGACAAGGGAACGTTTACAGGGTATTATTCACCAATAATCCCTGCATGTCGGACGAAAACAGCCCGGTGTAATGAACCTTTGATGGGAATTCCAACAGATGGGCGTGCGTACAAAGGGGTGCCAAAAAAAGATATTGTTGAAAATCAAATCGGGCGCGTTTTGTATTGGGCAAATATCGTAGATGTTCAAAATATTCAAATTCAGGGGTCGGGTAATTTGCGCCTGGAAGATGGCACAGATGTGAAATTAAACTTTGCCGCCGTCAATGATTTGCCGTTCAAATCAATTGGCGAAGAATTGCGTAACCGTGGTATTAGACCGGCGGGCGGTTTTTCGTCCGAGGCTGTATGGCAACATTTAAGGCAAAATCCTGAGTTGGCCAAGGATGTGATTTATAAAAATCCGCGGTATGTTTATTTTTATGAATCTGTGCCACCAGATGTTGTTGGAAAACTGGGGACGCCGCTGTCAAAAATTCGCAGCATTGCAATGGACGATGACTTGTATACGTTGGGATTGCCGGTGTATGTAAATACTAATCTGTCAGATGGGCGGGCGTTTCGTCGCCTGATGATTGCCCAAGACACAGGCAGCGCTATTCGTGGATGGATTCGTGCAGATATTTTCTTTGGCAAAGGGGACGAGGCATATGAGTTTGCCCAGGGACAACATGCCCAGGGCCAGATGTTTATTTTGATGCCGAAAGAGTATGTCTATGTCAAACCACGATAAAAAATTTGATGAACGCAGCAAACGTCCTCAAACAATTGGGGGTGCATTGGGAGGTTTGATTAAAATTTTCGGGATTCGCGCATCTGATTCTGACCTGGCGGCGCGCTGGGATGAAATTATGGGTGGGGATATTGCATCGGTTGCACGCCTGGCGGCAATAAAAAAGAATCGCGACAACACATTTAACATTGTAATTCGTCCCGCCCACCCGGCCTATGCGTTGCAACTGTCATATCAATCAGACGAAATCATCAAACGAATTAACAAATACTTTGGCTATGACGCCGTCGGCAAAATAAGTTTTCGAAAATGACGAAGGGGACACAGGATGAATTTTCTTTTTTTTATTGGTTTTGTTTTGGTTGGCGTAGCGGTGGATTTGACATATAATCCTACGGATAATAATTGGATTGGATTACTTGCATTTATTGCAACATATTTATTATTTCAGCTAATTACTATTCACACAGAATATATAACCATAAAATCAAAACAAATACAAAGGACTAAATTATTAGGGCTGAAACGATATATAATAAAAACAACCAATGGGCAAACCCTAATAAATATTAATGACTTTTTTATGCTGAAATTTAATGCAAAAAAGTTACACCAAGAACTTAAAATCGGAAAGACCTATAAAATAAAAACATATCGTTTTGGTCTGAATTTTTCATATCCTTATAATATATTGTCTGCCACAGAAATAAAAGCGTCTATACGCAAGAAATCCGGGAATAAATCAAAATGAGCAAACGCGTACTGGGCATTGACCCTGGGTTATTACATACTGGTTGGGCGGTAATTGATACCGTGGGTCAAACGCGTAAATATATCGCCAGTGGTGTTATATTACCTAAAACCACATTATCGTTTGCGGAACGCCTGGCGACAATTTTTCGTGGTGTGACGGGACTGTGCGAAACGTTTGCTCCCGACGAATGCAGTATTGAAATAACATTCGTGAACAAAAATCCAAAAACAACACTTATTTTGGGACACGCGCGTGCGGCGGCAATTGTTGCTGTGTCAAATCGCGATATTCCCGTATTTGAATACGAGCCGAATAAAATTAAAAAAGCTTTGACCGGGGCAGGTCATGCGGATAAGGCGGCGGTTGATAAAATGGTGCAAATATTATTGCCAATGGCGCATCCAAAGACCCCGGACGAGGCCGATGCAATTGCAATTGCGTTGGCACATACTAATATGACACGTTTTGTGTAAAGAAAAATTATTGCGATGGTTTCTTGGCTAGAAATTATATGTCAGCCCAGCGCCATAAAAAGCATAGGAATTGTTTTCTGGTGCCGTGTTGCCGTTGGAAAAATGCTGCATGTATAATTCCAGATTTGTGCATTCTGATAATTGATATGCTGCGCCCAGTTTGAAGCTGAATAATAATTTGGACCCCAGGCGTTCGTTTTGTTGTGCCTGCATACCAACACCCAGACCGGTATAGGTATACCATCTGTTGCCATGAAGCAGAATGATATCTTGGGATAACATCGCGATTGGGATTGTATATTTGTCCCAGTGCCAGCCATACTTGGTGCCGTGTCCCAGCGTTTGCATAATATTCAAAGACTGGCGTGCGGGCATACGAAAGAATGTGGTTGGCTGAGAATACTGGATATGAAGCATGTAAAATGGCACAAATTGTGTCGGTGGGGCCAGTAAAAAACCACTGTTTACGCCCCAGCCAAAATTGAAGGCGATTTGGTTTTCATATCCGTTGAAAAATGGGTTGTTTTCTGTGTGGGCAATCGCCGGGGCAGAAAATAATAATAGAGCATATACGAAATTTTTCATAGGCTGAGCTGTATCATGATTTAGATATTGTTTCAATATAAATTTATTAAAAAATATAATCATTGTAAATAAGAATAAAATCGTGTTTTTGTTTTGCTTGCAATAATAAAAAATGATGTTATAATGCGGGGCATTGGCAGCGTAGCTCAGTGGTAGAGCAGAGGAATCATAATCCTTTGGTCGGGGGTCCGAATCCCTCCGCTGCTACCAAAATTCAAACCGGGTTTATCCCGGTTTTAATTTTGGTTAGTAAAGGACAATAAGGACCCCAGGGTCTGACAAAAAAGCAGGTTTTGCAAGTGAAACGCGGTTGTTTTTCTGCTTTTCTTCTAATCTGGATTTATAGTCAGCAAATTTCATCTCTGGAATTGAGGTCACTAAAAACAGTTGCTGTTTTGCTCGTGTTATAAGCACATTAAGTAGCCTATGTCCCTCATCCCTATTTATAACAAACTGTTCTTTAAACTTACCGTCATGAGCAGGTCCGTATGTTGTGGAAATAATGATAATATCTCTTTCGTCACCTTGGATATTTTCTAGATTCTTTACAAACAAAGGATCACTTTTCTACACTCAATAACTTTGTTTTGGATTCGTACCAATCTGTCAGACCTTTTATTAAGAAATCTGGACGTATGTCCAGTGATGACAAATCGGCAATATTATGAAATTTGAATTCTAATTTTTCTTCCTTGGATGCGATTGTATCAGGTGTTTCGGCATTAACCGCGAATAAAATTGTGTACTCTTGATGACGTGATGATTCAATATCGCCATAAATGTTTTCAAAAAAACCTATTGGTTCACCGATTGAATAAGTAGAACCAATGGTTTCTTCTTCTAATTCGCGCACCAATGCATTAGTTGCGGTTTCGCCAAATTCAACATGACCGCCAGGTAAAAAATACCAGTTTTTACCCTTTACATTAGCCAATAATACTTTGTCGCCATTGATAATTACCGCACGAGATAAAATTTCAAATTCTTTATTCATTATATTCTCCCGGCTTTTTATTGTACAAGGAATTGTATCTTGCAAAAGTTAAATTGTCAATTGAACATAATATTGACTTTTGCCTTTCTTGACTTAAGGACACAAACACAATATAAAACTTTACATAGAAAAATGGTTAAAAAATGGCGGAAATGTGAGTGGTGTGGCGTTTTTTATTATTTTTTTATTTGTATTATGACCTGGGGCCTGTGGTCATCCGTCTGCGCTTCGATGCGCCGAGACAAGAGCCATGGGATGACAAAGTAAATAAAAAACCGCCGGGGTGGGGCGGTATGGTTGTTTTGTTGTTTCTATCGTGTCTTGTAATTGTCGCACAGGCGGGCGATTTTACAAGCGTTTTCTATTTGCGTTTGTCGCATCAAGTCTAGATATACACTAGCATTGTTGGCATCCATTGGTACATCCTTTGCAGCTAATGTCATTATTGTTGGTTCAGACAGAGCTAGATGATTGATAAAATGCTCTATCTTTTTTCCCGCAATGGTTGGCCACATACTAACAATCGGCTCGGCGTTATCTGTGGTTTCTTGGTGTACACCCAATGCGCAACGTTTATCACAGCCATTGCATACGCCGATATTTCTACGTTCTTTCTGTGTAAATGACATTTTAATTACCTTTATTTTGACCTTATAAGTTTTATAGCATAAAAATGCGAGTTTGCAAGGGGTGTAGCGGTTTTTAGTGTCTTTATTATTACTAATAATATTTATTACAAAAAGTTTACTTTTGTGTTTATGATTTTATATTAAATCTGTGTATAAATCACTACAAAATTATTGACATAATGAATTTTTTTGTATTAATAATCAATTTGATAAAATATATAAAAGGGGTGTTAAATGAAAAAATCGTATGTTAAAATACTTGCGCTGATACCATTGTTTGCATTAAGTTCCTGTCGTTCAGATGAAGGAAAAGTTACAGGTGTGTCTACACCAGAGGTACATTCGACAAATACTATTGATACAATGAGAGTTACAGGGGTATTTAACGTAACCGTGGGTTTTTATATGACTGAAGAACAATACAAATATGTAAAATGTATCGATAAGAATAATAAAGCAATAGAATATGTTTTTGATGTAAAAAAGAATCCTAAAAACGATATTGCCTATGCAGAACGTGGCGATACGATTCTTATGAATGGTAATATGTTTGTAAAAAATCTTACACAGGAAAGAATACGTTCAGAATTTGTAAATGGTCGATAAAGGTATTAGATTACAAAAAACGTCCAAATGGGCGTTTTTTTATTTGTATTATGGCCTGAGGGCCGTGGTCATCCGTCTGCGCTTCGCTGCGCCGAGACAAGAGCCACGGGATGACATAGAAAAAACCGCCCGGGTGGGCGGTGGGGTTATTTTTCACGTGCTTTTACAACATCTCGAATTTGCTGTTTGAATTTCTGCTGATATGCCGTTGGAAATGTCAGGCATTCGTGTGTTTTGCCGTCTGGGAATTGTTTGCGTGCGGTTTGCAACAAAACACCCACACGTGCCGCACCGTCAATCAGGGCCTGTTTTTTGCCCCGCTTGGGCAAGATGGCCATGTATTCCACCGCCTGTGATGCACGCCCCGCGGGCGCACCATCGGGAAGCGCATCAAAATACCCGTAATCTTCCACTAAATTTTCTAAGTCAGATTTGTTCATTTTTCTGTTCCTTGATTGTACTGTAAAACTGCCTGTTCCCAAGAAATAGTATTGCTTTTTTTGTTTTCTTCATATGCTGTTCGTATTTCTTGTGGTATAGCCTTTATGTCAAACGCCTTGAACAATTTATCTAATTCGTTTGGATGTGTTTTTAAGTGGCTTTTAATAACCGCAATAGCCAATTCTTGTTTTTGTATGTTTGTTGGATCGGCGATAAAATTATCAAAAAATGCGCGATCTTTTTTACTTAGATTTTCAATAATTTCCAAAACAGCAATCTTGTCGGTTTTTTGCATAACTTCTTCTATATCATTAAAAGACAGTTTTGTTTGAGCCAGCATATCAGCCGCCAGGAATCTAGCTTTGGCTTTTTTTGCCAGTTCTGGGTTGTTTTTTTTCTCTTTAAAAAGAAGGAAAAACAGCAACGTTGTCATAACCATATTTGCCCAGAAAGACCACAACATATCATGCTTTTTGGCATAATCGTATGAATAACCACTAATAAATTGGTCTGAATCAATATATATTGAAGACTTTGATACCAATACTTTTTTGCCAATTTCATTGATATCATATTCTGTAAATTCTTGACTATCCAAAGATGCTATCACCCCCAACATAGAACTCGCCATTGTTGCGACAGTTGCTGCAGTTAACCCTGTCTTTCCCAGATGGTTTGATAGCTTTCGTTTAACATCTGAATTTGCTTTATCTAGTTTTTGTTTTATGTTTATCATTCTTTTCTCTTTTTTTTCTTATTTTGAATTTCCTTTGTTTTGATTATATGTGGTCATAATTTCATTTCTTGTTGCCTTATCGTTAATAATGTCTGTTACTCGTTTCATATCCTCTGGATGTGTTTGTAAATGACCAGCCATAACTGCTGCAGCAATATTCATGAAATTTTCATCGTCAGCAGAAACTTTTCCATCCATAATCATATCAAAGTATACGCGTGAATCTGCGGACATATGTTTGATGATTTCCGGTGCGACTTTTACAATCTTTTTGGCTGCCGTTGCATCAAGCTTGTGTTCTTTTGCCAATCTTTCTATTTCCAGCATAATATCAACTTGTGCCTGTGCAGCTTTGATGTCTTTTTTATAATTTTTCTTGGCTGATGCGACTGTCCCAACCAAAGAGAATGCTGCAAAAGTAAGAATCATGCTCATTGTCAAATTCCAATTAACATCAGGTACAAATTCACCATTTACCATTGGCCAATAAGCATCCTTCATCGCTTGTTGATAAGTTCTCTGTTCCCAATACGGACCTGTCTTTGGTCCACCTGGTTCATCATAATCTGGATCAAAACTTCTTGTGTGTGTCCCAACTATCCACATAGCAGACCCCAAGATAAATAATGTAGCATTGGCTATTACATTCGTTTTTAACCACTTTGGCATTTTTGCTGTTATATGTTGTTTCAAGCTTGTTGTACCTTTCGCATATTTTTCATATTTATCTGTGCGAGACAATGCTTTCTGTGCATTTTTTATATTTGATATTTTTGTATCTTTCTTTTCTGTCATATTTTTGCCTTTTGTTTTTTTATCTCATTCCTGGTCTAAAATACACGCTAGGGCAACTGTATGTATTTCAGAAGACCATGGCATATATCATCGAATACAAATTCCAACCGTCTTTTTGATGAATCTGTACATATAACAACATCGTCTGTGCCAGGTCTTTTATTGCAGTTACCAGTGCAAGAAATTCCCTGTGAGTCCGAATATATCTTTTTCATTTCTTGGGCTGCTTTTTGATATGCCTCTTGTTCTGTTTTTGTTTGAATTTTTGCAAATGTCATTATTCTTTTTGGCTTGTTATCTCGTACAATCTGTTCTCCAACGGCCCATGCATGTTTTACGTGTTGCGGTTCTACATGAAATACATGTTCCTCAGAGGCTAATCCGTGACCAATAGATATCAGCTGTGCAAAACCACGTCCGACAAAATTAGGTGCATTAGCCTCTTGATTATTCATCCCAAATAATAGATTCCCCAGGAAATCCAAAGTCGCTATTTTATCCATAAACATTACACCATTTGCGTGTGTTTCTGTATCCCTTTGTTCGCCAACTTTATATTTTTTTCCATATTTAATCTTGATATCAAGTGGGGCGTTAGGCTTGCTTTGCTTTGCATCGGTAATAGAATTTCCGTATATTCCGCGTCCATTATCATATAAAGCATATATCTCTTGTGTTAAATCAATTTCTGGTCTGATAAAGCTGTTCACAAATGCCCCGCGCACATCACCGCGAGAGCTTGTTGAGGCAGAAGCATCAAAAAACATATCGTTTGTCCACGTGTGCATTCCTGTATCTAGAATATTACCAGTACTACTGATCTCATAAATTTTTGTATTAGCAACATTTGTGTTAATATCTTGGTTTATTCTATTGTTTTTCCAATAACCATTAGCCAAGATAACATCAACAATCTGATACGCTGTTTCGCCATTTGTTAATTTGAACTTTTTGACATAAGTTCCCGGAGTTTTGTTATCTAGGATTTTTGCTCTAATATTATTATTTTTAATAAATTCTGTAATAAATATGTTGCAACCAAGATTTTTCGTGTATTGTATTTCACTACATTTTTTCCCGTCACATGGCAACGGCATTTCACATTTTTTTACGTTTCCGTTTTTATCCTTGTACGTACGATCTATTTCTCTAAATTTATGTTTTTGTGTTTCGCACTGTGTTTTTAATTCGTTGAAAGAAAATGTGGCGGCTTTTTCACGAAACCAATTACCCATTTCTATGAATTCGTCAGCGGAGGTTACCTCACAGTTGTTTCGCATTTTTTTCATTGTGTCCGCCAATGCACCATATGACCAATTGTATTTTGTGTCTTCATCAGCTCTAGCTGCCATCGGACATAAGACAATCAAGATCAGCAATAATTTTTTCATTGATTCAAGGCCCCCTCACATTCATCTGCTACCGTTGCGACTTTTTTTATCGTACTTATTTGTGTGGCATTGAATACCGCAGCAACCCCAGATGCGATAGTCGTTGTTCCAGCTAACACATTTGATGCGGTATTCAAATTCTTTTCTTTTTGTTTACCAGCATCTGTATTGTCATTACGTGTTTTATCAGTATTTGCCATTGCTGATGTAACCGTTCCGGCTAATCCACTTGTCGCACCAACAATCGCTGATACCATCGCACCTTTGGCACGTTTATTTATCGGAGACAAATCAATGTAGTTATATTCTCTGCAGGCATTAACTATCTGTTGTGTTTTCGAAACATCTTGGCCATCCATCCTGGCTTGCATAATAACCTTTTGCAACGATTCAACGGCGGTCTTACATTCATCAATTCGTGTTTCTAAGTCTTCATCAACTTTATTATTTGCGGCAATAATCGTACCAGCTGTATCGGCCACTGTGGCACCCGCAAGTGTGCCGGTACGGATATTTCCAAGCGTTTTTGATTTTTTGGTAAGTTCATCAAGTTCTGCTTGCTTTTGTCCGATTGTGCTTGATGGATTTATTGAGTTTGCCAAAACGTTTATATCAGGTGTCGGTTCAAAATCTGGGATGTGATCAATTCGTGTTTGAGTTGCGGCCAATTCATTTAACTTATCTATTTCTGCCTGCAATTCTGCCTCAACTTGTTCTGCCTCGGCATCAACCCCAACTTTTGCCAATCCTGTACCTAAGGCCACGCCCCCAGCAACAGTACCAACACCCGTAATCGCTGTGTTTATGCCAGCCATTTTTTTTAGGTCAGCTAATTTGTCAGCGATACCAATACACGCAGCGCGTGTTGCCAGCAATGCATCATCCAGCGGTAAGGTGTTCGCCGTAGCAACAAGTGGCAAGAAACATAAAAATAGAACTATTGACCGCATATATTCCTCGTTTGAACAAAAAGTACCGTCACAAAGCGGACGGTTGGAGGTTAAGAACTATAACTAATAGAAAATAGCGCGCTTATTCAATATATTCGCGACCCTCCAACCAAAATAAAGTTGGAGGTATTTTTTGTCCCCACGGACACTATTAGTTTCAGGGTTCTTACGCCCCAACACAGTCGCCTGTGTTACCAGTATTATGTCATACTTATGGGTATTTTTTTAGTAATTTTTGTGGGTGTTTCTTTTTCTTGGGCGAAGTCGTCAAGATATTCTTTTTTTGTTTTTTATATGCGTTTTGTGTGTTGGTTGGTATGGGGGCAGGGTTAGCAGAAAAATATAGATGCGCAAGTTTTTTGCTGGAAGGTTGACTTTTATTTATGTTTTTTGAATAATAGTATAAATTAAAGGAAGGTGTTATGAAAAAAATTTTGTTTGCTTTATTGGCGGTGTTGCCAATGTCGGTGATGGCGAATCCCGCATGTCCGGTATGTACGATTGCAGTTGGGGCAGGGTTGGATATCGCCCGTCGGTTAGGTGTGCCAGACAGTATTGTTGGTTTGTGGGCGGGCGCTTTGTTGACTCTGTTGGGTTATTGGATGCTGAAATGGATGGATCGAAAAAATTGGCATTTTGTCGGTCGTAATGTTATTGTTATTTTGGCATCAGTGGCGATGATTGGGTTCGTTTATTTGGGAACTGTTAAATATAATCCAATGCCGATTTGTGGTATGTTTGTGATGGATCCAATTTTGTTTGGGACGGTTTGTGGTTCGTTGATACTGATTATTACTGATAAGGTATATCAGTGGATGAAAATGAAAAATGGCGGGCATGCGCATTTCCCATTTGAAAAAGTACTGTTGCCAATTGCTGTGTTGGCTTTGGTCAGCTGGGTGATGATGGTTTGTTTCTAGTGGGGGCAGAAAATGAAAAAAATAGAATCTGTTCAGGAATTTGTTGAAAAATTGGATGCGGCTAAGAAGGTAAATCCAAAAGATTTATCGTCTGATCAGGATTTAACAATCGCCATTATGAACCTGATTTCAATCGAGGAACATTTGATGTTTTCAGGCGCCAAAACTGGCAAAACAGAATTTTATGACCTGATTAACGAAGTTCGTGAAATGCGAAAAAACGCTATGCTGAAAATTATTCCGTCGTACGAAGGCGAGGTTTGGTGTATATCTAAACATCTGTTGGCGGCTTCTATGCGCGTGTTCGAAGTTGGTACCAAGGCATTGGCCGCTGGCGACAAAAAAACAGCCTATGATTTGTTTGACCAGTCTTATGGATTGTATTCTATGTTCTGGGGGTTGAATATGGGACTGTTGACCGGTGAAAAAAAGGCTGGCCAGGAAGTGAAAAGAAATACAAAAGCAAAGGCGGTGGACGCAGATAGGAATGCCGAGATGTCTGATAATGGTAAAATCGGTAAACTGAAAAGTTGGGTGAAAAATGCGGTTAATTGCTGTATTGAATAAATAAATTTTGTGTTTGCATAAATTGGGGGTGCGCCCCCAATTTATTTTATGAAAAGATGCTTTTTTGTGATATAATGTATCCAATATGGCCAAAGATAGATATATTTCAATTGGTAAAAAAGTAAATGGATTTTCGTTTGCAAACCTGGGTTTTTTTACGGGTTTTGCAGACGGTATTTATAATGCAGTATATTCGCTGGTTATTTTAGAGATTTTCAAATCATCGGCAATTGTTGGTATTTATGTTGCCATTTATTCCGTGTTCTGTTTTTGCGTGGGGTTGTTTGCAAATGAAATTTTGCGCATGTTTTCCAAGGCGCGTGTATTCTATTTTGCCTTGTTGATGATGGCGGTATGCTATGCGATGATGAGTTTTTCAATCCTGCCACGAACTTTTGTTATTTTGGATTATACGACTGGGATTGCGATTACTTTGTCCAGTATGCTGATACCGCTGTTTATGTCGGATTTTTCGAAGAATATTGGTATGGCGCGTCTTAATTCGCGGTATCATTTGTGGTTAAATGTAGGGGCTTTGTTTGCTCCGACTGTGGCTGTGTTGATTGCGGATAATTTTGGTAATAGGTCGGCTTTCTTTGCGTCTGCGGTGATTTATCTGATTGCCTGGTCGGTTTTCAAGTATTTTAAAATTGTCCAGGAGGATAAACGGATTAATGTGGTCAATCCGCGCAGAACTTTGCGAGCATTGTGGCGAAATACCATGAGTTTTTTCAGAGTGCCGGGAATGATGCGGGCGTATCTGGTTAATTTTGGATATTATTCTTTGAGGGCAATGCGTGTGCTGTATGTGCCGATTTTGGTTATTGAAAACGGTTTTGACAAGGGCGTATTAGGATGGGTTTTGACGCTGGGGATTGTGCCGTATTTAGTGTTAAGCGAGATGATGGCGCGTTTGGTGCGTCGCTTTGGTAAGACGATTTGGATGGTGTTGGGTTTTGGATCGTTTGCATTGTTATCTGCGTTGGCAATGTTTGTAACTGGATATCCGTTGTTGGTGATATTTGTTGCGTGGCAGGTGTCGGGGGCATTGATGGAATCTGTGCATGATTTATTGTTCTTTGATGGGACAACCTCTGTGCAACAGTCCAGGTATTACGGGGTGTTTAGGACAAGTGTTAATTTGCCGAATGTGATTGCGCCAATGTTGGCGGCAGGGGCGATTTCGTTGTTTGGTGGAACATCGGCGGTTTGGACGGTGACTGTGTTTATTGGTGCATTTAGTTTGCTGATTTTAGTGGGAAAGGAAAAACAATAAATTCATTGATTTTTTGGGACTTTGTTTGTATTATTTTCCTGAGAAATAAAGGGGAATATTATGGCAAAAAAAGAAGCCACAAAAGATAGCGGATTGTTCGCAAAAAATCCAGCGTTGGAATCCGCGTTGGCACAAATTCAAAAACAGTTTGGTAAAGAAGCTATCATGAAGATGGGTGATGGTTCTCAACAGAATATCGAAGCGATTTCTTCGGGGTCGCTGGGGTTGGATATTGCGTTGGGAATCGGTGGTTATCCCAAGGGGCGTATAGTTGAAATCTATGGGCCGGAAAGTTCAGGTAAAACAACGTTGGCGTTGCATGCGGTGGCAGAATCTCAGAAAAAGGGCGGAACATGTGCGTATATTGATGCGGAAAATGCGCTGGATCCCAGTTATGCAAAAAAATTGGGGGTTGATGTTTCAAATCTGATTATTTCTCAGCCTGATTCCGGTGAACAGGCGTTGGAAATTGCAGATACGCTGATTAAATCGGGCGCGGTTGATGTTGTGGTTATCGATTCGGTTGCAGCATTGGTGCCCAAGGCGGAATTAGAAGGTAATATCGGTGATTCTTTTGTTGGCACAACCGCCCGATTGATGAGTCAGAGTTTGAAAAAACTGGCGGGGTCGGTTTCGCGCAGTAATACGTTGCTTATCTTTATTAATCAGATTCGTATGAAAATTGGGGTTATGTTTGGCAATCCGGAAACAACATCGGGCGGTAATGCGTTAAAGTTCTATGCGTCTGTGCGCCTGGATATCCGTCGTACAGGACAAATTAAAGACAAAGAAAATATTGTTGGTAATGAAACGCGTGTCAAGGTTGTAAAGAACAAGGTTGCACCACCTTTCCGTACAGTTGATTTCAAGATTATGTATGGCGAAGGCATTTCCAGAATCAGTGAAATTCTGGATATGGGTGTGAAATACGATTTGATTGAAAAGGCGGGCAGTTTCTATTCGTATAACAGTGAACGTATGGGCCAGGGTGAAGCGAATGCGCGTCAATGGCTGAAAGATCATCCAGATGTGCAGGAAGCATTGTTGGAAAAAATTATGGCACGCGCATCTGGTATCGCCGAAGAAATGACAACAGGACCAATTGATGACATGGATGATTCGGTGGGCGAAGTTGAAGAGTAAATTAAATCCCCGGTCTTTGTGGCTGGGGTAATTTGTAGATAGAAAGAAAAAAACAAAGGGGATAATATGAATGTTCAACGTATGTGGGCGATGACAAAAATAATTGTTCTGGGGCATATTTTAAACTGGTTCTGGCGACCACGCGCAAAGCGTCGCGCGGTACGCAGTGCGGTTATTGAACGGGTTATTCCAAAATATTTTGAAAGATATTTGCCGGCCGCTGCCGCAATCAGGGAAAGAAAAGTTGTTAATAACGATAAAAATGACAAGATTTTTACCCTGTGGTTACAGGGCGAAGAAAACGCCCCAGAATTGGTCAAGGCGTGTTTTCGCAGTGTACGCAGACACTGTAAGCAGGAATTGGTGGTGTTGGATGAAAAGACCGTGTTTGACTATATTTCTTTGCCCGAAGAAATTATGAAGAAACGCAAAGCAGGTAAAATTTCACATGCCCATTTCGCGGATATTTGTCGTGTGGAATTGCTGTATAATCATGGTGGGTATTGGCTGGATTCAACAGGGTTCGTGACAGCACCAATCCCAGACTGGATTGCAGATGAAGATTTCTTTGTGTATATGGCGGGGCAAAAGGTTGGCAGTCCATACAGTTATATGCAGAACTGTTTCATTCGTTCGCGCAAGGGGGCGTATCTGTTGGATGCGTGGCGGGCGATGATGTTGGAATATTGGAAAAATGAAAATGGGCCGTTTGATTACTTTATGCATCAGTTGTTGTTCAAAACAATGGTTATGAATGACCCGCGCGCAAAAAAACATTTTGAAAAAATGTTACATGTTGACCAGGACCCAACACATGCGCTGTGGTGGGATTGGCACGATAAACCATACGATGAAAAAAAGTTCAAGGAAGTGACCAGTGGCGCATTTTTTCAAAAGACAACGTATCATCAGGCGAAAAATCCAAAGCCAGGAACAGTGGCGGCAGAAATGCTGAAAATGTAAGTTAGGGGTGTTTTGATATGCCAGTTGTGTCGGTAATTATCCCTGTGTACAAGGTGGAAAAATATCTGAAAAGATGTCTGGACAGTTTGTTGGCGCAATCTTTTTCAGATTGGCAGGCGATTTGTGTTGATGACGGCAGTCCGGACAAATCGCCCAAGATACTGGATGAATATGCCGCGCGCGATTCGCGATTCAAGGTTATTCACAAGAAAAACCAGGGCGTGTCGTCGGCGCGAAATGATGGCATAAAAAACGCAGATGGCAAATATATTCATTTCTTGGATGCTGATGACTGGATTGATGTGGACTTCTATATGGCTATGGTTCAGGTCGCAGAAAAAACATCGGCCCAGATGGTTGTGTCGGGATTTGTTAGCGATAACAAGTACACTAAACCGATTGTGTATAAATCGGTGCGGGGGGCAAAAACTGTGGCTGAAAAAATGTGGCGGACATATGCGTTGACCGATTCGTATGTGTGGCGGTATTTGTTCAGAACAGATTTTGTGCAACAGAATAATTTGTGCTTTGATACAGGGTTGATTGCCCAAGAAGATACTTTGTTTGTGTTGGACGCAATTGAAAAGGCAAATGTTGTTGTGACTGTGCCGGGGGTTGCGTATCATTATATGTTTAATGAAAATTCTGCGCTGAATTCGCGTGATGTCGCACACAGGGCGCGTGTAAAGCAGCAGTATCAGATTGGCAAGCGATACAGAAAAGATTTCGCCAGAAAGCATAAAATTATGTATGTGTGGCGGATGCGGAAAATAATAAACTTTTTCAGATAATCTAAAAAAAAGGGGGCGAAATGCCGGCGATTTCAATTATTATTCCGATTTATAATGTCGAAAAGTATTTGCGCAGATGTCTGGACAGTGTGAAAAATCAAACTTTTACAGACTGGGAAGCGATTTGTGTTAATGATGGCAGCCCAGATAACAGTGCGGATATAGTGCGCGAATTTGCCGCACGTGATGCGCGATTTAAATTGGTTAACAAGGAAAATGGGGGACTGTCGGATGCACGTAATGCTGGGATGGCGGTCGCAAGTGGTGAATACATTTTGTACCTGGACAGTGATGATTTTATTCACCCGCAAACATTGGAAATAACACATCATATGGCGGTGCGCGATGGTTCGGATATGGTGGCGTTCACATACGACAGAATTTATCGTCCACAGTTGATGGTACGGCATTATTTGAAAATGGATACGGATAATGTTGTGCCAAAACGGATAAATAAAAAATATAAACTGGATAAAATTCCGACAATTGTGACGGATGATGTGTTCGCATACGCGACTGAAAAAATGGTCAATGTGCCACGCAAAAAGAAAAAATGGATGATTAAGCATTGTCAGGTGTGGAAACATCTGTATAAAAAATCTTTGATAGCAGATATACCATATGTTAAGGGGATTTTGTTCGAAGATTTCCCATGGTGGAGCCAGGTTATGTTGCGCAATCCGCGTGTGACAATAACTAATTTGCCGTTGTATTTTTATGTGCCAAATTTTGGTGGAATCGTTTTGTCGGCCAAACAGTTAAAGATTATGAAAAGTCTGTGTGCAGGTTTGATGCATGCGTGGACACAATATCAAAAATCGGCGACGCCGTATCAGATGAAAATGTGGTCTGAAAATTTTCAGTGGTATTTTATAAACAAGGCGTTTGGTAAAATAAAATATTTAGATGGCCAAGATGATGTTCGGGCCGCGCGCGAATGTTTTTGTGAACTGGAACGAATTGGTGCGTTGGATTGGCCACCGTTCAAATGGGCGAAAAAGTTGCGTGCACAGATTTGTGATTTTATTAAAACGTGCAGTGTAGAATAAAAAAAGACCGCCGCTTGGCGGTCTGATTATTTTTCAAATTGTGATTTTTCGGGAAAGCGTTCGGCCATGAATTTTGCGTTGTCACGCAAGATAGTTTCGTCCGTATCGCGCGAATCGTTTATGCAAAATACTGGTGCATGCAACAGGGCAGAACGGGCACGCGATGTGTCCGTGCATACAACCGGGGAATTCTTTATCCAGGGGGCAAATATTGTGTTGTATATCAGGTTTACCAACTTATGACGCGAATGTTTGCGTGCGCGGGAATGGATAAATACCGCACGGCCATTGATTAGGTCGTATAAATTAAACAGCCAACGTTGGACTTCGTTATTTGTGCGGAATTTGTTGCGGATTTGTTTGTCGATAAATCCGGTAATAAGTGGATGGTTGCGACATTCAATCCAACTGGATTTTATGTATGGGTCAATGCCGTGCGATGGGCGGTATTTATAGACCGATTTTTTAAATACTTTTTCAATAAACTGTGCCGATAATATCAGTGTTTGGTTGTATTCGTCAACACGCGACATCCATGTGCCGATGTTGCGGGAACGATGGGCGTGGTTGCTGAATAAAACACGGGCGCGACCGCGGGAATCATAAAAGAAATCGGGCGTTAGTGGGCGATTGAAAAACATGTCGTCGTTCATCAATAAAAAGTGTTCTGATAATCCTGGAATATTCGGAATACACATTTCAATCGCGGTTGCGTTGAATGTTGGCAGGGCGTCATGCGGTATTATTTGTTCGTGCGGAACAATTGTGATTTTGGGATGTTTGGTGTTTAACCAACGTGGTATCTGGTTAAATCCAGTTATGATATAGATGTGATTTACCCAGGGGGCAAATTTATCAACGCTGCGTAACGAATACAGAAATTCGCCGTTGTCACGCCAGCGGGCCTCAATCGCGGCATCGCGATAGACGGGGCGTTCGCCCTTGACGATTTTCAGCCATTTATCCTTTTGGGCGCGCCATTTTTTGTCGGAATCATCCACCCACAGGTACACAATGTCTATTTTCATATCTTCTGGTGTCATGGTTATACCCCTGATTTTTGAAAACGGTTTGGAATTTTTACAACACGTTTTATCCCCAGCATGCCGGGTTTGTCCCACGCATAGATTGGGCGGAAAATACGCTGCATAACGCGGGCAATTTTTAGCCATTTTTCGCCATGTGCCGGACGGTTTGTAATGTCGTTTATTGTGCCGTTGCCACGTCGTCGCAAGTGATTGACCCAATCTGCACCACGGGCCGCGGCTTTCGCCACCAGCATGTCCATATCGACCGCGCCAAAGTGCAATAAATATAAATTTGGATCAATGTGAAAGTTATGACCGCGTATGCTGTGAAAGCCAGAGCCCCAGCGTACGGGGCGATTGATAACCACGGGTTTTGTATATCGTGTGGATAACAAAGCAAAACCACGTTGCTTCAAGAATGGTTTGGATGTGTCCAATGATTTTTCGTGTGTCATATGCTGACCGACATCTAGCCCCAGACCCGAAAGCGTTGTGTGAATTTTCGTGTTTGACAGATATTCTGCCAGTGATGTGTTCAAGCCAGGGTCCACAATTAAAAATTCATCGCAATCACAGCCGATGACAATGTCATATTTTTTGAACAAGTCAGATGCCAAAGCAGACATTTTTCCAATGCGATATTTGTCGCCCGTGGCGCGCGACATATCGGTGTGCGGTAATTTTGTTATGTGTGCCTCGCCCGCGTTTGGTGGTGTTTCCTGGTCCCTGCCATCCAGATAAATATACAAATTTTCAGTGCCGATTTCACGACCGTAATATTCAATCCAGCGCGATAAAAAGAATGTGTCGTTTCGTGCCATTGTGATTGCGGCAATTCGTTTGGTCATAGTTTATATCCCTTCGATAAATAGTTTTCTGGTTGCGTGTTGTATACGTCGATATATTATTCTTAGCGGATTTTTGGTCAGCAACCAATCAACATGGGGGGCGCCATATGCCCGACGTGCGGATGATAAAATTGCGTCCCGGGTTGAGGCGGGAATGTGTTGCAATACGTATAAAATCTGTTGCCCCAGTGCGCCGTGATGCCGATTAAAAGCAGCGCGTTTCATAAATGGCATTTTTGCGCGGTACAGTTTTTTTATTTTATTATATACACTGCGTCCATGCGCGGAATAAAGACAGTCCCAGGTCAGGTTATGTTGCGTGACCAGTTTGGTTAATCCCTGTTCATATTCGTGGGTTATTAGGCCCTTGGATTTTAATTTTGTAATGTTGCGCATAAAGTTGTCAAACCAATCTGTCATAAAAATTGATGGGCGTAATCCTATAAACCAAGACTGGATGTGTGGGTGGTCGTGATGTGGTTTTTTTACAAGACCAAATGCATCAAATGTGCCAGATTCCATTTTGCTAAAATATGGAGCCAAGTCGTATAGCGGACCATATACCGAATCGTTTATAAGATATACAAAATTATAATTGGATAAATTTAAATTTTCGGTTGCCCAAATGTATGCGCGTTTATAAGAGCCAAAATCATATTCGCCGTGGCGTGTGCCAATTGTGTGTACGCAGTATTTCTGGACTTTTTTTAATTCCGAAGCCTTGCAATCAGAATCCATGCACAGAACAATATCGCCAAATTCAGATACGGCACGTGCATAGTGAACAAGCGCATCATCAATTATGCCGTCTTTGTCATAGCCTGCGAATAGAAATAAACGTTTTTGTGTCATCTTGATATATAATGTAAATGTTTTTATTTTATTTTGCAACAAATCGCTGATAATGAAAATACACCCCTGTGTGGGGTGTCATTTTATTCTTCGATGTGTTTTTTTAATTTTTTGCGCGTGTTGCTGTCCAGTTCTCGTTTGCGCAGACGGATGGTGGTGGGGGTGACCTCTACTAATTCATCATCCAGGATATAGGACAGGGCTTCTTCCAGGGAAATGCGACGTGGTGGGGCCAAGAATAACTTTTCATCCGCCGTAACGGAACGCATGTTGGTTAATTCTTTGCCCTTGACTGGATTTACTTCCAGGTCGTTTTCTTTGCTGTGTTCGCCGATAATCATGCCCGAATAAACCTCGGTTTGTGGGTCTATGAACAATGTTCCGCGTGGTTGCAGGTTAAACAGCGCGTATGTTGCGGCGTTGCCTTTTTCCATTGATACCAAAACGCCAGGGCGATATTGCTGGATTGGGCCACGATATAAATCGTATTTATCAAATACGCGGTTCATAATACCTGTGCCACGTGTGTCGGTGCGAAATTCCGACAGATAACCAATCAGTCCACGTGATGGGGCGGAAAATACAATGCGTGTTTTGCCGGCGCCAGACGCTTTCATTTCAGATATTGTGGCCTTGCGCTTGGTCATTTTTTCAATAACAACGCCAGAAAATTCGTCGTCCACGTCGATTACAACGTCTTCGATTGGTTCCAGGCGGTTGCCGTTTTCGTCCAATTGCATTACAACGCGTGGTCGTGATACGGACAGTTCAAAACCTTCGCGACGCATTGTTTCAATCAAAATGCCCAATTGCAATTCGCCACGGCCGGATACTTCGAACGCTTCGTTGTTTTCACTTTGTTCAACGCGCAGGGCGATGTTTGTTTCGGCTTCTTTGAACAGGCGTTCACCAATCATGCGTGATGTTAATTTTTTGCCCGATTTGCCCGCCAATGGTGATGTGTTCACAAAGAATGTCATCGTCAGGGTTGGCGGATCAATTGGCATGGCCGAGATTGGTTCTGTGACAGATGGGTCGCACAGAGTGTCTGCCACAGTTGCACGTGAAAATCCGGCCACTACAACGATATCGCCTGCAGATGCGGTTTCGCGCGAAACCCTTTCAACGCCACGGTGTTCAATGATTTTTGTGATTTTTGCATTTTCAATAAATTCGCCATTGCGGTTAATAGCCTTGACCGATTGGCCAACGCGTACGGTGCCGGATTCAATTTTGCCGGTTAAAATGCGACCAACGTATGGGTCGGCTTCCAGTGTTGTTGCCAACATTGTAAATGGTGCGTCCAGTTGACAGCGTGCGCCATTACAATCGGGGGCCGGGACGTGGTCAACAATTAACTGGAACAGTGGTGTCAGGTCTTTGCGTTCGTCATTCAAATCACGCACAGCCCAACCGTCGCGACCAACAGAATACAGGTATGGAAAATCCAATTGGGAATCAGTTGCGCCCAATTTGTCAAACAAATCAAATGTTTCAGATAATACTTCGTCTGGGCGGGCGTCAGAACGGTCAACCTTGTTAATACAGACAATTGGACGCAGCCCCAGTTTCAGGGCCTTGGATAATACGAATTTGGTCTGGGGCAGGGGGCCTTCGGCACTGTCAACCAACAGAACTACGCCGTCAACCATGGACAAAATACGTTCAACTTCGCCACCAAAATCGGCGTGGCCTGGTGTGTCAACAATGTTGATTTTATATTCGCCCCATTGGATTGACGTTGGCTTTGCAGAAATGGTAATGCCACGTTCGCGTTCAATATCACCACTGTCCATCACGCGTTCATCAACGCGCTCGTTTTCGCGGAATGTGCCCGCCTGTTTTAACATGTTGTCAACCAGTGTCGTTTTTCCATGGTCAACGTGTGCAATAATTGCGATATTGCGAATTTTCATCTGTTTGCCCCATATTTATTAGTTTTTCTGATATAGGTTATACCTATTTATATGAATTTTCAACTTTTTTATGTCGAAATATTGACATTTGTGTTGTTTTGTCTATATATGTTTGTGTGCGTGGCGCGAAATGTTTGGATTTGGCGAAACGGCTTTGGGGTGGTATAATTTATTGTTGTTAAACAAAGGAGTTAAAATGACTGACTATGATGCAACTTTACAGGAATTTTTTAGTGATGTTTTGTTGTTTTTAGAAAGACGAAAGCAACGCGCCAAGGATGTGGAGGAACAAAAACGCATTATTGACGCAATCGCAGTGGTTCAGACAGTTGCCTGGAATCCGGTTAAGTATGCGGATTATGCTGTGCGTGCAAAGGATGGACTGGAACGGCTGGGCCTGGCCGATGCGGATAGCAGCGTATATTTGATTTATTCAAAGGTGTTGGCAATTATGGGGAAATTACACAGTCAGTTCGATTTGGAACGCGCCGAAGCGCAAAAGATTCTGTTGAATGCGCGCAAACGGATGAAATATAAAAATTCAACAAATATATTAAAGGATTTTTATTTCCCGTTTGTCAGTCCAGAACGCTATGGGGTAAAAAAGGATTCAAAGACGCGTTAAGAAAAAAGAGCGGGCGATAAAATTTATCGCCTGTTTTTTTTGTTTAATTTGTGATAGAATATGTTTGCTATGGCAGGAAAGAAATCAAATAAATTTTTGCCCGACAGTATTTCGGGAATGTTAAGGGCTTTGTTGGCGCGGGGTGTTGGGGCGCTGGTGTTTGTGTGTGGTGTATGGGCCATATTTGCAATGTTATTTTATAATCCTTATTTATCTGGCGTTGGCGCCAGTGGGACATTTGGAACGCAATCTGCAATGGGGAATATCGTTGGGTTTGTGCGCTATGGGATTGGTACAGTGCCGGGGTTGTTTGTGTTTATGTGTGTTGCACGATGGGGGGTTATGCGTATGATTGCCCTGCGGGGCGAGGTGGCGCCAGAATATAATTTTTTGCGTGGATTTATTACGGTGTGTTTGGGGGCGGCTGCATTTGGGATGATTTCTGTGTCAAATGCGTTTGGCGGTATGTTTGGTGCGATTGTGGCGTATGATTTAAGGGCTTTGTTTGGCAGTTTTACCCCAGTCGCTGGGGTGCTGTGTATGCTGATTTTTTTCTGGATGGCAGGCAGCTTGTTGCATATCAGGTGGGCTCATTTGCGGGGCGGGTGGCGTGTGGCTGTGCGAACAATTCGCGCGGTTGGAGCTGCGTTCCATTTGACAGCGCCGCCCCCCCAGGAAGAATATGACGAAAATGTGGATGATTCCGTAGATGTCGATGAAGAAGAATATGAAGACCAGGAAGAAGCAAAAGAGCAGCAAAATCGTAGAGGTTTGGTAAGTCGTGCGCAGAAAAAGGCGGTGGCGGTTACATCGGCGGTTGTGCCCAGACGGGCGCGGGGGACAAATGTGTATCAGTTGCCAGATCCGAAATTACTGGATAGGTCTAATTTTGGTAAGTGCACCGTAACGCCGGAATTAAAGCAAAATGCACGCAATATGGAAACGCACTTTGCGGAATATGGCGTGTTTGGTCGGGTTATGGGGATTAAGCCGGGGCCAATTGTAACACTGTATGAATTTGAACCTGATACAGGTATGCGTATTGCGGATATTACAAAAACGGTCAAGGATATGACACGCGCCATGGCGACCGAAAATATTCGTATCGCCCATATCCCCAGTACCAGTTATATTGGCGTCGAAATGGTAAATGTGACGCGCCAGACCGTGCGTTATCGCAGTTTGATGGAATCTGATACTTTTGTTGATACTAAATATAAAATTCCGCTGGCGTTGGGCGTGAATATTGGTGGAAATCCAATGTATTTTGATTTGGCAAAAATGCCACATATGTTGATTGCAGGGCGTACAGGTTCGGGTAAGTCTGTGTTCGTGCAATCAATTATTACATCAATCGTTTATCACTTTACCCCGGACAAGTGCAAGTTGATGATTATCGACCCCAAGGGTGTGGACTTTGGGTTCTGGGATGATATTCCGCACTTGATTACGCCGATTGTAAAGTTAGACCCGGCGGCAGCTGTGAACGCATTGAAATGGGCGGTGCGCGAGATGGAAGAAAGGTATAAACAGATGCAGGCGCTTAATGCTCGTAATATAGAAAGCTATAATGAAATCGCAGCTGAAAAACGTGCGGCGGGTGAAAAAATGACCAAGCAAGTTGCCGTTGGTACCGATTCTGAAACTGGGGAATTATTATTTGAAACCCAGGAAATAGATTTGTCGGATATTCCATATATCGTCATCGTTATTGACGAGGTGGCAGATTTGATGAGTCTGGCGCGCAAGGATGTAGAGGCATGTGTTCAACGTATCGCACAAAAGGCGCGCGCGGCGGGCATTCACTTGGTGATGGCGACACAGCGCCCCGATGCAACGACGATTACCGGTGTTATCAAAGCGAATTTTCCAACGCGTGTGTCGTTCCAGGCGCGCAGTCGTATCGACAGTGTTACATGTCTGGGCGAAGGCGGTGCGGAACAGTTGTTGGCGTGTGGTGATATGCTGTTTAGCGAGGCAGGGCGCGTGCCGGTGCGCATACATGGTGCGTTTATTGATGATAATGAACTGACCAGAATTGGTGATTTTCTGCGTTCCCAGGGCGCGCCGGAATATGTTGATGGCGTGACCGATTCTGAAGGCGAGGGGGCTGGCGATGTTTCTGGGGTGCCTGGGGATATTCCAAAGGCTGGGGGCGACAAAGATGGGGATTTGTATGAGCGCGCCAAAGAATGTGTTATTCGCGATAAAAAACCAACAATTTCATATATTCAGCGTCGTTTGCAGATTGGCTATAACAAGGCTGCCGGTTTCATGGAGCGGATGGAGCAAGAAGGAATTGTGTCTGCGCCTGATGTCAATAATAAAAGGCATATATTGTAAAAGAATATTTGTTCTTTTATTTGAGAGGTGTTTGTGTTATAATTTTCAACAAAAGGAGTTACAATTATGAAGAAATATTTATCAGTTTTTGTGGGTTTGCTGGTAGCATTGGGGGCGGTGAACGCGAATGCTGCATCAGATTGGGAAGTTAATGTGAAGTCCAGTGGGGATTTTCCGGGTGATGTAAGTTATGAAAGATATCAGACGCGTACAGTCACCAGGTCTTATGGTGATGAGGATGTTTCTTATGCTGGGGCACGCAATCGTAATATGAATTATGACCAGTATGAAAAGGCGGATTATTCACAGGTTGCAAGAAATGTGCGTCGTAAATATTTCTTGGCGCATCCGTTCTATCAGCCGGCCAAGGGCATGTTCGGTTCCCATACTGATTTATCATATGCGACAAATTCATATGATTTTGATATCAGATTTTATGACAGTGCTTCGGTGCCAATGGGTGGAAATTGGGAAATGTCCGGTTTCACAATCAAAGAAGATTTCAGTTATGGTATTACAGATACCATTGCTATTATGGGGATGCTGCAATATGACATTAATGAATATAAATTTGAATGGGATGATAATTCGCCAGATGATAAGTTTGATGATGATGGGTTGAATATATTTGGAATTGGTGGACAATGGCGCTTTGCTGATAATGCAGAATGGATTGCAGAAGTGGCTGCGTATTTCCAACACCAAAAAGATATTTCAAATAATTTTACGATTGAAGTAAAGGGTGGATACAAGGTATCTAGATCTACAATTTATGGTTTGGCACGTGGTTGGTATCTTGATCTGGATGGAGATTCGTACGGTAATGCCGTCGAAGGTGATGATGCGGATGGTTTTTATCAGCTGATGTATATTCCATATCAGACCGATACGGACAGCGCGACATTCTTTGAAGTTGGGATGGGGGTATTTAGTGTATTGAATGAAGATTGGACACTGAATGTAGAAGCGGTTTTTGGCAATTATGATTGGCATAACCAGGGTTCCATTAAGGGGGCGATTGGCTGGCAACCAAATGATTGGTTCGCGTTGAATTTGTATGCCAAGGCCGCACTGTTCGACAGTGCTGATGGCAAAGAAAAGGATGTTTGGTTTATGACGGATAGTCCTGTTTATCCAGAATATAACGAATTGACCAATGTTGGTACGGCAAAATTGGATAATTATGCAGAAACAAGGGTTGGTTTGCAGCTTATGTTTCAGTTTTAATGTCTGAGCATTATAATTGCCCCCAGAATTCTGGGGGCGGTGTGTTTGTAAAGTTTTGTTGAGGAACAAATGCGTAGATTTTTTGCATTTTTTGTTGTGTGTGGATTGTTGACGATACATGGGGGGGCAAATGCAAATGGTTTGTCGACAGATACTTCTGATCCTATGTTCTTGCAGGCAGAAGATGAAATTTTAAGCCAAAGTTCAGTTGCGTATTGGGACCATGTCTTGCGGGTGGGACAGTCTGTGTCGTATGGATTAAAGTCGCGATTGGCACTGGGCGCAAATGTGTTCTATCAGCGTGATTTTGATGGCGATGAAGATGGTTTTGCCGCAATCGATGTGGGCGGCGTATATCGTATGTCTGATGTTGGTGATGGTAATTTAAATCTGATATCAGATGTCTTGTTTGGATTCAAATTTGGGGGCAGTCATCGCGTGCGTACGCCGGATTATGCGGATTCTACATATTATGTTGGGTTGCGTATGGGGCGTCAATGGGCGGGCATGACGTTGGCAGCGACAATTAAATCAACGTGGGTATTTGATGATACGCGAGGTGTCGCATTCTTGGATTTTAGTCCGGAATCATATTTTCGTATTGCGTCAGATTGGAGTATTGGTGCAGGGCTGACCGTTCGCAAGGCAACGCATAAGGATATTCAAACTGGCAAAGACTATGACCAAGAATGGTTGCATTTCAAAGTTGTGCGCCAGTATGGACGAACACAATATATTGGACATGTTGATTATGAATTTGAATCTGATGACGCGCAGGTTGGCGCCAGGATAAATATATTGTTCTGAACGTGAAGAATACCGACAACAGGTCGGTGTTTTTTAGTTGGATGTGTTCTTTTTGTTGCGCAGCGATTCCCAATAATCTAATCTTTTTTTTATTTCTCGTTCAAAGCCGCGTTCAATCGGTTGGTAAAATTTTTGGCGCCCCATAGATTCTGGAAAACAATTTTGTCCAGAAAATCCATTTTCTGTGTCAGGATCATAAATGTAACCCGCGTTATAGCCTAAATCGCGCATCATTTTAGTGGGAGCGTTCAGTATGTTTTTTGGTGGCATTAAAGACCCTGTTTCGCGGGCGCATGCATATGCCGCCTTTTGCGCACGGTAATTGCCAATACTTTTTGGGGCGGTTCCCAAATATATTACCAATTGAGTCAGTGCCAGGTCGCCTTCGGGGCTGCCCAGTCTTTCATATGCTGACCAGGCTGCAATCGCTATTTGTAATGCGTTCGGGTCCGCCAGGCCTATGTCCTCGACCGCGAAACGGGTTAAACGACGGAATATGTATTTGGGATCTTGACCCGATGTCATCATGCGTGCAGTCCAATAAAGTGCAGCATCTGTGTCGCTGGCACGCAGAGATTTGTGGACAGCGGATATTAAATTGTAATGTTCATCGCCTTGTTTGTCTGACAGAGGGGCGCGTTTTTGAATCGCGTTATCCAATGCCACGGGGGATAACGGTTCCTTGAAATTTGCGTTAAATAAATATTCAACAGTGTTCAGTAAAAATCGTGCGTCGCCATCTGCCATTTGGGCAAGATGAATTTTCGCGGTGTTTTCCAGCGGTAATTTTTTGTTCATAAAGCTTTCTGCACGTGCCATCAGGGTCAGTAAATCTTCGGACGATAATGGTTGCAGAACACCAATGTGGCAACGCGATAATAGTGCGTTGTTTAAATTAAAACTGGGATTTTCTGTGGTTGCACCAATGAACGTGACTGTGCCGTCTTCAAGATAGGGCAACAGGGTATCTTGTTGTGTTTTATTAAAGCGGTGTATCTCGTCGATGAACAGTAAGGTGCCGCGACCAATATTGCTGTTCATGCGGGCGGTGTCCATCGCTTTTTTGATATCCGCTGTGCCGGAAAATACTGCAGACATGGGAACATAATCTGTGTCAACAGAATTTGCCAGTGCGCGCGCAATTGTAGTTTTTCCGCATCCAGGAGGCCCCCATAATATCAGATTAGACAGCTTTTTATTGTCAACCATACGACGAATCAGGCCGTTTTCCCCCAGCAAGGTCGTTTGCCCTATGACTTCGTCAATAGTGTTTGGGCGCATTAAATCGGCAAGTGGTCGTGTCATTTTACTTGGCTTTTATTTATTGTCTATTTGTGGTATAATCATATTAAATTATAAAAGGATTGGCAAGTTGGTAAATAAAAATTCCGAGTTCACTTTGGCGGTTGCAAACCTGGCGGCAGCTGCAATAAACGCAAATCCAAAATTAACAATGGAAGAGGCGGTAAAAAACGCGCGTGAAATATTGCGTGGAACATCTGTGACATCTCAACAAATCCAAGATTCTGTGCAGTCAGACAGGATTCAATGTTTGGAAGATGGTACGTGGCATGTGATGCTGAGGCGATATATCAAGCGCAGGTTTAATCTGACCCCGCAACAATATCGGGAAAAGTGGGGATTGCCGGATGACTACCCTTTTGTGGCACCGGCGTATGCACGTAAACGTTCAAAAATAGCGCAAAAAACAGGTTTAGGGAGAAAATAAGATGGAGCAGAAAAAGCGAAAGACATATACTCAAGATTATGGTGATAAAGGGCGTAGTGCTGCAAATAAATTTAAGCAGGGGCGTGAATCTATTGTCGCATGGAATGTGCCAGATACCGTACATTGGCATGAATTGTTGGTTGATAAAAAGTTGGACCTGAAGAAATTGAAGCTGTGGTTAAAAGAAAATGCACAAACAGGTGTCAAATGGTCTGGTATTACAACATTGTGGATGATGGAATATGTGACGCGTGGATTGAATGCTTTATTGGTTGATAATGCTGCTTTGCGTGCAATGGAACGGGGGATTTCAGGTAAAAAGAAGGGTGGCTTTGTAAGAAATAATCCTGCGTTTGTATCGCATATAATTTATTGGGGCATGATGGTGGGAATTCTTATAGGGGGAAAAGCGATTGCTGACAGGTCTGATTCTGATGAAAATGATCTTCGTTCAACTGTAGAGATGTTTATTGATAAGTCTGGGGATTTGTTTTCATCAGATGATGAAGAAGAAACCGTTGAAGTTATGCCAAATACTTATGGGGCCTATAGAGCCAAGATGCAGTGCGCGATGCCTATGATTGTGGCCGAGTTGGTAGCAATGGAAGGTGTGCGTATGAAGAATGGTATGCATGTGGTTTATGATGATGCAACTGGATTGCCGTTGAAGCCAGGACAGGAACCAAAAGGTGAAGCGACAATAGGATATGGAAATACAGTCGGAAAAGATCACAAAGAAATCAGCAGTAATACCCCGCCAATTACATCTGAAGAAGCGTTTGAATTGTCTAGATGGCATTTGGAAGACAAGGAAACGTTTTTGCTGATGTATTGCTATGATGTGGCATGCAAGGGGGTTAATATTGAATCGGTGCCAGAAGCAATGGCAATTGCATCTGCAGCGTATAATGGATTTAATTTAGTAATAGAAAAGCAAGATGTAAGTATGGGAAACCGATTTGAAAAAATAAGAGAATTGCATAAAGAATTTGGTGATGCGTTAACAGATGAACATATCAGACAGTGTTTTGAAGAATATCCGATAAAAAATCCAGCTGAGGTCGGAAAGTATTGGTTGAATGGTGGTGATGTATATGATTGTGCAGATGCTTTTGGGTGGTATATAAATGTAAAAAAAGATGGTGATGGTATCAGGTGGAGGCGTTGGTTAGAAGCCTGTATTATGACTGGTGATATAACACCACAGGATTTGTTGCAGATACCAGTTAATGGAATGTCTGAATTCTTTGATCTTGTTGGTCGCGATAGAGATAATTGGTTTATAGTGAAGGGAAGTAGAGATAATGAAACAAGAACCTTAAATAAAAAAACGTTGGTTAAATTTAAGGAATGGTTAAAAAATCCTGTTGATAAAAATAAACGATCATTGGCAACAAGGCCCAAGGTGTGTGATGTTATGCCTGAGGATGCGGTGGCAAAGTGTAGAGAGTATTCAGGAGAAAAATTGGCGGATGTTAAGAAGGTTACCAAAACAAAGCAGCAAAAGATTATAGAAAAAAAGACATATGTACTGGGGTATGATGAACTGTATGCCGACGCGGTTGGCGCATATCGGGCGGGTGACTATCAGGTGGCCGCGGATAAATATAAGAAAATGATTGAACAATATCCCGATAATGCTTTGTTGCGTAATGATTTGGCGGCGACATATAATCGGTTGGGTATGTATAACGAAGCGATTGTTCAGGCGCGTGAAGTTGTTCAGCGTATTGGTGATAAATCCCAGTATGGGGCGGCACAATATAATGCGGGTTTTGCATATGAACAAATGGGAAATTTGCAAAAGGCGTTGGCAAATTATAAATTGGCGCTGGCAAACGGAAATCGACGTGTGCAAAAAGATATTACGCGTGTGTCTGAAAAATTAAAGCGGGCTGGTAATAAAAAGGTCGCATTTAATTCTGGGACGAAACGTGTAAGTTCGGAAATAAAACAAATTCATCAGAAAAATGCTAAGGCTGATTTGTTGCTGTATGGGCAAGAGTTCAAGGGAAATATGGCATAGATTCCTGGGGAATGAGATAGAAAAATATGAAAGCATATATTGATATTCATGATAAACGTTGGCGCAAACATAAAATCGATTTTGAAAAAATCGCGAATATGGTGGTGGGGGCAAAATATAAAAATGCCGAGGTGTCAATCATTCTGACCGATGATACCGAGATTCATGAAATCAATCGTATTTATCGCAATATAGATAAACCAACAAATGTTTTGTCGTTTGAATTGGGTGATGATGTTCTGTTGGGGGATATTTATATATCATACGACACGGTAAAAAAAGAAGCGCGTCAGCAGGGGATTTCTTTCCATGACCATGTGACGCATATGGTCGTGCATGGGGTGTTGCATTTGTTGGGCTATGATCATTTGACTGATAAAGATGCGGTTGTTATGGAATCAAAAGAGATAGGAGTGTTGAAAAAAATGGGAATAAAAAATCCGTATGCTGATGATGGTGATATTTCTTGCGCGGATGGCAGTTGCTGTCCAGGGGGTGCGTTGGTTCGTTTTTTTGGGCGGTTTAAAATTCGTGAAAATGGTTTCTGGCAATACGCGCTGTACGCACTGTTTGGTGGGCTGGCAAGTTTTGGTTTTGCTCCGTTCTATCATTGGTGGTGGACGATAATTGGTGTTATGGGGGCGTATTGGCTGACGGTTCGGAATAAAAATATTGGTGGGTTTTGGCGTACGTTTATTCGTGTGTCGCCATTTGGTGCGATGTATGCGGTGGCGAATTTTTGGTGGGTTTTACATTCTATTTATGTGGTGCCGGAATTAACCCAACAGTTTGCAATTTGGACGATTCCTGGGGTGATAGGTTTGGCGATTGCGGGTGCACTTATATTTTCATGGCCGTTCGTTGCGGTTGCGCGTATGCGCTTGTCGTGCGCGGGAAGGGCGATATTATTTGCCTGTGTATGGACTTTGGTTCTGTGGGGACGCGAATGGGTTATGACAGGTTTTCCGTGGAATCCGATTGCAAATATCACTATGCCATGGCCGATGTTGGCTAATTCTATGTCGCTGTGGGGGGCGCTGGGGCTGACTTTTGTTTTAGTTGGGTTGTGTGCTGCCATGGTTGAAGTGTTGCGAAACAGAAAATGTCGGATGGGCTGGATTGTGCTGGGGCTGTTCTGTGCGCTGGGGGCCAGTGGTGCGTTTTTAGGATATAAAAATATGCAACGTGCAGATGTGGGGGCAAATGCGTCTGGGTATATGATTCGTATAGTTCAACCCGCTCAATCGCAATCGGACAAGGCGACGCATAGTCGAGAAGAGGCATTGGCACGTGCGGAATATAATTTGCAAAATCTGATGATGCTAGCAACCCAGCCCGGCAATCCAGATATTATTGTGTTTCCGGAAACTACATACCCATTTGCCGTAATGCCGAATGATGATTTTGAATTTGTCCGGATGTTGGGGCGTTCGGTTGTTATTGGGGCGAATACAATTAGTGTAGAAGGTGTGTCTAATTCCATGGTGGTTGTTGGTGCAGATGGTGTAATCCAAAAAATTTACAGTAAATCACATTTGGTGCCATTTGGAGAATACAAACCGTTGGGGGTATTGCCCGCGCCGGTGGATTTAGTGCCGGGGCCTGGGCCAGAAATTTTGTCGATTGGGCATTTTGTGTTTGTGCCTGCGATTTGTTATGAAGTGATTTTTTCTGATTCGTTGTTGCCAGATGATGCGACGGGGGTTTCGGCAATTGTAAATTTAACCAATGATAATTGGTTCGGAAATACACCGGGTACGTATCAGCACCTTGATATGGTGCGTCGATATGCAATTGAATCAGGCTTGCCGATTGTGCGTGCGAATTATTCGGGAATTAGTGCGTTTGTGGGCGCGGATGGCGCTGTTGAGTCAATGTTGCCGATTGGGGCAACGGGTGTGTTGGATGGATTTGTTTGGGGGGCGCATGAAACACCATATCGCGCGATTGGATTAAATGGTTGGATGATTATTGTTTTGATTGTGTCAATACTGGGGATTTTGGTTGTTCGCAGAATTGATAAAGATTGAATAAAAATTGTCTTTTATATATTCCTTTTTTGTGTTAAAATTGGATTCAAGAGAGAATATGAATTTATTTAAGCGATTTTTGTTGCTGTGTTTGTGCGCAATTCCAACGTTTGCGCAGGGGCAAATCGCAACCACCGCGGGCAGTAATTTAACCGCATGGAATGGAAATTCTGGGGCAACAAATAATAATAACTGGAATCAGATGATGAATAATCGCACCATGGCGGGTGGTGGCGGTGGGGCGACGGCTGATTTTGGAAACTGTAATTCGTTGATTTTGCGTTGTGCCCAGCCAAAGTGTGCGGGGTGCAATACATTGGATTTGGCGCGTCCGATTGTGGCGGGCTGTGTGAACAGTAATGCAGCATGTAAAAAATATGGCGATGATTTGATTGAATTTATTTCTGCGCAGTTGGTGTCCAATGCAACGAACAAGGCGCAACAGGCCCAAATCGCAGCGCAAACCGCGGCGGCCCAGGCGGCGGTTGCGCAAAGTAATGCGCAATTGCAACAAATGCAGACGCAGATGCAACAAATGCAATATGAAATGCAACAGCAAAATGTCCAACAAATGGCCCGGATGCAGGCCGCGCTGGATGAACAAAAGGCATTGACGGCCGCGGCGATGGAACAGGCCACCAAACAGCCCGAGGTGTCCGCACCCGTGTCATCGGCCAATGCTGCGTTGACGGACGAGATGGTTGCAGCGGCGGAACGTGGGATTGATGCAGATATTTTGGCGCGCAAACAGATTTCGGGTCAGATTTTATCAAAAATTGAAAATGCTGAAATCGCATTAAAAAAATTAAAGGCAACAATGGATACGGCGTTTGTCTATGCGGGGTGTGATGCGCGTGGGAATAATTGCGCGGGACCAAAACGTGTCAAAATATTCAAGGAAAAGGCACTTGCATTTTTTGAACCCTATGATGAAATTGTGGATGAAGCGTACGAAGCATTAGAAATGGCGTTGGCGGTTGGTGTGGACGTGTCCGACGTTATTATGATGTTAAGTGGTGCGTGTAATCAATGGGGAAAGTTCCTGTGCACGGGTGATGATGGTAAACACGAAGTTGAGCATTATAATGCATACAACTGTAACCATGGTCGGTCGGTTAAATTTGGCACGGTCAAAGGTGGTCAGGAATGTACCCCTGGTATGGCGGTTCCGCCCCAGGATGATAATCGCTGTACCGTCACCCAATTAATTGGTGACACGGGTGATAATGAAGAAGTGTTGCGTGAATGGTTGGACGAAAATTACGAGGGTGACCGTCTGGTTCGTGTTGGGTGTGCGACATCCGCATTGGAATCAATTGCGATATTTGGTCGTCGCAACAGCAAGCGGGGTGCAACACTGGACCTGGATACATTGGAACGGATTATTTTGCAAGACGCACCGGATTATATTGGTACAAACAGGTATTCCCAGGGACCATCGGATGAAGAAATAGATCGATTGAAATATTGCGCATTAACACCAACTGGATATCAGAATCTGTTGACGGCGGTGCAGTCTAAGAAATTGCCTAAGAAGATTTGTGTGTCAAATGAACAGTTGGCGCATGATGCAAAATATAAAGGATGGGTTAAGTTTATTGATGAAACAGGATTATCGGCAGATATGCATTTGTTGCCATGGGATAAAGAAGCTTGCGAACCTAAGTCTAGCCATGGTACCTATGTCAAGAATCGGGGTTGTTCAATGTCATGGAATGAAGACTCGGAGCGTTGCATGTTGGATGTAGATTGCGTATATGTTGGTGGCGTAGTGTGGAAGAAGAGTGACTGGGATGCTGCTGAGAAGACAAGGCAAGAATCTGATAATAGCGCCAAAATGAACATAGAAGAGAATCAAAAGCGGTTGGAAGAGAATCAAAAGCGGGTGGAGTGGTGTTATGAAAGAAAGGGCCGCTTGAATGATAAATGGCAGTGTTTATGCGGTGATGTGATTATGGCACATGATAGTTATACCTGTAAGGATGAAAAAATTGTAAATAAAAAATAAATGAAAATGTTGAAAAATATCTTGGCGGGTTTGTGCGTTGCGCTGGTGGTGTGTGTGCCGGCGGTGGCGGACAATGGGTGCGAAAATGACAACAATGATGCGATTGTGGCGGAATTGGCGCTGTGTTCCACACACGCATATAATATTGCTGAAACAAAAAATCCAACGGGCGCGGACAAAGAATTAATGCGCGATGTTATCGCAATGAAAACAACGTTGATTACCCAACAGATGTATCGGCAATATGAACAGATGGAATCTATGTTGCGACGGTTAAAGACCCAATTGGAAAAGGCGGTGTTGACCACGGGATTAGAGGCCAAGGGCGCATCATCATCTTCGTCATCGTCATCGGGCGGTTCGTCGTTTAAGTCGGATGACAGAAATATTCATATGTATGGGGCGAAAAATTGTAATGAAGAACTGTTGCCGGCGGATGTTATGAAGTGTTTGAATACTAATATGAATACAATTTCAAATGCGACGGGTAATGCCGATGATGTTAGTTTAGAGGCCGCCAAGCAATTGGCAAACGATTTTACATTGTTAAAGAATACAGCACCGACCAAGAAGGAGGTGTGTAATTATTCGTTTGGAACATCTGATAAGACAGAAGATAAGATAGGTTGTCTGGATTCGAAACAGATACGCAAAAAGACAAATTTCCGGACGTGTTTTGATAATATGCGTTCGTGTCTGCGTACCAAGACATATGAATTATCCCAGAACGAAAAAAAACAAGATAAAGATTAATCCTGCAAACGCAGGATTTTTTTTGAGATACGAATACAATGATAAATAAAAGTTTAGTTAAGTTTGCCCGTTGGGCAAATAAAGAGCAAAGAGCAATGAGCAAAGAGCAGAGAGCAATGAGCAAAGCGCAATTAATGCACTTGTCCCACGAAGCCTTGGCGCAGTGGGATTCCGCCACTAACCACTTGCACTTACACTAACCACTAAAAAATCCCGCCATTGGCGGGTGTTTTTATTAAATTAACCTTGTTTTATTTGGGCGGTTATCTTAGTTTGCCGTATAACAAAGTGAATATTTTTATCGAATTGTTTGATGTTGGAATTTTGTTGGCTGTGCGCAGTTGGGCCATGTTTAATAGCTTGAAAAAATGCGGCGATAAAATGCGGGTGCCAAATCGGATAATCTGGGGCTGGGTTGGGTCAAATGCACGGCCTGTGTTTAATTGGGGGTGCGCCGACATAATGATGTCAGGGTGTGTCCAGTCCGATTTTGATTGACTGCGAAGAATGCGAATTTGACCGTTTTTGTGGCTGGATTGGTTTTGAGTGCCATATTCAACCGATATTTCCAGCCGATATGATAATTCGGTCAGGTCGTTTTTGGTAAATGTATATATAACACCATCTGGGGTGCTGTGTGATTGAATAAGTGCCGACCGGTCCGTGATAAATGCGGATGCAATATCATATATTTTGCGAATAGTGTGTGTATCAGACATATTTAATTCTTTGGTTTATTGTGTTTGCTTATAACAGCGCAAAAAAAGTATTCTGTCAAGTTTTTTGTGAAAAAATGTTCAATTGTCGCCTGTGCGCAAAATCATCTGGTTCAATATCCACACGCGTACCGCAGATGACAGGTTGGTGTCGGGCGCACGTGCGGCATCGATTTCATTTATTATCTGGGCAACCGGTTTGTTGTAATGTACGGCCAACGCATGCAGTGCGTCGATAAATTCGGGTTCCAGGGTAATGCTGGTTTGGTGGCCTGATAAAGATATCGATATTTTCTTCATTCAGATTTTTCCCGCAATAAGACAATCAATCAATGCACGATATGGGTCTTCGTATTTGCGCAGTGGGGATAATGTCAAGTTATCCAGCATAAAGCACGTGCCAAATGCGTCAAATGTAAACCAAAATAAATCGTTGCGGCCGAATACAGTCTTGCCCAATATTTTGGAATTGATTAATGCGTCTTGGTTAATTTGAACGATTGTCGGAATCGGATAGCGCAAGCCCTGTGGTAACTCGTTCGGGCCAAAAATGCAACCGTTGCCTAAAATAATGCCACCCGTTTTTGTGTAAAGGTTAGACATAAATGCAGGCAACATTGCATGCCGCCTGTGTTGAAGTGTTGTGTTCGTTAATGCAATCTGGTGTAAAGAAACCGCATCCGTCAGGTGTGCGCCTCGGGATTTTATATATGATAAAAATTCGTCAGTTGTCATTTTTTTTTACCATTATTATATGTCGCGACTGGATGCAATTTGTGCGCCAATTTGTGCCAATCTGTCCTCGGTCGCGTTGCCACCGTCGCCACCGCCAGCAGTATGTGTTGGCAGATATATCTTTTGTGAAGGGTTGGGTAACCATATGGTTTTTGCGTCAGATTGGGCGATAATAAATCTGTCCATGTTGTATGAATGTGGGAATGTCCAGCACATGAACATATTGTCTGTTTCCAGTTTGCCACCCCATATCAATGGTGTACGAAAACGAATCGATATGTTCTGGGGCAGGGCGCGACCAGTTATGATATTCATAAACTCGTCCTGGGATAAATCCATAAATGCCAATGTTTCAACAGAATCTGTTAACGATAACATGAAATCATGGCATAATGATTTATACTGGGAAAACCAATTAGATGAAACCGGGCATGAAGTAGGGCGGATTTCAAACAGGGGTAAATCTGACATACCCATATCTGATATCATTTTTTCTGCGGTGCCTGCGTTCAGTTGCATTAAATTTTCCCAATGTATTCGATAACAGTTGATATATAGGCCGAAAATGCATCAAAGTTTTCAATGTCATTTGGAGCCGTTGGAGGGTTTGGATGTGTATTCATATATTGACGTAATGATTCAGGAGAGTCAAATGTTAATATGTTCGGTGCGCCAGGTGATGACGTGTCCGGCGCGTATAGTACAAACCCGTTAATGTTTATGGTCAGGTCGTCCAATGTGTCAGAAAATATTTGGTCGATGACATCAATAGCCTTTTGCAGTGTTGATGTGGGAATGCCAACAGCGCCAATCCATAAAACCTCGTTATTGCCGATTGCCAGCAAAGGAATTGAAGTCCCGTCAATGCGGAATGTGGGTTTGGTGGTATAACCAGCAGTTTCGAAAATTTCACGAAGTTCAGGCCAATCGCTGGGGGGCGGGGTGGCTGTAGATGGTTGGGGGGGTGGGGTGAATAATTGGGGGGTGGTTGCCAGACTTAGACGCGGTGGACGAGTAATGTTTGCTTCGGATTGCGCCATGGTGGTCGGGGCCTGATTATAAGGCTGTGGTGATGTGACTGGTATGCTGTGTGTTGCCTGTGGTGGTATAACCACAGATGTTGGCTGGGGTTTGTGCCCAATATCCCTTTTGCTGGTAGGGCGGATGAATAAGTACAGGCCAAATATAATAACCGTTACAGATATAACCATAGATATGTAAAATACCGGGGTAACCGGGGTTTGGGTCGCCTGCATATAGGCCAGGTGTTGCCAATGGGCAGATGAAAATATATTAAAGCCAAAACGGATGTTAAACCAAAAGCACATCACCAGGATTGAGACAAGCAACCACAAAATAGCCAGCAAAAAGTTATTTAATTTGTTTCTCATAACAATTTTAATTGTATCATATTTATGATAAAGTAAAAAGTGTTATGATTGATAAAAATGCAGTTTTTGATTTAATTGGGGCAAGTGGTGCACTGTGGTGCAGGACTGATATGGATGCTATGGATTTGGCAGATGCAGTGCAGTTTGTAAATGCGTGTCATTTGCCGGTGATGTCGGTTGCGCCAAATATGATTCAGACTGTTTGGGCGTGGTTGGAAAGCAGTAATGTGAAAATTATGACGCGCTTTTATCTGGAAGGAAAAAAGATTACAGAAAGTGCGATTTCTGATGTCGCCGTGCAGGTTAATACTGCATTGCGTCAGGGCGCGCATGGGGCGCAAATATTTTTGACGTGCGCTATGTTGAAAGATTTGGTCGAACAGATTTATGTGGTGCGTGATGATTTGTTTTTTAATAAAGATTTAATTATTGGGTTTGATATCGGCGATGTCGGACCATTTGATTGGACAGATATATTTGCAAATTTACGCAAGATAAATGCTTCTGCTGTGGTGGTGGCTTTTACTTGTGACACAGGGGATAAATCGGATTTTGTAGGGCGGATTTATGGTATGTTAAACGCGTGGAATGCGGAAAATAAATTTGATTTACATTTCGCGTTTGGCCCGAATTTATTGCGTATAGAACAGGCGCAACGTCTGGTGGAAAGGTTGCAACCAGAACTGAAAAATAAATTGCGATTTTGGATTAATGTCTAAGTATCAGATATTTTGGGGTGTCTGTGCCAGCCTTGTTTTTATGCTGGTATCGGGTTTGGATTATTTCCATGTCTGGAATTGTGGTGGTTAAATCTGTCGATTTAATCTGTTCCAGTATCCAATCAAAATATTCCCAATGGTCGGTGCCAATGATGATTTCGCCGTTGGCGGTTAAATATTTTGACAATGTATTTAAAAATTCCGCAGACAGCAGGCGACGTTTTTCATGGCGGGCTTTCGGCCAGGGGTCGGGGTGTAAAATCCAGATTTGTTCGAATCGCGAATCGGTTTTGCGCAGGAAATCACGAACGTCGTCCGCCCAAATACGAATGCCCGAATATTCGTCCAAAATTCGATTCGTTTTTTCATCGGTTATTGCAGACAGCAGGGATGCCACGCCATTCATAAATGGTTCGGCCCCAATAATAATTTTGTTCGGATTTGTGCGCGCCAGGGCGCGTACGTGTTCGCCCGCCCCAAAGCCAATTTCCAAAATGTCGCCAGTTGTTGGTTTTAATGTTGGCAAAACTGTGTCAATCAATGTTTGTTGACGGGTGGATAATTTTTTGCCGTGGCGGCGACCAAATGTTCTTATTTCTTGTTTTTCCATAGTTTTAGTATAGAATTGAGTAATTAAAAACACAAGGAATATATAGATATGATTGAATTTCCAAAACGAATCGATTGTGGTGATTTTGAGTTGGTTAAACCGGTGGCCACTTTTAATAAAGCACAAGAATTCTTTGATATTGTTAAAAAAAACAGGGATTTTTTATCCCAATGGTTGGAGTGGACAGACTTTTATTCCAAACCAGAGGATGCATATAATTATCTTAAAACCATAGAGCCCTTGGACGAGCCGTCATATTTGATTCAAGTTGATGGTAAAATAGTTGGTGGTCATGGTTTTGTTATGTTTGGCGAAAGACATAGGACGGCGGAATTGGGGTATTGGTTGGCACCACAATTTAATGGTCGTGGGTATGTCACACGTGGAATTAAATATTTGGAAGATTTGGCGTTTGGGAAACTTGGGATAAACAGAATCCAAATTCGTGTAGATGCAGAAAATATAAAGTCGCAGTCAGTGGCAGAACGTTCAGGTTATGTGAGAGAGGGGGTGTTGCGCGGTTCGTATGTTTTGCGTGGCGTATCTTGTGATACAATAGTGTATTCAAAACTAAAATCAGAATGGGAAAAAGGGAAACAAAAATGAGAACGGGTTTGTCAAAGGATTTAATTGCACGTGTGTTAGGTGCGACACCAAAATATACATTGGATGAATTAGAAGCAAAGTTTCCGCCACGTAATTTGCCTGATGGGGCGTTTGTGACACGTTTTGCGCCCAGCCCAACGGGATATATGCATATCGGTGGGCTGTATGGGGCATTGATTGACTGTAAATTGGCCCAGCAATCGGGTGGCGTGTTTATGCTGCGAATCGAAGATACTGATACCAAGCGCGAGGTTGCAGATGCCGTGCAAATTATTAATGCATCTATGGACCGATTCGGTTTGAAATATAATAATGTGCCAGAATATGGGCCGTATTATCAATCGCAGCGCAAGGATATTTATCACAGTGTTGTCGCACATTTGTTGGAAAATGGGTTGGCGTATCCTTGTTTTTTGTCTGCAGATGATATGGAAAAAATTCGTGAAAATCAAAAGGCGGCAGGTTTTGCAACAGGTATCTATGGTGAATTTGCGCGCGACAGAAATTTAAGTGAAGATGAAATTATTGCAAATTTAGATAGGGGGTTGGTGCCGTCGATTCGTTTGTATTCGAATGGTAATCCAGAACAGCGTATTTTCTGCAAGGATGCGGTGCGTGGGTCGATTGGTTTCCCGGAAAATAACGAAGATATTGTTTTAATTAAATCAAATGATGGGTTGCCAACGTATCATTTCGCGCATTTATGTGATGATCACTTTATGCGTACGACTCATGTTATTCGCGGTGAAGAATGGTTGCCGTCGTTGCCGTTACATGTTCAGTTGTTCCGTATGATGGATTGGTGTGCACCGCTGTATATTCATACATCGACTATTGATAAAATTGATGAAGAGTCAGGCAAGCAACGCAAACTGTCAAAGCGCAAAGACCCCGAGGCAAATGTTGCGTTCTTTTTAGAGGCAGGATGGCCCGTAGAATCCGTGATTGAATATCTGGGCAATATCGCTGCGTCGGGTTATGAAGAAGCCAAGATGAAAGGACAGGTTAAATCATTCTGGGATTATGAAATGCGCGCCAAAAAGATTCCTATGTCGGGTGCGTTGTTTGATATGAAAAAATTAGAATGGTGGGCCAAGGAATTTATTGGGTCATTGCCTGTGCCGGATTTGGTTGCGCGTGTTGTAAATTGGGCAAATGAATATGGAAACAATGCGCAAAGAGCAATGTGCAAAGAGCAAAATTATTTAACGTCAGTTTTAAGTATTGAACGTGATAATCCAAAGCGTGTGCGTAAAGACTTTATCACATGGTCCCAGACATTGGAAAATGTTGCGTTTTTCTGGGATGAATTGTTTGTGCCGAATTCTGAATACGAATTTAATATGGATGTGTTGCGTGAATTTTTGGCGACCTATGACGCGACGGATGACAAGGATACTTGGTGGACCAAGATAGTTGCGGTGGCAGAAAAATGTGATGTTAAAAATGGTGATGTGGCAATGAACCTGCGTGTGGCATTGGCGGGACGTACAAATACACCAGACTTGTATTCTATTATGTCAGTTATGGGCGGGGAACGCGTGGTTAAACGAATCAAAGGGGCAATAAAATGACACAGTCAAAGCGGGCACGTATTCGTGCAGTGAAAAAAGATGAGCATGGATCAAAATTGTTAAAGGTTTTGCGTGCAACAGGTTTGTTTCGTTGGGAAAAACCGTCAACACACGCCGAAGAAGTTGTAAATATTTTAACGCATGGAATTGGTATTGGATTGGCTATTGCGGCATTGACGTTGCTGGTCGTGTTTGCAGGGTTAAAGGGTGATCCGTGGGCAATTGTTTCGTGTGCTATTTTTGGCGTGACGATGATAACGCTGTATTTCGGATCCACGATGTGTCATGCAACCATTGGTAAAAAGCATGAATGTTTTTTTGAGGTGTGGGATAGTGTTGCAATTTATGCATTGATTGCAGGTACTTATACGCCGTTTTTGTTGGTGAATCTGCGTGGGCTGATTGGTTGGACGGTGTTTGGAATATTGTGGGCGATTGTGTTGTTTGGGTCATATATGAAGATTAAAAATCCACATCAACAGCCAAAATGGATGGTAGGTTTATATGTTGCGATGGGGTGGACATTATTGTTCATTTTACCAGCAATGATTCGCAGTATTCCAGAACGCGGATTGTGGTTTATTTTGGCGGGGGGATTGGCATATACAATTGGTGTGATATTCTATCTGTGGCGGCGGATGAAGTTTTCGCACGGCATCTGGCACCTGTTTGTTATTGGAGGAACGGTTTGTTTCTTTTTTGCCGTTCTGTTCGGTTGCATCTTGGATTTATAAATAAAGACCCCACCGTTTGGTGGGTTTTTTTGTTTAGCCTTTGCGGGATTCGTATTCTTCTTGTTCTTCAACGGTCATGGTGGCAAGGGGGCGTGCCATCATGCGGCCAATCCCAATTTCGTCGCCAGATACTATGCTGTATCCATAGGTGCCATTGGCAATCCTGTCCAATGCGGCGTTGATTTTTTGCAACAGTTTGTTGTTGCGTTCGGACATATGCAAGTCCATTGTGATGTCCTGGTTATAGGTCGCGTTATCTGAATCGTCGCCGACACCGACGGATTCAGTTTTGTCCGCCAGACGAATCGCACTGAGTACAGAATCGCTGTTGCTTTGCAATTCTTCGCGTTGGCTGTTCAATATGTTATAAAAGTATGCCAGCTGCATCGGACACATATATGGTTCCGATTTTTTTGGTTTGTAATTTGCAGGCAGTTCAAGTGTTTTATAATCGTCTTTGGTTGCCATTTCTTTAACCCTTTAATTCCTGAATCCACGCCAGAACCGTTTCTTCGTCCATCAAGCCTGTGCGAGCCTCGACTAATTCGCCGTTTTTGAATGCCAAAACAGATGGAATGCTGCGAATGCCATATTTTGCGGGTGTGCGGCGATTCGATTCGTCAATTTCAAATTTTACAAAGTTTATATCAGATGCCTTGCTAGATGCGGATTCGAAAATTGGTCCAAACATACGGCATGGGCCGCACCATGAAGCCCAAAAGTCAACCAATGTGATGCCGTTGCTGATTAAGTTGTCAAATGTCGCATCGTTCGCATGTGTGATTGCCATGTTTTTCTCCTTTCTGTTATTGATATTTGGCGAAATTGTATTATAATTCATCTAAAATGCAAGAGAAATCATAAATGAATAAAATCATATACTTAGACAGCGCTGCGACATATCAAAAATCAAAAAAGGTGATTGAAAGTCAGGTTGATTTTTTGCGTGGGGGTTATGCAAATGCAGGTCGTGGAATTTGTGCGCGCAGTGTTGCTGTGGACAATATGGTTGAACATGCTCGACAAAGGGTGGCAGATTTTATGAGGGCGCATCCAGGGCAGATTGTGTTTACGTCAGGGACGACTGCGGCGATGAATATGATTGCAGGAATGCTGGGGTTGGGTGGCGATAAAATTGTGGCAGTATCAGATTTGGATCATCATAGCGCACGGTTGCCATTTGCAAAAAGTTTGGCAAAAACAATTGTTATGCCGTTGAATGAAAAACTGGATATTGATACAAATCAAATTCCATATGCTGATGTCATGGTTGTAACCGCGATGTCTAATGTTTTGGGGGTTGCACAAAATGTGCCGGAAATCGTGCGTATGGCGCGGAATAAAAATCCAAATGTTGTTGTGGTGGTGGATGCTGCGCAATATGTCGTACATGAAAAAATAGATGCGCAAAAATGGGATGCGGATTTTGTTGTTTGGTCGGCTCATAAAATTGGTGCGGATACAGGATTGGGGCTGATGTATGTGAAAAAACCTGATGCGTATAACCCTGTGATTTTCGGTGGGGGAATGGTGAATAAAATCACCAACGGGGAAGTATTTTTGACGCCTGGACCAGAAAAGTTCGAAGCTGGAACATTGCCATTGACTCAGATTGCTGGGGTGGGGGTTGCAATTGATGAATTAGAAAAAAATCGTCCAGATTTAAATCTGATAAAATATATGTACGATCAGTTGTCGATGTTGCCAAGGATAAAAATACTGACAAGGCGTGATGCGACCGTGTTGACGTTTGTTATAGATGGTATGCATGTGCTGGATTTTGGGGCGCGTATTGGGGCGCGTGATATTTGTGCGCGCGTGGGCAATATGTGTGCAACTTGGATTCATAATTTGATGGGGGTGCCGGGGACGATTCGTTTGTCTGTTGGTGCGTGTAACACAATGGATGAAATTAAGTATACAGTTCAGGTAATAAAAGATATAGTAAAATGAAATTTACAAAAAACGATATTATTGGCGCACTGAAAATGGTGTATGATCCAGAAATCTCGGTTAATATTTGGGATATGGGGTTGATTTACGATATTGATATTCAAGCGCAAGAGGTTGTTATCAAAATGACTTTTACTAGTCCTACATGTCCCATGATGGAAGAATTGATTGAACAGGTGCGGGCCGCCGCACAATCGGTCGCAGGTGATGTGCCGGTGCGTGTGGATTTGGTGTGGGACCCGCCATGGGATTTATCACGTATGTCGGATGCAGCACGTTTAGAATTAGATTTGACCAACGAGGGATGGTGACACATATGAATTATCAAGATATGAAAAATATGCTGATGATGACAGACGATGCTGCAATGCGGTTGGAACTGCTTGTGGATTTTGGAAAAAAATTGTTGCCTGTGCCAGATGGGGCGGATTGTACAGAAATTTTGGGGTGTGCTTCGTTTGTGCAGATTTGCAGATTAGGGAATAATTTTTATGGTGTCGCCGATTCGGCAATAGTTCGGGGAATTGTGGCGATAATTATCGCAATGGTTGATGGCAAGTCAGCCGATGAAATAAAAAAAATGGATGTTAACAGCGAATTTCAAAGTCTGGGGTTGGGACTGGGGGTAGGGCGGTTGAATGGTGTGAATTCTATGATTCGTTTTTTGCAGAATTTATGATAAAATGTCGTCAGGCATATTGGAATGTGGGGTGCGCGTATGCAAGATGATGAAAAAATGTTTCAAATTGGTGTATGGTCTGTTGGGATTGTATTAATGGCAACTGTGGTATTGCAGGTGGCATTTCGTACGCAAAATCGTCAATTGAATCGTGTGCGGCGGGAAATTGTTGAAACCCAACAACAAATCGCAGTGGCCGAGGCGAACTTTGCATCATATGTGCGTCCCGAGATTTTACGAAATCTGGTAGTAAGTATTGCACCAAGGTCAGAAGTTGTTAGTTTTAATAAGTCAATCGCAATCAATGAAATAGGATTCAAAGAAGAATTGTAAATGTTCGAGGTTGGTAAAGATATCTTAAAGTATGGTTTTACTGGTGCACGTGGCGAAGCGACGGGGCGCAAGCGTTTGCGTGTGATGTATACTGTGTTTTTAATTGCGTTTATGATATTTATTGGGCGGACTTTGCAATTGGGGATTCAGGGAACAGACAGGGCTCGTTTGAGAGGGGCTGATGGCGAGTGGGATGTACAGCGCGCAGATATAGTAGATAGAAATGGTGACATATTGGCAAAAAATGTCGCGTCTGGGCATATCATATTGCGGAATCGAGCCGTGCGTGAACAAGACCGAGAAGCGGTTGCACACACAATACATCAGGCATTGCCGTATGAATATTCTTTGGCCGAGGCTATTGCGCTGGTTAATTCAGACAGACGATTTATAAGGCTGAAAAAATATGCCAGTGATACACAACGGGAAATTATTCAAAAAGCAAAATTGGAAGGATTAGAGGTTGAAAAAATCCAAACGCGTAAATACCCAAAACGCAGGTTGTTTTCACATATTGTTGGCTTTGTCGGTGCCGAGGGGTATGGATTAGAAGGCGCAGAAAGAATTTATGAAGATTATCTGACGGAAAATAAAGACCCATTGCGATTGTCGGTCGATTCGCGTGTGCAGGCGGTGTTTTATGACCAATTGTCATTCGCAATGCAGAAATATCAAACCAAATCGGCGATGGGTATGCTGATGAATTCTCGTACAGGGGAAATTATTGCGATGGTGTCTTTGCCGGACTTTGATCCAGAAAATTTGGGTGCCGACCCCGTTGCGAATCGTTTGTTTAAGCCAATGCGCAGTGTGTTTGAATTAGGCTCTATTTTCAAAATATTTAATACAGCATTGGCATTAGAATATGGAATTGATAAGGAATACTATGTCAAAGAACCGTTTGTTATCCCAGACAAGTTTGGACGAGTGGCGGCAAGAATTACCGATATTCGTAGTTTCAAGCCTCCACGGCCACATCTGACGGTTGAAGAGATTATGGTGCATTCGTGTAATGTGGGCAGCGCGCAAATTGCGTTAGATTTACCAGATGGCGCGCAAAAGGAATTGTTTGAAAGATTACATTTTGATGAAGCGTTGAATCTGGAATTTGGACGAACAGAGAAGCCTTTGTTGCCAAATAAGTGGGGACCCGTGGAAAGGGCGACGCGTTCCTATGGGCATGGTATTTCAATAACGCCTGTGCATTTGATGCTGGCGGTGAATGCGGTGACTAATGGGGGAATTTATATTTATCCGACATTGCAAAAACGAAATGTCGGTGTGGTGCATGGAGAGCGTGTGTTGGCTGATGAAATATCGGCCAGGTTGCGGCCAATTATGTTGCGGGTGGCCGAAGAAACAAGTGGCAAGCAGGCACGCGTTGCGGGTATTCAAATCGGTGGTAAGACAGCGACCGCTGTTAAATATACTAATGGCAAGGTTGATCATAAAAGAAATGTGACCGCGTTCGTCGGAGTGTTCCCAATCAATGCACCACAATATACTATTTTAGTTGTGTTGGATGAACCACAGGGTACCAAAGAGTCTTGGGGGTGGCGTACAGCAGCGTGGAATGCTGTGCCAACAACAGGAAAAATTTTGGATGGCATACTGCCGTTGCTATTTGAATAAATTTGCATTATAATATATCCGATAATAAAAAAAAGAGAAGTGCGTTGAGTAGTAGAATAGTAGAAAAATCCATGCTGGGTAAAGCGTGGGTGTTGGCAGACGGTATAGATGATGTAAATTCAGATGACCTGGTAAAAAAAATTTTAGCGGGGCGGGGAATTTGTACAGATGAAGATATAAAAAAATTCCTGAATCCTTCAATCAAAGAGTATATGCCAGACCCATCGGTGTTGACTGATATGGATGTGGCCGCACGCATCATCGCTGATGCGGTGGAAAACAATGAAAAAATTGCAATTTATGGTGACTATGACGTTGATGGAATTACATCAACTGCTGTTTTTGTGAAGTATTTGCGCAATGTTAATGCGGATGTGGTTTGGTATTTGCCTATGCGAGAAGGCGAGGGATATGGCCTGAATAACAGCGCAATCGATAAAATTGTTGCGGAAGGCGCAAAATTACTGATTACGGTTGATTGTGGCGTCAGTGGTATTAACGAGGTGGTACATGCGCGACAACTGGGAATGCGTGTGGTTGTGACCGATCATCATTCGCCTGATAGTGTGATGCCCCAGGCAGATGCAATTGTAAATCCCAAAAGATCTGATGACCAGTCGGGCTTGACGTATTTGGCTGGGGTTGGGGTGGCGTTTTTAACATTGGTGGCATTGAACCGTGAATTGAAAAGTCGTGGCAAGGGATTGGATAATTCTGAATTGATGAATTATATGGACTTGGTTGCGCTGGGGACGATTTGTGATACTATGCCGCTGATTGGCCTTAACCGTGCGTTTGTGTCAACGGGACTGCGTGTTTTGGGGTTGCGTAAAAACCTGGGATTGCGGGTGTTGATGGATGTTGCAGGGATAAAACAGCCGTCTGTTTATGCGGCAGGGTTTGCTTTGGGACCGCGATTGAATGCGGCGGGGCGTCTTGATTCGGCTGTGCCTGCGTTGGAATTGTTGTTGACGGATAATCCCCTGATTGCTAATGATTTAGCAAATAAATTGCATGTCATGAATCAGGAACGTATAGATATTCAAAATGCTATTATGTTGCAGGCATGTGAAATGGCCGAAGATTGCTGTAAGGCAGGGCGATGCAGTTTGTTTGTGTGTGGGGAAAACTGGCATGGTGGCGTTATGGGGATTATAGCGGGGCGCTTAAAGGATAAATATGATTTGCCATCATGTGTTGCGACAAAATCTGATGGGGTGATAAATGGTTCTGGACGGTCAATTGCTGGGGTGAATCTAGGAAAAATTATTCATGATGCATTGGCGGCCGGTATCATCAGCGAAGGTGGTGGTCATGCAGCAGCTGCGGGATTTTCGCTGGATGAAGCAAATGAGACTACGTTTTGCAGGTTCTTAGAAAATGCCGTCAGAGAACAATTAAATGGCAAAGCGGTTGAGCCTGAGTTGATTGTAGATGCTGAAATTGACGCAGGTGGCGCGAATATGCGCCTTGTCAAAAAAATGGCCGATTTGGCACCGTTTGGCCAGGGAAATCCAGAGCCTGTTTTGGTGTTGCGTGGTGGCGTGTTAAGATTTGCTACTGTGATGGGGGGCGGGGCACATTTGCGTGGCAGTATTTCAACCAGTGCAGGTACTCAGTTGGCTTTTGTTGGATTTAATTTGGTGGGGACACCTGTAGGTGATTTTTTGCTGGACGAAGCGAATGTAAATACTAAAATAATGTTGTTGGGCAGGTTGAAGGAAAATGAATATAATGGTCGTATCAATGCTCAGTTTTTTGTAGAAGATGCGGCGATATAAAGATAGGTTGTGATGGAACAAAAAATAACAGAATTTCTGGAACGTGTGCATAAGGCAAAGTCAATTGCAATTATGGGACATAAAAACCCAGATGGCGATTCGTTATGCAGTGTGTTGGCGCTGGCAAATTTGATTGAAGAAAACTTTGGAATCAGTCCCGTTTGTATCTATGATGGAAATATCCCTGAAAATTTATCAAATATTCCATTGCGGCCACGTATCAAATACTTTGAACGCGTGGATTTGTCTGAACAGTTCGATTTAGCAATTGTTATGGATTATGGAAATCCAGTGCATATTGGGGGGGCGCGACCCGTGGTTGATAATGCTAAATTTGTGGTTGAAATCGACCATCATAAAAACGAAAATCCTGTTGGACAGTTATGTATAAATGATGATGCTGCGGCGGCAACGGCTGTGATTGTGTATCGGATTATGCGTGCCGGTGGATTGGTAATGGATGCGCATACGGCGGATTTGTTGGCGTTGGCGATTTTAACCGATACAGGGAATTTTAAGTTTGCACGTAATGGTGATGCATTGCATATTATGGCAGACTTGGTTGATAGTGGGGTAAATATTCGTAATTTAATTGAATTGATGAATAATAAACCGCGCAAGGCTGTGCAGCTGGAAGCACGAACAGCGGCGAATGCTGAATTTTTCTATCATGGACGTTTGGCATTGGCGACCATTGTTAAAAAGGATTACAAGTATCTGGACGGACGTGGTGAAACAGTGTTAAGTTTATTGGGGCAGATTTCGGGTGTTGAATATATTGTCCTGTTAAAAGAGCAAAAGCCCGAACAGATTGGAATTTCTATTCGCAGCCGTAAAAAACCGATTGATAAAATTGCAGTGGCATTGGGTGGTGGTGGACATGAACGGGCTGCGGGTGCAATTGTACGTGATACGATAGAAAATGTGCGTGCGCGCGTTCTGGAATTATTCAAGGGGGAATAAAAGAGATGATGAAAAAATTTTTTGTGTTGCTGGCTACTTTGATTTCATTAAATGCAAATGCTGCGGTGGATGGCGCGTTGGTGAAAAATGCCGAAAAGTATTTGAATTCTATTACGGGGTTAACGGGGACTTTTGTTCAGACCGCAAATGGAAAACAGCAAAATGGTGTTTTTTCTATGTTGCGTCCGGGGCGCGTGCGATTGGATTATGATGATATGCCAGTGCAATTGATTGCAGATGGCAGTGATTTATATTTCTTTGATAAATCATTGGATCAGATTACAACTGTGCCAATTACCAGTACGCCAGCAGGGATATTAGTCAGAAAAAATATCGATTTGCAAAATGCTGATATTAATGTCGTCGAGACAACTGATATGGAAAAAAGCTTTGCTTTGAAATTGAATTTGCGTGGGCAAGAGGGACTGGGCTATATGACGGTTGTATTCGACAAGGCGCCAGTGAAATTAAATTCATGGTCGGTGGTTGATGCGACTGGGGCGAAGACAGATGTTGTTTTTCATGGCCTAAAGGAAAAGACCAGTTTCGCTAAAAACTATTTCCAGATTCAACGGCACAAGACAATTAGTACCAGTGGTGGTGATGACTATTACGATTAAGCAGATATGTTCGGAATTAGTTGGGGTGAATTTTTTGTGATTTTGTTGGTTGGTGTCATTGTGATACCGTCGCGTTATTGGCCAAATGTAGCGCGATTTTTGGCCCAAGCGGTCAAGTTTGTGCGCGGGATTATCTGGAAAATTACAGATGCGTCTGAAAACATCAAGCAACAAATTGAACTGGAAAAACCAATCGATGATTTGATTCATTCAACAACCGATGATGTGTTGGATACTATTTCAACAGCAATGAAAAAACCTACAAAAACGAATCGCAACAAGGCAAAGAAAAAATGAAGAAAATGACAATGATGCAACATTTTTCTGAGCTGCGTCGGCGGATTTTATGGGTGGCGTTGATTTTTGCATGCGTATTTGTTGTGGGGTGGTATGTGGCACCTTGGATTCAAGAGTTTTTAACCCGGCCTTTGTTGACGGTTTGGGACGAAGGGGCTTTGATATATACTGGCCTGACTGATGGGTTGATGATTCAGTTTTCGTTGGCGATTTTATTCGCTTTGTTGATTATTATGCCGGTTATGCTGTGGCATGTGTGGGCATTTGTTGCACCAGGATTAAAGAAGAACGAACGCGGATTTGTTTGGCCTGTTTTACTGATGTCGCCGATTTTATTTTTGTTGGGGGCGGGTTTTGCTTTTTATGTTTTGTTTCCTGTTGTGTTTGGTTTTTTTGTTGAATTGAATCAGGCAGCACCTGTACCAGCCGTTTTGTTACCAGCAGTGCGGGATTATTTGACATTTACAATTGGTTTGTTAAAGGTTTTTGGGGTGGCGTTTCAGTTGCCTTTGGTGTTGATATTGTTGAATCGTGTTGGGGTGTTGAAGCGCATGCAGGTTCTGAAAATGCGCAGGTATGCAATTGTGTTTATTGTGATTGCGGCCGCGGTGTTAACCCCACCTGATATTGTCAGTCAAATTCTGTTGGCGTTACCGATGTGGGCTTTGTTTGAAGTCAGTATTTTGTTTATGCGTCGCGACTGATTTTATGATATAATGATATCGTGAAAAAAATCATATGTTTTTTTATAGGTGTGCTGACTGTGCAAACAGGGTGTGATTTGCGACCCAGGGTTTTGTCATTTCCTGATTCTGTTGGGGGATTTATTTCGGAACGATATCCAGCACTGTTGGCAGACCCGGACAAATATCCAGAAATTTATAATTCGGCAGTAACAGACTATGGTGTGTATGCATCGCCAGAACTGTATGGGTCTGATACAACAGATGATTATGTTTTTTATGCATCTGTTGATGATTATATTGTTCCACCCCAGATGGCGGATGCGGATGTCGGGGAAGATATTATTATTCAAAAGGATATTCCTGGTGACAAGGATGATGATGGGTACCAGGCAGATTTTGCAGAAGAAGCAACGCAGATTGTTGCAACAGAAGATACGGGGTTGGCCAGTATAGATGACTATATCTTGGTTCCTATGTATGGGGATACTGGGGTGCAGCGTCTTGAATTTGAAGCCGATGATATTTTAACGATTGGTAAACCAAATGTTGGGACACAAAAAACAACCAGGGTAGATTTAACTGAAATAAAGGTGGTCAAAGGGGATACTTTGTATTCTTTGTCGCGTAAATATTCTGTGCCTGTGAATGATTTGGCGGTCATGAATGGTTTGCAGGCGCCGTTTACACTGGCTGTGGGACAAAAAATTCGTGTGCCGAATTTGGTGCGCGTGCCTGTTGAAACCATAGATAAAACAACTGTGAAAATTGTAGAGGCAGAATCAGAAAAAAAACAAGTCAAGGAAACACAAAAAGATAAGAAAGTTGCTGCGCAGACGAAAAATGAGCCTGTGAAAAAAACAGAAAATAAAACTGAAAAAAAAGTTGTGCAGAAGCAGGCCGAGAAAAAGATTTCTTCGGACCCGTCCAAGAAATTGCCAAAGTTAACTGCACGTTCATCGGATAAATTTTCATGGCCAGTTCAGGGCAGGGTTTTGTCGAATTATGGTGAAAAATCAAATGGGTTGTTTAATGATGGGATAAATATTTCAGCAAGCCGTGGGGCCGTGGTCAAGGCGGCGGAAAATGGCGTCGTGGCGTACGCCGGGAACGAAGTACGCGGGATGGGGAATTTGGTTATTGTGCAACATGATGGTGGTTGGATGACTGTTTATGCACATATGGATTCTATGGTGGTGCGTCGTGGGGCGCGTGTTAATGTTGGACAAAAAATCGGTACGGTTGGCAAAACGGGCAAGGTTGACAGTCCGCAACTGCACTTTGAAATTCGCAAGGGTACCAAGGCTTATAATCCGATACAGCATCTGAAAAAATGATTTGCATCATGCATGTCGGTTCTTGTTCTTGTGAATATTGTCTAATCATTTTTTTTAATCGCTTTTGATATTCTGGGGGATAAAAGGAGAAGGGCGATGAAAAAAATAATTTTGATTTTGTCTGTTGTTTTGCTGGTTTTGTTAATCATATGGGTGATAGGACAGTTGCGATATAAAAATGTGTCGTCTGGTGATGAATATAGAGCTTCGGCGCGGGACAAGAAAATTACGATTTATGATATTGGTGATTTGGAATCTATGGTGGCGCAAATCATCCCCCAGGGTGGGTTTGATTATATTCGTGGGGGTGCGGAAACAGAAAATACAATGCGACGAAACGAATCGGCATTTGATGCGGTTGATATATACCCTCGTGTGATGACGGGTGTTGATAATCCTGATACGCGAACAAGTATATTTGGGGTTGATATTTCTATGCCAATAATTGCTGCGCCCGCCGCCGCACATGGGTTGGCGCATGTGACGGCCGAAGCAGGCAGTGCGCGCGGGGTTGCAGCGGCTGGTACTATTATGAGTGTCAGTACATATGCCAGTTCAACTTTGGCCAAGATTGCAGAGGCTGGCAACGGTGCGCCACAATGGTTTCAACTGTATTTAAGCAAGGATGAAGATGCGACACGGGCGTTGGTAAAGTCCGCCGAGGATTTAGGATATAGTGCGATTATATTGACCGTCGATGCGCCAATAGGAGGAAATCGTGTGCGTGATGCGCGTAATGATTTTAAATTTCCGCTGGATTTGCCAAATGTGCCACGTTCAGGCGGGCAGGGTATAGGGACTATATTTGCAGCAGCAAAAAATAATTTAACGCCTTATGATGTTATGTGGGTAAAATCTATGACGGATTTACCTGTTATTGTCAAAGGTATTCAACATCCGGATGATGCGGATATAGCGATTGGGGCGGGTGCTGATGCGATTTGGGTTTCTAATCATGGTGGGCGACAACTGGATGGTGCGCCGGCTGCATTTGAAGTTTTGTCGGAAATTGCTGTACGGGTTAATAAGCGTGTGCCGATTATTTTTGACGGTGGTATCAGACGCGGTCAGCATGTTTTCAAGGCTGTTGCCAGTGGCGCAGATGTGGTTGCAATTGGGCGACCTGTAATATATGGACTGGCGTTGGGTGGATGGCGCGGGGTAGAATCTGTGTTTGAATATTTAAAGGCGGATTTGCAACGTGTGATGTGGTTGGCTGGTGCGCAGACAGTCGCAGAAATCCAGGATATAGAATTGCGACCAAAATGTGTGACAGTGCGATGTGCGGAATTATAAACAAAAACTTGCATTCGGTGGATTTTATGTCTATAATGTTCCCCGTTGCAGTTCTGGATGCGTAGCTCAGTTGGTAGAGCAACTGACTCTTAATCAGTGGGTCCAGGGTTCGAGTCCCTGCGCGTCCACCACAAATACACCGCCGTTTGGCGGTTTTTTGTTTTGTTTTGATTTTATGTCTATGTGATAAAAAACCCAGGGATTCATACCTGTGTAATTCTTTGTTTTGCCTTGATAAAATATGGGTGTTGACATGAAACTTTGACATATAACAAAACACAAAAAGGAGAAAAAATGAAAAAGTTAGCAATTTCAACACTGGCTGTGCTGATTGCGTGCCCAGCGTTCGCAATGAATCATCCAGACCAGGGCAGCAGTTGGACTATGTGGGGACTGGACCCATATATTGGATTAAGAGGCGGTATGAGTTATTCAAACCTGAATTATAAATATAATGGCAGCAAAGAATCAATGACTGATTATATCTTTCAGGGGCGTGCCGCATTAGGTTTGGAAGTGTGTGATACGGTTCGTTCTGAAATCGAATGGTCTTATTTTGGTAAATTGTCTGATTCAGAACATTTCGGAAGTGCAGGCAAGGTTGATGTAGAAGCCAAGATGCAGACTTTGTTGTGGAATAATTATATGGAATTTGGCTCGTATAATATTGTTCGTCCATTCGTTGGTGTTGGTGCGGGTATTGCAATGACTGATGTTAAACGTCATGGATATTTGGTGCCACATCATAGCAAAGATGAAACGCGATTCTCTGCAATGGGTACATTGGGGATAACGTTTGATATGGAGCGTTTCGCAGTTGATATGGCGGCACGTTATACGTATGTTGATATCAATTCTGGTTTGCATAATTTTGGTGGTGATGTTGGTATTAGATTTATGTTCTAGTCTTTATCATAATCCCAAGGGCGTCCAAGTCGGACGTCTTTTTTTTGTTTCGTAAGATAAAAAAATTCCCCGCATGTTGCGGGGGGGCGTATTATTATGCTAGTTTTGCT
>JAWPOF010000013.1:0-2665 GCA_033345275.1 Alphaproteobacteria bacterium
CTTGCCACATCTGTCTTCGGACTGCAGGCATTCTTTCACCTCGGTCGTACATGAATTAACACGCATAGCCGCCAACCGCGCCAATACATAATCCCAAATACTGGATTTTTCCGCCGTCGCCTGGGACGACGCATCAATACCACACGCATTTAATGGAACCCGACACAGATTCAACATAGTCCCAGGTCTTGACAAACACATATCATACGAACCATCCGGGTCGCGCGGGTCGATATTGTCTTTACACGCCTTTTGAAAACATGACGAAATATTACCGATACAATTCTGGCGCGCTTTGTCTTCGGCAATCAGTTCGGCATTTTTTATCTGGGGCGCAACTTCGCGCAAAAATGTGTCCCATACCTGACCCGCAACATTAACACAAGATTTGGTAATTGATTCGCACAGTGGCTTTTTCGCCATCAACGTTTCATATGTTGATGCAGAAATTTCTATATTAGTTGCCACACCTTTAATTTGATAATTCTTGGCCTGACGCGATGTTGATTTACGCGTATTTGTCGCATCCAACGCAACAACTGTTGCACATCCTGAAAAATCATCGCCACACCCACCGGTTGTCTGCATGCACTTTTTAAATTCAACAGTACATTGCCCCAAATCATATTTATTAGTTGTACGCAATCTGTCCAATGCAGCACTTCGCACCGCACGATTGGCTGTATCCAACTTTTGCCGGCTTTGTTGTTTTTGCTGTTTCAGTGCATTTTCATACGCCGCACAATCCGATTTAGTCTGTTGCCCATACATCAACTGCAACATCTGAATTTCAGATTCACATCCCGGAATTTGCGCAACACAAAATTCATGCGCCGTTGCCATCAATCGGGCGCCACGTTCAGTTTCGGTCGTTGTATCCTGCGCTTGTGCGTTCCATAAATTTGTTAAATTACTATCCGCCTTTGACCGGCGGGTAATTGCTGCAATATCAACACCAGATTCTATTGTTTCAACACCAACGGTTGCTAATTTATAAGATTGTAAATCCTGTTGCTCGATTTCCGCCAGGATTTTATCCAAATCAAAGATTTTATTATTACATATACAACGTCCACCGGTTTCATTATCCACCATACAAAAAGTATCCATACACCCATTGTATTTGGCACGACACGCATCATCTGTCACAGTATTTTCGGTTGCCGATGCAACCTTGGCCCTTGAACCAACAACCTTTCGCGTTGTTGCGGCGCGCGTCACTACATTTGACGACACGCGTGAATTCGCAACCGGACTCGCCACACCCGCGTCACCCAACACACATAACGCCAAACAAACCGTAATAAAAAATCTTGTACAGGGTTTCAAATCCTACCCCCCCCCGCACGACAAAATCTATTTTTTGTCAAAACCGAATATCGTTGCATGTTTCTATCTCGTCATCCCAACGTTTACACCACTTGCGTTTTGGCTCGGCACAATTTTGCATACGCACACAACGATGACAATTCAGTGTTTCCCACTCAAATATCGATGTGACGGTTTCTTTATAGTTATTATCATTTCTTTGACTTGAACCAATCAAATCCAATCCAACTGGGCTGGTTGGAACGTTATTTTTGCCCGCTGACGTTGCTAGTACTGATCCGCTGGCCAAATTCACACACGCCTGACGCGCCATTTCACGACGCGCATCTAATTTATTCAACCCGTCAATTTCCGCCATACGTTCACCCAATGTGACATAGTCCTGGGCTAACTGCTTTTGCAACCCATCATATTTTTTATAGTAATTATCCTTGGCCTTTTTCAACGCAGATGTTGCGATAATCGACCGCATCTCTGACGTCAATTGCGGGAATCGCGCGGCATCCGCACCCGATTTACTGCCGATACGTGTTGATTCCAGTTCATCTGTTTCAGTGTTTACGCGACGCATCGCCTGAACTTCACGTCCGGTCATACAATACTGAACCTTTTGATCTGATTCAATCGCCGCGATTGCCGCATTAATATTACCATACAGCACATTCAGTTCATTTTGAACCTTGGCTGGCAAAGGCGCCGAGCCTTCGGGCAGATTCAGCACAGGTCTGCCCGTCAAATTACCATTTTCATCAATAAACGATATCGCATCCCATGGAATTTCACCTTCAAATTTACCAGCGAACGCCTTGCGTTCTGTGCCACCGCGCCCCAGTTCTGAATCTTGAATCTGGCTCACATCATTTCGACAGTTGCTCTGGAATGCATCGTCTTTGTATTCACACAGTTTATACTCCAACGAACGCGCACCGATATTATCATCAACCGCCAAACCGCCACAGTTTTCAGTGTCACCACAAACCCTGATCATGGCTTCGTCCACGGCGGCCTGACATTCTTCCAACATGGCGTTATCAATATTTACCATCAGTCCCTGAACCAAATATGCCAATTCGTCATACACCGCATCCCCACGAATATCATCTTTGCCATATACCTTTTGACAACCGGGCAATTTATCATATGGGCACATACGAATAATGGTGTCTGTATCCAAACCGATACACTGGGTATAATCCTTGCCACATCTGTCTTCGGACTGCAGGCATTCTTTCACCTCGGTCGTACATGAATTAACACGCATAGCCGCCAACCGCGCCAATACATAATCCCAAATACTGGATTTTTCCGCCGTCGCCTGGGACGACGCATCAATACC